>CAZHCM010000143.1:0-5090 GCA_964531005.1 uncultured Sangeribacter sp. | reverse complement strand
GAGGCCGCTGAGACGAAGGCAGAATTGCACGCCGAGGATCTCCCCGAGTCATACCTCCCGGCCTACTACCATCTTTGCAACCGATACGCCCAAAACCTGAGCGCCTACGTAGGTGGCCCCTCGACTCCCCTCGGCAGACTCTATAACGACCAACGAATAGCTCTACTCGACTCCCTGATCGCCCACACCGACCCGTCACAGGCCCAACATGCCCTGGCAATCCTGGAACGAGAACAACTCCTCTCCCCGGCAACTGCCCGAGACATCGAGAAACGTCTCAAGCTCCTCTCGCGCCATGATTTTTCCGACCACCATAAGGCCGTGCAATACTCCATCATCGGGCGTGAATATCTCGAATTGGGACGTACGGAGGATGCCATGCATTTCCTTGCCCTCTCCGCCATCCATGACATCCGTGGAAACATCAAGGAGACCACGGCCGCCAAGATGCTCGCCGAACTCCTCCACTCCGCCGGAGACAACGACCGGGCCTACGCCCTGATCCATATCGCCTTCGACGATGCCGACTTCTACAACTCCCACCTGCGCAAGGAGGAGACCAGCACTACGATGCGCATGATCGAGGTAGAGCAGCACGGCGGCATGAAAAACCGTGTCTGGCTGATGGGCACAGTGGCCTTCGCCATCTTCCTGCTCCTTCTGCTCAGCGTTTGGCTCCTGCTCAAGATACGCAAGAAGAACCGCAACATCGAGGCTGCACACCTTGCCCTGCGCGAGAAGTCGGAGCAACTGGACGCCAAGAACGCCGAACTCAACGACCTGTTATCCAAGCTGCATGAGGTGACGGAGATCAAGGACCAGTATATCATGCAGACCCTCTACATCAACTCCAATTTCGTCAACAAGGTGGAGGAACAGTCACGCCAAATGCTGAAGTCACTCAAGGAGAAGAAATACGACAAAGTGAAGTTCTTCCCCTACGAACTCGGCATCAAGGAGGAGCGGGCACGCATATACCAGTCTTTCGACAAAGCCTTCCTCTCGCTCTTCCCCAATTTCATCCGCGAGGTCAACGCCCTCTTCCCTGCCGACGCCCCGATGCTCGCCGAGGACGCCACGGAGCTGCCTATGGACATTCGTATTTTCGCCCTCCTGCGACTGGGCATCACCGACACCCAGGAGATCGCCGAATACCTCAATCTTTCCGTCAACACCGTCTACGTCTATCGCACACGCGTCAAGTCGAAAGCCACGGTGCCCGGCAAGGACTTTGAAGCCCGGATCATGGCCATTCCGAAGCCTTAATCGCCCCTTAATTTCGGCAAAATAAATCTTAATTCACACCCTATTATACTTATATTAAATCGTTGATTATCAGTCTTAGCACATCTTAATTCGATTTAACATCGTCCTAAACTACTTGCGGAGGCTGCGCGGCGGTTGTAATTTTGCAGCGTAACTGTAAAACCAACCCCATCATGGACCTTTCAAAAACATCCATCGGCGCCAGGCTCCTCGCAGGAGCGATACTGAGTCTGACCCCGGCCCTCGCCCAGGCACTCGACCTTAAAGGCGTAGTCCTGGACGCCAAAGACAACGAGCCCCTGATCGGAGCTTCCGTCACAGTAAAGAATAAGGCGCAGGGCGCCGCCACCGACCTTGACGGCAATTTCTCCATAGCCAATGTGGACCCCAACGCCACCATCATCATCAGCTATGTGGGATACGAGACCCAGGAGATCCCCCTGAAAGACCGCTCCAATATAGAGGTGCGTCTCCAGGAGAGCCACGAGACACTGAGCGAGGTGGTCGTGGTCGGATACGGCACCATGGACAAGAAGGAAGTCACCTCCACCGTGGCCCACATCGGCTCGGAAGACTTCCTCGCCTCCAGCTCGCTTGACCCCACAATGATGATTCAGGGCAAGGTGCCCGGCGTCTCCATCACCAACACAGGCGTGGGCGACCCCAACAACCAGGCCTCTATCCAGATCCGCGGCGTCTCGTCGCGCGCCGCAGGCCTCGGGCCGCTCGTCGTGATCGACGGCGTGCCGGGGGGCAATCTTACCAACCTCAACCCCAACGACATCGCCAGCTTCGACATCCTCAAGGATGGTGCGGCGGCCGCCATCTACGGTACGCGTGGCTCCAACGGTGTGATTGTTGTGACCACCAAGAAGGGTTCGCGCGACGGCGTGGTGCACACCTCCTATGTAGGCACGGCCACCGCCAACGTCGCCAACCATGAACTCAAGATGCTCAATGCCGAGTCATATCGCGCCCTGCGTGCCGACGCCGTCAACGGCGTGGACCTCGGGGGCAACGATGACTGGCTCGACGCCGTCACCCGCACCGGCTGGGGCACGTCGCACACCGTCAGCATCAGCGGCGGCAACGAGCGCACCAACTACCGCGCCACGGTGGACTACCGCACCCAGAACGGCGTGGACCGCTACTCCAACCGCGAAGAGTTCGGTGGTCGCGCATCGGTCAACCATACCACCAAGGGAGGACTGCTCTCCATCAACCTCAACGTGGCTCCCCGCATCATCGAGCGCAAGGTGGCCTCGTGGGATGTCTTCCGCAACGCCCTCGAAGCCAATCCCACCACACCTATCTGGGACGAGACCCGCGCACAATACACCAACTTCACCGGCCAGACCGCCGGCTACAACCCCGTGGAGATGATGGCGCTGGAAGACAACTCGGCCACCACGAAGCTCCTGGAGACCGACGCCACCGTAAAACTCAACATCCTCCCTCTCTTCGCCCCCGACTCCTGGCCTTCGCAGACCCTGAGCACCCAGGTGACGCTGGCCGACCACGAGGACTCCAACTTCAACTACTGGTTCCGCCCGTCGACCTCCACCCTGGCCCAGAACAGCGGCTATGACGGCGAGGGCTCGCGCAGCTACTCCAAGGGATACCAGCGCAGCCTCGAATGGCTCTTCAACTACACCGGAGCCTTCGGCAACAACAACGTCAAGGCCATGCTCGGCTACTCCTACCAGTACAGCCAATACTCGGGCATGAACGCCGACAACAAGGACTTCCCCAACGACGGCCTCGGCGCCAACAACCTCGGCTCCGGCCAGTGGGCCGTCGAGGAGGGGCACGTAGGCCTGGGCAGCTACAAGAACGACTGCAAGCTCATATCCTTCTTCGGCCGCGTGAGCTACGACTGGAACGGCCGCTACATCGCCACCGCCTCGCTGCGCCACGAAGGCTCGTCGAAGTTTGGCGCCAATCACAAGTGGGGCAACTTCCCCGCCGTCTCCCTCGGCTGGCGCATCGGCCAGGAGCCTTTCATGCGCGGCCTGAGCTGGCTCAACGAACTCAAGCTCCGCGCCGACTACGGCGAGACCGGCAACCAGGATTTCGGCAACTACATGTCGCTCAACACCATGAGCGGTTTCGGATACTACTATTACCAAGGCAAGTACTATCAGGTGTGGGGTCCCGGCAAGAACGTCAACCCCGACCTGCACTGGGAGAAGGCCAAGAACTGGAACGTCGGCATTGACTTCTCCGTGCTTGACGGCGCTCTCTCCGGCTCGCTCAACTACTACACCCGCCACCAGCAGGACCTCCTCGGAGACTACGACGTGTCGGTGCCCCCCTATCTCTTCAGCACCACATTCGTCAACGTAGGCACGATGCGCAACTCCGGCTTCGAGTTTGACCTCCGTTGGCGCGCAGTGGACACCCGCGACTTCTCCTACACCATCGACTTCGTGGGAGCGACGATGGACAACAAGTTTGTCAACTTCAGCAACTCCGAATACGTCGGCCAGGACTACTACGACATGGTCGGCACCGAAGACCCCTACCCCTTCCACAACCTGCAGCGCATCGAGCAGGGCAAGCGCCTGGGCAACTTCTACATGTATCGCTACGCAGGCATCGACGATAAGGGCAACTGGGTGATCTACGACAAGGATGGCAACCTCAAGCTCGCCTCCGAAGGCACCGAGGATGACCGACAGATCGTAGGCAACGGCCTTCCGAAGTTCACAGCCTCGATGACCCACACCTTCCGCTACCGCAACTGGGATCTCTCCCTCTTCTTCCGCGGCGCCTTCGGCTACGACATCTTCAACATCCACGACTTCTACTACGGCCACCAGTCCTTCATGGGCAACGTCATGGAGAAGGCCTACACGAAGTATGACGTGCTCAAGGGGAGCCAGGAGGTGACCGACTACTATCTCGAGAAGGGCGACTACGTGAAACTCGATGCCCTGACCCTGGGATACACCTTCAACATCAACAAGCGATTCCTCGACTCCCTGCGCCTGACCTTCACCGCCAAGAACCTCTTCACCATCACCTCCTACAGCGGCGTGGACCCTTCATCCTTCCAGATCAACGGTCTGACCCCGGGCGCCACAGGCTCGCGCACCTACTATCCCTCCTGCCGTCAGTTCATCCTCGGCGTGCAACTCGATTTCTAACCTCATCATCCGACCTCTCACAATGAAACTCCATAAATACCTCGCCCCTCTCTCCCTGGGACTCCTCTGCATGGCATCCTGCACCAACCTGGACGAGAATGTCTACGACCAGGTGGCATCCCAGAACTACTACAACACACGCAACGACGTGATCCGCGCCGTCTTCCGCCCCTTCGAGCATGGCTTCTGGAGCATCCAGAGCCGCCATGTGCTCAACGAGCTGAGCGCCGACCAGCTCATCACCCCCTCGCGCGACGGATGGTGGGACGACGGAGGCGTCTGGCGCCGCTACCACTACCACACCTGGACCATCGAGGAAGGCACCATCGAGACCGAATGGAACGGCTGCTACCAGGGCATCATGCAGGCCAACTACGTCATCGACGACCTCCAGACCCTCTCGGCCGACCGCTTCGGATTCTCGGAGGAGGAGTTTAACAACCTCAAGGCGCAGTGCCGTGTGCTTCGTGCATGGTTCTATATCCGCCTGCTCGACCAGTTTCGCAACGTCCCGCTGGCCGTCAGCAAGGACGTGAGCCTCAACTCAAAGGGACAGGTGGAGCCGCAGGCGCTCTTCGACTTCATCGAGTCCGAGCTGACCGAGTGCGTGCCCCTGCTCTCCACCAAGATCGGCACCGCAGGCAACGACATCTACGAGGCCCAGTGGAACCAGGC
>CAZHCM010000142.1:0-5097 GCA_964531005.1 uncultured Sangeribacter sp. | reverse complement strand
AGGGGCGCTGAGCCCCCAAAGCCCTCCAATCCCCCGCCCCAAACCCTAAAAATAATCAAAAATCCACCCCATAACTTGCAAATCACCCAGATTTTCCCTAATTTTGCCCCCAAATTATATCCAAACCATAACAAATGAATAAATTTCTCCTAACAACCGCCGCCCTGGCCCTGGCTCCAGCCCTCCTCCAGGCGGCCCCCACCGTCTACTCCTTGGTCACTGAGCTCGACCAGCTGAAAGACGGAGCAACCGTCATCTTTGCCTATCCAAGCAAAGGCAAAGTCGCCGGAGAGTTGTACTCCTCCGGCAAGTATATTTTAGCCGAAGATCTGGAAGGGCTCACAAGCGACACCAAACAGTTTGAGAATACCGGCAATGCAGTTATCCACACTATCGTAAAAGGCGAAGGCGAAAATCAATTTGCGTTCGCTCTAACTGACAGCGACGGCACTCAGACCTATCTCCACTCCACAGCCACCACCAGCCTTTCTTATACGAGTGACCCTCAGTATGCCACTCTTTCCGTATCGGAATCGGATGGAAGCGTACATGTTGAGATGGGTGACGACCTCTTTTTTCAATACAATTACACTAGCCCTCGTTTCACCACATATGCGGCGAAATCAAATCAGAAGGATTTCTACCTCTTCGTAGGAGCTCCCCTGCGCGAAGCTGCCCGCCTCTCCTTCACCCAGGACTCCCTCGAACTCACCGACGCTGACATCACCGACGAGTTCGATATCCTCAACTATTTCGAATGCCTGGAAATCGACCTCTCCGAGATCACCTTCTCCTCCGAGAACCACCACGTGGTGGGCATCGACGCCAACACCAACCTCCCCTACTTCGAGGGCGACTCCTACGGCGAGACTTTCCTGACCGCAACCTTCCCCGGCAATGAGACATACGCCCCAGCCATCGTCTCAATGAAAGTCATCTACCACGACCCCCGCATCCAGCCTGTCTTCTACTTCGAGACCGACCACATCGATGCCGACCTGAATGACATCTACGATATCCCAACTCTCAACCACTCCGACTTCATCTCCGACGACGAGATCAGATGGGTATGCTCCAACGACAACCTCCTCACCATCGAAGACGGTTGCATCCTCACCAATGACAACGGCGTCATGGGCATAGCCACCGTCACCGCCTACTACGACGGCGACGGCACACACGCCTCGGCAAGCGCCTACTTCACCGTCAAGGTGGGCGAGGTCGAAAGCACTATCGAGTACCAGCTCCTCACCGACACCGACCAACTCAAGGACGGCTCCAAGGTGATCATAGCCTATCGTGACAAAGGCTATGTAGCCGGCAGCATGGGCAGCAACACCTATCTGCCCAACATCACTCAAAACGGCCTTTCCCAAACGAGCGTATCCATCGCCACCCCTGCAGACGAGGCACACATCTTCACTCTCCTCAAAAACGAGGAAGGCAAGTACGCCCTGCAGATGGAGAATGGCCAGTACGTGACCTCGACTACCGCAAAGAAGCTCGCTTCCTCCGACACACCCCAGTATGTCTCCATCAGCGTGAGCGGCGCCAACACGGTGATTGATTTTGGCACCGCAGGCAAACTCCAATACAACGCCTCCGCCCCCCGCTTCTGCGCCTATGCCACCAGCCAGACTGCCATCCAGCTCTTCGTGGAGACAGAGCTCTTCGGCAAGGAGGAGCTCAACATCGGCAAGGTATCCGTACGCACCCTCGACGAGGAGACTGGCAAGTACGTCAACTCCGCCGTCTCCCCCGTCAAGACTCCCACCGGCGCCAACATCCTCGTGCACCTCGAAGGCCTCCCCGACGGCTATGCCATCGACAACGCTCAGGTGACTTTCACCGATGTCAACAACGACGCCAACATCCACGTCCCCGACACTCCCCTCGCTTTCCATGAGGAGGGATACTTCGAGATCGACTACCCCTACGGCATGCCCGTAGGAAGCTACCTGATGTCCATCTCCCTCCCCGAGACCGAGTTCTACCTGGGCCACGAGGGCACCATCGACGTCAACGTGGATGTCCACATCGACCGTCCCACCCTCGAGGACCTCTTCATGATCGAAGGCGACCTCCTGCTCAAGGGCACACACACCCACCTGCTCACCACCAACGCCGACCATCACCTCTTCCGTCTCCCCAACGCTCCTCTCGAAGGGATGACAATCCACTACATGGTGACCCCCTCGGCCTCCTACAGCGCCCGCCGCGTAGCCGACTCCCCCGCCGGCCATGAGGTCTACGACCACGAGACCGGCATCGAGATTCCCCGTACCTCCCCCAACGGCAGCATCAGCCTCGTGGCCGAGCAGAACGGCGTGCAGGCACCCGCAGTAACCCTCGCCTACGAAGGCCTCTCGATGCCCCTCGAAAGCGGCGTCTACCTCGTCGGCAGCTTCTGCGGTAACGTCCTCAACGAGGACGCCGTACGTCTCACCCAGGAATCCGACGGCATCTACATCGGCTATCTGAAGCTCGACCCCACCCCCACGGAGCCCGTATCCGTAAGATTCGTGGGCTACGACGCCGAGACCAAGGCCCAGACCACCTACGGCCCCCTCGGTGACAGCAACGTGACCGTCACCGAAAGCGGCTTCACCAACGACTGTAGATGGGATGGTAACTGCGACATCAACACCCACTCCTGGCTCATCACCCCCGACGTCTTCGAGGCATATGGCGACCACGGCGTGAAGGTGGGCATCAACACCCTGGCGGCAGGCGTAGGCTTCGGAGGCGAGTTCACCACCTCCATCGGCTCCATCGACGCCGACACCGACGCAGAGCCCGTCTACTTCACTCTCCAGGGCCAGCGCGTCCTCAACCCCTCCAACGGCGTCTTCATCCGCGTCACAGGCTCCAAAGCCGCCAAGGTCCGCCTCTAATCCCCCTTACCGGGCTCCGGCTTCAGCCGGAGATCCAAGGCGAGCGAAGCGCCCCCCTCTCTCCCACCGGGCGCCGGCTTCAGCCGGAGATCCAAGGCGAGCGAAGCAACGCCATCTCTCCCCACCGGGCTCCGGCTTCAGCCGGAGTGGGCGCCCAGCGCCCTTCCCCTGTTAAGCGGAGCTTTTTGCTCCCGCTCGGAGGCTCCGCCTCCGGTCCATAAAAAAGGAGGCCCCGGGTGGGGCCTCCTTTTTTATCCCCAAAATCCCCGAAATCTCAGATTTTTTCACTATCTTCGCCCCCTCTAACCCCCAGACAAAATGGCAAGAAGAAAGACATCCAAACGCAAGACCTCACCCTGGATCCCCCTGGCCGTGATAGCCGCCATCCTCCTCTTCACCTACTGGCAGCAACACCGAGCCCAGTCTCCCGAGTCCTCCTCCCTACCGGGCTCCGGCTTCAGCCGGAGTGGGCTCCCAGGGTCCACCCCCGTTCTCCTCCCCTCCCAGACCCCCTCCCAGACCAAGGACTACCACGGCTTCACCCTGAACTTCAACTCCTCCAACCACACCCCCAACTACGTGGCCTGGGAACTCCTCGCCTCCGAAACAGACGGCCCCTCCAACCGCGACAACAACTTCTGGCAAGACCCCGACATCGACGGGTGCCCCTCAACGGCCGACTACACCCGCTCCGGCTTCGACCGCGGCCACATCATCCCTGCCGCCGACCAGAAATGGCACCCCGACGCCATGACCGACTGTTTCTCCATGGCCAACATGTGCCCTCAGAAACATGAACTGAACGCCGGCGCCTGGAAAACCCTCGAAGAGAAGGAGCGCCTATGGGCCAACCGCGACTCCGCCCTGATCATCATCGCCGGGCCCATCTACGCCGAAACCGACACCCGCCGCATCGGGCAGACCGGTGTGCGCGTCCCCTCCGGCTTCTTCAAGGTCATCTACGCCTTGCACGCCCCCGAGCCACGCGCCATAGCCTTCGCCTACCCCAACGACCGCGCCCCCGGCAACATGCAGTCCTACTCCATGCCCGTAGACGACCTCGAAGCCCTACTCGGCTACGACTTCCTCCCCGAGCTCCCCGATCCCCTCCAGTCCCAGATAGAATCCACCGCCAATTTCAAAGCCTGGAACAACCCCCGCTGACCCCCTTATGACCATAGCAGCCCCAGCCACCGCCCCAGGCGGCGCCCTCACCATAATCCGCATCTCCGGCCCCCAGGCCATCCAGATCGCCGACCGGCTCTGGCAGGGGAGCCGCCCCCTGGCCCAGACCCCCGCCCGCCACGCCTCCCACGGCCTGCTCGCAGACCTCCAAGGCCAGCCCCTCGACGACGCCGTCGCCACAGTCTGGCGTGCCCCCAACTCCTTCACCGGCGAAGACACCGTGGAGCTTACCATCCACGGCTCCCCCTACATCGCCCGCACCCTGATGCAGGCCCTGACGGCCGCCGGCGCCCGCCCCGCAGAACCGGGCGAGTTCACCCAACGTGCCTTCCTCAACGGCCGCCTCGACCTGGCCCAGGCCGAAGGCGTGGCCGACCTCATCGCCTCCTCATCGCAGGCAGCCCACCGCCTCGCCATCTCCCAGACCCGGGGCCAATACTCCCGCGTATTCTCCGACCTGCGCGAACGCCTGATCCACTTCGCCTCCATGCTCGAACTCGAACTCGACTTCGCCGAGGAGGAAGTCGAGTTTGCCGACCGCACGGAGCTAATCACACTTGCCTCGCAAGTGCGCGACACAGTAGCCTCGCTCGCCAGCTCCTACGCCACAGGCCGAGTGCTCAAAAGCGGCGTACCCGTGGCCATAGCCGGCCAGCCCAACGCCGGCAAATCCTCGCTGCTCAACCATCTCCTCGCCGACGACAAAGCCATCGTCAGCCCCATCCCCGGCACCACCCGCGACACCATCGAAGACACCATCGAACTCCAGGGCATCCTCTACCGCTTCATCGACACCGCCGGCCTGCGCACCGACACCGCCGACCCCATCGAGCTCCAAGGCATCCAACGCGCCCGACGCACCATCCAGGACGCCACCATCATCCTCTGGCTCCAAGACCCCACCGCCCCCCCCCCCCCCCCCCCAACAAACGCCCCAAACCCACCCCCCCCCCCTCCCCCCCCACCCCCCCCACCCCCCCCCCCCCCCCAAAACACCCCCCCCCCCCCCCCCCCCCCC
>CAZHCM010000141.1:0-5121 GCA_964531005.1 uncultured Sangeribacter sp. | reverse complement strand
TGGCCACCTCCCTGGCCTCCGACCTGTCGAGCTAGTTCATCAGCCAGGTGATCCAGTTCGACGGCGGCATGAACATGTGATGACGCCATGGCGAAATACGCTGTGATACTGGGCGGAGGCTCCGGCACACGCGCCGGGGGCTCCGTGCCCAAGCAGTTTCGCGAAGTCGCAGGGCGGCCACTGATATGGTGGTCGCTCCGCGCTTTTCATCTCCAGGACCCTGAGACGCGTCTCGTCATGGTGGTGCACCCCGACTGGATGGGGGAGTGGAGGCGCCTCTTCGACGCCCTCCCGGCGGAGGACAGGATACCGCACGAGGTGACCCCCGGAGGCCGGGACAGGGTGGAGTCGGTGGCCGGAGCGCTGAGCCGTATCGCGGGTCTCGGCGCCGGGCAGGGAGACCTGATCGCCGTGCACGACGGGGCTCGATGCTGCGTCAGCGGCGAGGTGATTGCCCGGGGCTGGGAGACGGCTGGGCGCGAGCGCACCGCCGTCCCGGTGGTGGCCGTGACCGACTCCCTGCGCGAGCTTCTTCCGACCTCTGGAGACAAGGCTGCTTCGACAGAGGCGTACGCGCCCGGCGGGAGCCGGAGCGTGGACCGAAGCCGGTATGTGGCAGTCCAGACGCCGCAGGTCTTCGATGCTGCCCTCCTGATGGATGCTTTCGGGCACCGGGAGCCGGGGCGCACCTATACCGACGACGCCTCCATCGTCGAGCCTCTATGCCCGATAGCCCTTTACGAGGGGGATGCTGGCAATATAAAGGTGACTCATCCGCAGGACTTTGTGCTGGCGGAAAGGAGCCTTCTTGGATAGTAACATGGAAGCTGTCTCGCGGGTCAATAGGCTGGATGCCATGCCCCTGGAATTTCTCAAGGGGGTGGGACCTCTGCGTGCCAAGCTGCTGACGCAGGAGCTGGAGGTCAGGACGCTGCGCGACCTGCTCTACACCTTCCCATACCGCCATGTCGACCGCTCGCGCTACTACCGCATATCGGAACTGACCGGCACCGAGATGCCAGCCATCCAGATCATCGGGCAGTTCGTGAGTTTCGTGGTCGAGGGGGAGGGTGCCAAGAAGCGTCTGAAGGGACTATTCAGCGACGGACGGGACACGCTGGAGGTGACCTGGTTTAGCGGCATCGCCGGGGTGCAGTCGAGGGTGCATGTCGGCACCATGTATGTGCTTTTCGGCAAGGCCACCCTCTACTATGGCACCTGGCAGATGTCGCATCCCGAGATCGAGGCCTACGACCCCGACAAGCCGGCCGAGGGCCTGCGCGGCGTCTACTCCCTGACAGAGACCCTGCGGCGACGCTCCTTCACACAGGGGGTGATGCAGAGGATGATGGCCAACCTCCTCTCCTGCCCGGCCATGGACGACCTGCAGGAGGCGTTGCCTGCCGAGATGGTGCAGCGCCTTCACCTCATGCCCCTGCGCGAGGCAGTGGCCAACATGCACCAGCCTTCGTCGGTGCCGGCGTTGCAGAAGGCCACGGAGAGGATGAAATTCGAGGAGCTTTTCTATCTGGAGCTCAACATACTACGCTATGCCAAGCGTCGCACCGCATCGATAGCCGGCCACGTCCTCGGGCGCATCGGCGAGTATTTCAACGGCTTCTACAATCGAGTGCTCCCCTTCAGCCTGACGGGGGCGCAGAAGAGGGTCTTGCGCGAGATACGCGACGACATGCGCACCGGGCGCCAGATGAACCGCCTTCTGCAGGGGGATGTCGGAAGCGGCAAGACGCTCGTGGCCTTCATGACGATGCTTATGGCCATCGACAACGGCCTTCAGGCCACCCTGATGGCGCCCACCGAGATATTGGCCCGACAGCACGGCGAGAGCCTCCGCGAGTGGGCCGAGCCTCTGGGCCTGAACGTGCGCGTCCTGACCGGAAGCACCCGCGCCTCCGAGCGACGCGAGATCCACGACGGGCTCATGGACGGGAGCATACAGATATTGGTCGGCACGCACGCCCTGATCGAGGAGAGCGTGCAGTTTCGCAGCCTCGGGGTGGCGGTCATCGACGAGCAGCACCGTTTCGGAGTGGCCCAGAGGGCCAAGATGTGGGCCAAGAACAGCACCCCGCCCCATGTGCTGGTGATGACGGCCACGCCGATACCGCGCACACTGGCCATGACCGTTTACGGCGACCTGGACGTATCCGTCATTGACGAGCTCCCCCCCGGGCGCAAGCCTATCGACACGTGGCTGCGCTATGACGACAACCGCATGGAGGTCTACCGCCATATCACGCGCGAGCTGCGCGCCGGACGTCAGGCCTATATCGTCTATCCCCTCGTGCACGAGAACGAAAAGCTCGACCTCCGGAGCCTGGAGGAGGGGTATGAGGCGATCCGCGAGACTTTCAGCGACTTTCGAGTGGCCTACGTGCACGGGCAGATGAAGGCGGCCGAGAAAGACCACCAGATGAGCCTCTTCGTCAGCGGCGAGGCCCGGATCCTGGTGGCCACCACCGTCATCGAGGTGGGGGTCAACGTGCCCAACGCCTCCGTGATGGTGATAGAGAATTCCGAACGCTTCGGCCTCTCGCAGCTTCACCAGCTTCGCGGGCGTGTGGGGCGAGGGGCCGACAAGAGCTATTGCATCCTGATGACCAAGCGCAAGATAGCGGCCACGACGCGGCGACGCCTTGAGATAATGACCGAGACCACGGACGGCTTCCTCATCTCGGAGGCCGACATGAAGCTGCGGGGGCCGGGCGACATGGAGGGGACGATGCAGAGCGGCCTGGCCTTCAATCTGCGGGTGGCAAGCCTTACGCAGGACGGCCAGATACTGGAGCAGGCCCGGGCCGAGGCCTCGCGTCTGCTCGAGGCGCCGGAGAAGGTCGCTCCCGCCGATGCTGCCATCCTCAATGCCGAGCTGGCGAGGCGTTTCGCCCGGGGCATGGACTGGAGCCGGATATCCTGAGGGGAGGGAGCGGCTCGGCGCCCCTTGGGCGCCGCACAAGCAGGAGGGGGAATGCGACTTGGGCGCCGCACATCGCACATTGGGAACCTAAGAGGGAGGCTGGGCGTTATAGCTTTATGAGAGAAAAGGAATTTTTGCCGTTGGTGGAGTCGCGTCTCGGGATTGCGGCCCTCAACGACATGCAGAAGAAGATGATGGGCGCCGCCACCGACAAGCGCGACATCATATTGCTGTCGCCGACAGGCAGCGGCAAGACCCTCGCATTCGCCCTGCCGATGCTCAAGATGCTGAAGGCCCCGACGGGGCGCGTTCAGGCCGTTGTGATAGCTCCGTCGCGGGAGCTGGTGCTCCAGATCGTGGGCGTGCTCGGGCAGATAGCCGCCGGTTTCAAGGTATCGGCCCTCTACGGAGGCCACAAGGTGGAGGACGAGGTCAACACCCTGTCGGTGACGCCCGACGTGATAGTGGCCACACCCGGCCGACTGCTCGACCATGCCCGGCGCGGCAACGTGGACCTGACGCCGGTGCGCATCGTGGTGCTCGACGAGTTTGACAAGAGCCTCGAACTGGGCTTCGAGGAGGACATGCGCAAGATCTTCAACCGCATGAAGAACGTCAGCCGCATTATCCTGACCTCGGCCACGCGTGCCGAGGAGCTGCCGCCATTCCTGAAGCTCACCGACCCGCTGACCCTCGACTTCCTGGGGGGCAACAAGGAGCTGAAGCGGCGCCTGAGGGTGCACCGCGTCGACAGCGACGACCGCGACAAGCTCGCCGGGCTTGTCACCCTGCTGCGCAATCTCTCGGCCCGCGCCGGCAGGCAGGAACGCACCATAGTCTTCGTCAACCATCGCGAGAGCGCCGAGCGCGTGGCCGAATACCTGCGCAAGGAGGGCGTGGCCTGCACGCTTTACCACGGCGCCCTGGAGCAGAGGGAACGCGAGACGGCCATAGCACGCTTCAACAACGGGTCGTGCCCCGTGCTGGTGGCCACCGACCTGGCCGCGCGCGGCCTCGACATCGAGGGGGTGAAGGACGTCGTGCACTACCACCAGCCCCTGACCGAGGAGGTCTACACCCACCGCAACGGGCGCACGGCGCGCGTGGACGCCGAGGGAGACGTCTACCTGCTCATCGGGCCCGACGAGGACGTCAAGCCCTGGGTCAGCTTCGATGACGACTACCATCTCGACACCTCCGCGCCCCGCTCTCCCAAGGCCGAGAAGGCGACCCTCTATTTCTCGGCCGGCAAGAAGGAGAAGCTCTCGCGCGGCGACATAGTGGGGTTCCTGGTCAAGGCCGGAGGCCTTGAGGCGGGCGAGATAGGCAAGATCGATGTCTACGACCACTACGCCCTGGCCGCCATCCCCGCCGAGAAGGGGCGTGAAGTGGAGCGTCGCATAGCCCAGGAGAAGATAAAGGGGGAGAAACGAAAGATAACGCTCATGAAATGACGAAAAAGTGGCGACATTCTTGAAATAATCAAGAAAATTAGCTAACTTTGCATCTGATAAGACTACATAGGTAAAGCCCCCTGTCCCGAAGCGGCTCCCCGGAGAGGCCGAGGGGCGGGACGGTGCATATATAGAGAAGAATCTTAGCATACACAATACCCACAACAAAGACTATGACAAAAGCAAAGGAATTCCTGACCTGCGACGGTAACCAGGCGGCGGCCCATGTGAGCTACATGTTCACCGAAGTGGCTGCGATCTACCCGATCACGCCTTCGTCGACAATGGCGGAATATGTGGACGACTGGAGTGCGGCTGGCCGCAAGAACATTTTCGGAGAGACAGTGCTCGTACAGGAGATGCAGAGCGAGGGTGGCGCCGCCGGTGCCGTCCACGGCTCCCTCCAGGCCGGCGCGCTGACCACCACCTACACCGCATCGCAGGGTCTCCTGCTGATGATCCCCAACATGTACAAGATCGCCGGCGAGCTTCTGCCGACGGTGTTCCACGTTTCGGCCCGCACCCTGGCCTCGCACGCCCTCTCCATCTTCGGCGACCACCAGGACGTGATGGCCGCACGCCAGACAGGCTTCGCCATGCTGGCCGAAGGCTCCGTGCAGGAGGTGATGGACCTGGCCGGTGTGGCCCATCTCTCGACCATCAAGAGCCGCGTGCCCTTCATCAACTTCTTCGACGGCTTCCGCACCTCCCACGAGATCCAGAAGATCG
>CAZHCM010000140.1:0-5139 GCA_964531005.1 uncultured Sangeribacter sp. | reverse complement strand
TGGAGGCCATGTGGTTGAGGGCGGCTTTCGAAGATCCGTAGATGGCCATGGAGGGGCTGTTGTTGATGCTGCTCATCGATGTGATGTTGACGATGCTCCCGTAGCCCGACTGCTGCATATGCGGGGCCACGAGCTTGCATAGCTGCCAAGGGGCAAACACATTGATGGCATAGATACGCTCCACGTAGGCGCGGTCGATCTTGAAGGGGTTCTCGCGCCCGCCCCCGCCGAGCCCGGCGTTATTGACCAGGATGTTGACGGTGCCGTAGGTGCTGACAGCAGTGTCGACGAGGCGAGTCAGGTCGTCGGTGTCGAGCACGTTGCAAGCCACAGCCGTGGCCTTCCCTCCGGCGGCGATTATGTCGTCGGCCACCTTTTGGGCCTTGGCGATGTCGATGTCGCTGACCACGACCGACGCCCCTGCGGCCGCCAGGATCTCGCACGCACCCTTACCTATGCCGTCGCCACCACCGGTGACAATCGCAACCTTCCCCGAAAGGTCAAACAAAGCATCATTATTCATACTGCATACATTTTTATTATTCGATGCCTTTATAACGCCTCCCCCACCGCGCCGGTTCATGTCCTATCCTGGCCTATCATATGCGCTTCCACCTCCGGACATCCTGGCCTGCGGTGAAAAGCAATCATAATCACCGCATTTTTGCGGAGATTATTTGCTTTTTTCATCGCAAATCACTATCTTTGCGCCATGAAACGCTCTCCGACACACAGCAGCTATATATGGCAGCGCCCCGATTGGCCCCGCTTCCGCTGGGATGCCGAGACATTGCTTGTGCCTCTTGGGAGGCTAAGCCACTTGCATGGCCTCCTGCAAGGACGTATGTCAGCGCTCGGATTTGAGAATAAGACGCGCTCGGCTCTCGTCTCCATGACGCAAGACCTTGTCGGTTCATCGGAAATGGAGGGCGTCACTCTCAATCCTCAATCCGTGCGCAGTAGTCTTGCCCGACGCCTTGGTATCGAGGAAGATGGGTTTCTTGCCGAAGATCACTACGTGGAAGGTCTGGTAGACGTGATGATGGACGCGGTGCGAAATTGCCGGACTCCACTTAGTGCCGAGAGGTTGTTTGACTGGCACGCGGCTCTCTTCCCCACTGGCAGGAGCGGTATGCACCGCATCAGCGTGGCCAGCTGGCGCAATGGGGACGAACCGATGCAGGTCGTCTCCGGCGCCATCGGCCATGAGCGTGTGCATTACGAGGCGCCCCCGTCGAAGCTTGTCCCGTCAGAGATGGAGAGGCTGATGGAGTGGTGCAACGGAGCCGACGAATCGCCATTCATACTGGCCGCTTTGACGCACCTGTGGTTTGTGACCATCCATCCTTTCGATGACGGCAACGGGCGTCTTAGCCGCACGTTGGCCGACATGATGCTGGCTCGTCTGGAGGAGAATGGAGCGAGGTATTACAGCATGTCGGCCGAAATCAACCGTCGCAAGAGGGACTATTACGACATCCTCGAGCGGACGCAAAAGGGGGATCTCGAAATCACTGCATGGATGCTATGGTTTTTCGAATGCCTTGAGGCGGCCATCCGCCGCGCCTTGGCCACCCTTGACCGCACCCTGCAGAAGGGCGCTTACTGGGACCGGCACCGTGACGTGGAGGTCAACGAACGTCAGCGCAAGGTCCTCAACCGGCTCTGGGACGGTTTCGACGGCAAACTTACCTCCTCGAAGTGGGCCAAGATTTGCCGTTGTTCCCAGGACACCGCTCTGCGCGACATCCAAGGCCTCCTCTCCAAAGGCCTCCTCCGCCAAAGCCCCGAAGCCGGCCGAAGCACCCACTACCTCCTGCCCGATGAACCCTGCTGACCCAGACTGAGATGAGCACGGCGAAGTAGAGCTCTGTCTCTCACATACCATTGATCGGGGAAATAATATGCCTTGTCACATACTGATTTGTGCCTATGGCTACGATATCCCAGCCCATAATTGTAATTTGTATATGTCGTTTGATTATTAGGATTAACTACATGGTAAAATCTTTACTCTTTTCAATGCTTTCGACAGCCCTTCGAAAGAAAGTTCCTCAAGCTGTTGCTTTCCTCCTGCATAGCTACATCGATGCGAAACCCTGGGGACAGGTTAAAGGTTCGGTCTCAGAGGCGTTCGGAGAGCCAGCCGTCGATGCGGCGTTTGTCGGAGGAGTAGTTGATGCCTATGGCTATGACGGTGCGGTGGTCTACGGCCCAGGGCAGTGTGTACTCCTTGCGCTTGATCTGGTCGAGGGCCTCCTCAGGGGTCTTGTCGTATTTCAGCTCCATGATGTAGACGTACTTGTCCGTGCGAACGAGGATGTCGATGCGGCCGTCGGAGGTGCGCACCTCTGAATCCACATCCAGACCTACCAGCGTGAAAAGGATGAAGAAGGCGTTGCGCACGTCGTGCTCCTTGGTGGTCTGCAGGTCGTATGGCATGCCGGCAAACATCGACTCCAGACGCTTCATGAAGTCGTCGACCTTGCCGTCTCTCATCTCGCGAAGCAGACTGTATGCAAACACATGTGTGCCTCCCTCCCGGATGTCTGTATAGAAGGGGAGGACGTACTCCAGAAACCCTTCCTTGACCTCCTCATTGGGAATCCCGAGGCGATAGATCTGTCCATGGTCGTCATAGTCCTTGATGGTCAGGTAGCCGGTCTGGTAGAAGAGCGCCACCGGGCTGACACTGTTGAGATCCAGGCCGGAAAGGTCATTTTCACCGACCTCAACGTCCACCAACTCCTGGATGTCGGTGCGGGTGCGCTTCAATTGCTCGACAAGCAGGGAGGGTGTCGCTGACTGTATCCAATAGTTGCGGAAAGTCTTCTTTTCAAACGTATTGAGCAGAGAGAAGGGGTTGTAGATGTCGGGGGAGACCTCAGCAAAGTGATAGCCGTCATAGCGTCGTTTGAGCTCGGCCCCCACCTCCTCGCGGGTCTTGCCCCGGACCTCGCCAAGGGTCGCGATCCCCTCCCCGAAATTGTCGATAAGCTCCTGCTCGGTTATGCCGCAGATGGCCGCGTAATCCATATCGAGCGAGATGTCGGAGATATTGTTGAGCCCCGAGAACACGCTGAGTTTGCCGAAACGGCTGACTCCCGTCAGGAAGACGAGACGGATGTATTGTGCCGAACTCTTGAAGTTGGAGTAGAGGGCCGCCAGCTTGTCGCGGTACCTTTCAAACTGAGCACGGTCGTGCAAGTTGTTGACCAAAGGCTTGTCGTACTCGTCGACAAGGATCACGACACTCTTGCCGGTTGCCTCGTATGCGGCTTTGATCACTTCGGAGAACCGCACCGAGTGGTTGACTACCTCGGGCTCTCTGCCATAGGTCTTCTCCCAATTGCGCAAGCGAGCCTCTATCAGTTCCTCGAATTCACCCTCTTCCCGATACTTGACGATGTTGAGGTCCAGATACAGCACTGGATGCGGCGCCCAGTCCCAGTCGGTGGAGTCGATGTACAGGCCCTTGAAGAGCTCCCTACGCCCCTCGAAGAAGCACTTGAGGGTGGAGAGGAAGAGGCTTTTCCCGAAGCGGCGAGGGCGCCCGAGGAAGTAATACTGACTTCCGTTGGCTATCAGCTCGAGGTATCTGGTCTTGTCGACATAAAGGAAGCCCCCTTCGCGCAGCTGCTCGAAGGATTGCTGTCCGACGGGGTATTTCACGGGCTTATTCATTTTCCAGGTCTTTATGGCGACAAATTTAGCAAATAATCCCCGAATACGCAAGAGTCTTGGTCAGCCTTGACTCCTCCGCTGTGAACCATGAAGATCTGGCCGCTGACCCAGACTGAGCCGAGGGCGAAGCAGGGTATTGCCCCCCTATGACGCTCACATCCGAATATTAGAAATCTGAGAAGTCGTCGATGAAGCAGTGTACATAATCTTTTGCATCTAAGACTGTCCGGCCTTCTACATAATCAACAATATTGATAATCCTTAGTGGTTCTACGGCTTCTTCATTTTTAGCCGCTTCTTTGAGGTTGCGCCCTGACATGAGATACGCCAGCCATTCTTTGGAAGGCAAATTGATCCGGTTATAGATAAACTCACCATAGCCTTGATCAGGGAAGAAGTAGACCCGATCACATCCACATAACTTCATCTGGCGGTGGATGTCCTTTCGAAAGAAAGTTCCTCAAGTGCCACCCTCCCTCCTGCGTAGCTGCATCGATGCGAAACCCTGGGGACATGTTAAAGGTTCGGTCTTAGAGGCGCTCGGAGAGCCAGCCGTTGATGCGGCGTTTGTCGGAGGAGTAGTTGATGCCTATGGCTATGACGGTGCGGTGGTCTACGGCCCAGGGCAGTGTGTACTCCTTGCGCTTGATCTGGTCGAGGGCCTCCTCAGGGGTCTTGTCGTATTTCAGCTCCATGATGTAGACGTACTTGTCCGTGCGAACGAGGATGTCGATGCGGCCGTCGGAGGTGCGCACCTCTGAATCCACATCCAGACCTACCAGCGTGAAAAGGATGAAGAAGGCGTTGCGCACGTCGTGCTCCTTGGTGGTCTGCAGGTCGTATGGCATGCCGGCAAACATCGACTCCAGCCGCTTCATGAAGTCGTCGACCTTGCCGTCTCTCATCTCGCGAAGCAGCTTGTAGGCAAACAGCTGCGAGTCCCCGTTTCGGATATTGGCGTAGTAGGGGAGTATGTATTCCAGAAATCCCTCCTTGACCTCCTCGTTGGGGAGCCCGAGACAAAAGATGCCTCCACGCTCGTCATACCCTTTGATGGTCAGGTAACCGGTCTGGTAGAAGAGCGCCACCGGACTGACACTGTCCAGATCCAGCCCGGAAAGCTTGTTTTTGCCTACCTCCACATCCATCAGTTCCTGAATGTCGGTGTGTGTGCGTTTCAGTTGCTCGACGAGCAGCGAGGGCGTGGCCGACTCTATCCAGTAATTGCCATAGGTTTTCTTGGCAAACGCATTGAGCAGCGAGAACGGGTTGTAGATGTCCGGTGAGACCTCCGCAAAGTGGTAGCCGTCATAGCGTCGTTTGAGCTGGGCGATCACATCCTCACGAGTCATGCCCCGGACCTCCCCGATGCTCGCGATACCCTCCTCGAAATTGTCGAGAAGCTCCTGCTCGGTTATGCCGCAGATGGCCGCGTAATCCATATCGAGCGAGATG
>CAZHCM010000139.1:0-5205 GCA_964531005.1 uncultured Sangeribacter sp. | reverse complement strand
ACGACGCTGTGACCATCATCCTCGACGCCAAGCGCAAGACAGGGTCCTTCCAAGTGGACACCGTCAACGGCAAGGTTGTCAATGAGGTCTACTACTATCTTGGCAAACCGGGTGGAGACGCCGGCATGTTTGGCGCAGGAGGAACGATCCTCTCCGAAAACAACAACATCCAGCGCTCCGAGTTCCTGACCGATGAAGTCAACGGCGCCGCCCGCTCCTCGCGCGGCATCCGCAAGATCATCCAGGACCGCAACAAAGAGGTGCTCGTCGAAATCGAGAAACTCAAACAGCAGTTCCGCGACGGCAAGATCGACCAGGCGAAGTATGACGAACTCGCCAAGGAGGTCCGCCGCAACGAAAACCTCAAGAAGCCCGTCATCATTATCAAGTCCACTCCGGAAGCCTCCTACGGCGCCCTCGTGGAGATGCTCGACGAGATGCAGATCAACTCCATCTCCAAGTATCAGATTGATAACATGACCCGCGTCGACTCGGTAATGCTTATCGACTATCAGAACCGCCACCACGGTGAATGATGTAAGATTTATTAACCCCATTCAACTCCTAATCAAATGGCAGAAAAAAATGTAGATCTTACCTCAAAAGCCTGGCGCGACATCGTCTTCGCCGACAAGAACCGCGAGTTCGGTGCCTACAAGCTCCGCCAGGACTCTGATAAACGTCACAACCTCGCTGTCCTCTACACCCTCCTGGGCCTCGTAGTGGTCGTGCTTCTCGTCATCGCTTGGTCGAAGTATTCGGACTACCGCGCCGAAATCGCAGCCATCGAAGCCAAGGAGCAGGCCGAAAAGATGTCCCAGGCCATGATCGAGGCCGCAGAGAACGAACCCGAACCCGAGCCCGAAGTCGAAGAACAGAAGTTCGAACAGCCCGAGGTCGTAGTCCCCGAGGAGGTGCTGGCCACCGTTCAGGTCACCCAGATCGCCATCGTGGACGCCGACAAGGTCAAGAACGAGATCGTCGACATGGACACCCAGAAGGAGGACAACACCGCCCGTGGCGTTGTCAACCAGGAGGGCGCCGATGACGCTGACAAGTTCGTCGCCGTCAAGGAGCAGGTAGTCGTCCAGGAGCCCGAGCCCGTCAAGCCCAAGGAGGAGGAGATCTTCCAGGCTGTGGAGCAGGCCGCAGAGTTCCCCGGAGGCACCGCAGCCCTCATGAAGTGGCTCTCCAACAACATCCGCTACCCCGAGACCGCCCAGGCCAACGACGTGCAGGGACGTGTCATCGTGAAGTTCGTGGTGGAGAAGGACGGCTCTATCGGCCAGGCCACCATCCTCAAGGGCGTCGACAAGGACCTCGACAAGGAGGCTCTCCGCGTCGTGAAGAAGATGCCCAAGTGGCAGCCCGGCAAGAACAATGGTGTGGCCGTACGCTCGTACTTCAACCTCCCCGTGACGTTCAAGCTCCAGAACCAGTAATCACACTGAATACCTCTCAAAAGGGAGGCCCCCGACGGGGCCTCCCTTTTTTATTTGGACGTCACAAACTAACTTCGCCTTACAATTGTTAAGAAATTAAAACCAAAAAAAATCACCCGCTATGGATAACAACAACATGCCCCGAGGCGCCCGCCTGATATTCGGCATCTTCATGGTCTGCGTTTACGTGGCCGTCGGCCTCCTCTTCATCTTCGACGTATTCAATATCGACAATGTGGCCATCAGCGCCACTGTCGGCGGCATACTCTGCGCCTACGGCGTCTGGCGCGGCTATCGTCTCTACATCGGCTCCAACTGAGCGCAAGAACCCACCACTATGAAAAAGCACCATCTGACATTCCTCGCGCTCCTGGCAGCCCTGCTGGCGGGAGCAGTGGCATGCACCCCCGTCAAGCGCGGAGAGTACACCGAGGGGAGCGCCACCATATACTGCGACGATGGCTTCCGTAACGTCCTCGACGAGGAAATCGAGGTCTTCGAATACCAGTATCCCAACTCCTCCATCATACCCTTCTACGTCAGCGAGACCGACGCCCTGGACTCCCTGCTGGCCAACGCCACCCAGGCCGTCATCACCACCAAGGAGCTCTCCAAGGACGAGATCGCCTTCATGAAGAGCAAGTTCAAGCGCATCGTCCGCCAGCAGTGCATCGCCGTCGATGCCGTGGCCCTCATCACCAACAAGGACAACCCCGTGAGCGCCCTCTCCATGGAGGACATCAAGGGAATCCTCGACGGGTCCATATCGAAGTGGAGCCAGCTCGCCTCCAACGACACGACCACCATCAAGCTCGTCTTCGACAACGCCGGCTCCTCCACGGTCAGCTACATGCGCGAGAAGTTTCTCGCCCCCGGCAAGAACATCTCCGACAATCCCAACGCCTTCGCCCAGAAGAGCAACGCCCAGGTCTTCGACGTGGTCAAGCAGGACAAGAACGCCATCGGCATAATCAGCGTCAACTGGCTCGGCGACGACCTCAGCGTGGCCAAGAAGATACCGATGGACAAGCGAATGGAAGCATATAAGGTGGAAAACGACACCGTGGCCACAAACCTCACCACGGAGGTCAACATCCTCAAGGTCTCCAACCCCACCGCCGACAACGACTACGACGCCACGGCATACAAGCCCTATCAGGCCTACATCTTCTCCGGAGAGTATCCCCTTTACCGCAAGGTCTACTTCATCTCCACGGCGAAGAAGTCTACAGTCCTCAATAGCTTCTACGTATTCGTCACCAGCTTCGTGGGCCAGAAGATCATCTCCAAGACAGGCATCCTCCCCTATCACATGTCCTCGCGGGTGGTCAATCTCCAGTGATCCTCCCTCCAGGCATGGACGCCCTCCGGAAGTCCGAAGCCTGAATAAGATATGAAGGCAAGCCCCTTGAAACATGTCGGAAGGTTTTTGACATGTTTTAAGGGGCTTGGCACGCAGATTATCAATAATTTTTCTTAAATTTGCAGTCAAGTACAAGTTTTTGCCCAAATATCTTGTTATCTTATAAGAAAAATAAGTAATCTTAAAACCATCACGATACATGAACATCAACAGATTCATCCTGGCTGCGTTTGCCGGCCTTGCCCTGACGGCCGCCGCCCAGACCCACAAGGAAGGCGTGGAATACTACAAGGCCGACCAGCAGGCCAACGCCAAGGAGCTCCTGAACCGTAACCTCAACAATGCCGGCACCGACAAGGCCGTCGGCAACTACTATCTCGGCCTCATCGCCTTCGACGAGGGTGACATCCCGGCAGCCGCCAAGTATTTCGACGCTGGCATCGCCGCCAATCCGGAATACGGCTACAACTACGTCGGCAAGGGAATGCTGGCCCTGAAGGCAGGTCTGGTCAAGGACGCAGAAAAGCTCTTCAAGGAGGGCGAGGGAAAGACC
Source organism: uncultured Sangeribacter sp. (assembly GCA_964531005.1). Classification (GTDB taxonomy): domain Bacteria; phylum Bacteroidota; class Bacteroidia; order Bacteroidales; family Muribaculaceae; genus Lepagella. Next base: position 1,847 of record CAZHCM010000139.1, on the reverse strand, counting down.
AAGAAGGACGCAGCGATGTCCATCGCCATCGCACGCGCCTACTATGACGTCGATCCCGTGGCCTACGACCAGGAGATCGAGAAGCGCCTCGAAAAGGCCCGCAAGACCAACATGCAGGCCCCCGAAATCTACATCTTCGAGGGGGACCGCCTCGCCGACAAGAAGGATTGGGGAGGCGCAGCCGGCAAGTACGAGATGGCTGCCAACTACAACTCCGACGCCACGGAGGCCTATGTGAAGTACGCCAATCTCTTCACGCAGGTCAACCCCAAGTTTGCCATCAACATGCTCTCCAAGCTGCTTGACCTGCACCCCGACTCCGCCCTGGCGCAGAAGGAGCTGGCCGAAGCCTACTATAACAACCAGGACTTCGCCAACGCAGCAAAGCAGTATGGCAACTATGTGAAGAACCCCAACCACTTCAAGAAGGATGAGGACCGCTACGCATTCCTCCTCTTCTACGGCAACGACTACAAGGGTGGCTACAACTATGCCAGCAAGCTGCTGGCAGCCGACCCCGCAAACTTCTCGGCCCAGCGCTACCAGTTCATGAACGCCGCCCAGCTCCCCGAGATGCAGGACCAGCTCCTGCCCATGGCCGACGCTCTTCTGGCCGCCCATCGCGCCAATCCCACTGCCAACAAGTTTGCGCCCATTGACTACACCCTCATCGCCGACGAGTATGGGCGCGCCAACCGCTCCGACGAGGCTGTGCAGGTGCTCGTCGAGGGTATGAACGACTTCCCCGACAACCCCAACTTCAACAAGTCCCTCGCCCTCGCATACGTGGACGCCGACAACATGGCTGCGGCCGCCGATGCCTTCCAGGGATATATACAAAAGTCGGAGAAGCCCGGATACAACGACTTCATCCAGCAGGCCACCTATGCCTACTATGCCGGAGTCCAGAACGGCCAGGACGACCCCGAGAAGGCTCAGAAATACTATGACATGACCCTCGAATACGCCGGCAAGGCCGCCGAGATCCTGCCCGACAACTACAAGCCCAAGAAGTTTGCAGGCGACGTGGCCAAGCAGACCTGCCCCAAGGACCAGGTGGCAAAGGCTGCCCAGCCTGCCTATGAGGAGGCAGTAGTGCTCCTCGAAGCCAGTCAGGATCCCTCGCGCTATGCCCGCGACGCCAAGGAACTCTACAACTACCTCGGCAACTACTACCTCGACCAGAAGGGCAACGCCAAGGCCAAGGAGTACTTCAACAAATACCTGCAGTACGATCCCGACAACGCGGCCTACCGCAAGTTTGTCGACGGCATCAAATAAGACGCCTTGTAGAGGCCCCATCTGCTCCCTCCGGGGCACCAACCGACGAAATAAGCGGGGATGCGTGGCGATTTGCCACGCATCCCCGCTTATTTCGTCAAAGGGGAAGAAATTTTATCCTAAAAAATTGGGCGACTCAAACCATTTTGTTAACTTTGCGCCAAAGTTAACTAAAACTAACCGAAACACCAGAAAAACAATGAAGAGAGACAACGAAATCTTCGAGATCATCGACCGCGAACACCTCCGCCAGCGTCGCGGCATAGAGCTCATCGCCAGTGAGAACTTCGTCAGCGACGAGGTGATGCGCGCCATGGGCTCCTGCCTCACCAACAAGTATGCCGAGGGCTATCCCGCCAAGCGCTACTACGGCGGCTGCGAAGTGGTCGACGAATCCGAGAACCTCGCAATAGAGCGTGCCAAGAAGCTCTTCGACGCCGAGTGGGCCAACGTGCAGCCCCACAGCGGCGCCCAGGCCAACATGGCCGTCTTCATGGCCTGCCTCCAGCCTGGCGACAAGTTCATGGGCATGGACCTCAGCCACGGCGGACACCTCAGCCACGGCA
>CAZHCM010000138.1:0-5250 GCA_964531005.1 uncultured Sangeribacter sp. | reverse complement strand
CAAGGACTCCGTATCCGCCATCTCGCTGATGTGTGAGATCGCAGCCTGGGCTGCCGAGAAGGGCATGAACCTCTACGAGCTGCTGATCGACATCTATGACGAATACGGCTTCTCGCGCGAGCGCGGAGTTAGCGTGGTGCGTCCCGGCAAGACCGGCGCCGAGGAGATTGTGGCCATGATGAAGAACTTCCGCGAGAATCCCCCCAAGACCCTGGGCGGCAGCCCCGTGACCGCAGTCAAGGACTATGCCGACCTCAACTCCCGCGACCTCAAGGACGGCAGCGTGACTAAGCTCGACTTCCCGACGACCAGCAACGTCCTGCAGTTCTTCACCGAGGGTGGCGACAAGGTGTCGATCCGTCCTTCGGGCACGGAGCCCAAGATCAAGTTCTATGTCGAGGTGCGCGAGGAGATGGGCGACAAGTCCAACTACGAGGCCACCGTAAAGAAGGCCGAGGAGCATATCGACGCCATCCTCAAGGACCTTGGCGTATAAGACCGCAGCGCCCGGGCATGGACCGGGCTTAGACAAGATATCATAGACACAATCACGCCCCGCTGCGGCGCCCTGCCAATGGCAAGGGCATCCGGAGCGGGGCGCATACTGACGAATGGCAATGAAGGAAAACGCCGGCTCCCCGCGCACGAGCGAGCCCGAAAGAACCAAAGGTGAGGCCGAAAGAATCGAAGGGGTCGAGGGCAAGGTGTCCTGGCCCGGAGGCACGATGATCTACCCACTGCCCGCCGTGCTCGTGACCTGCGGGGCCACGAGGGAGGAGTGGAACATGCTGACCATCGCCTGGACAGGCATCACATGCACCAACCCCCCGATGTGCTACATCTCGGTGCGCCCCGAGAGGGCCTCCTATCCCTTGATAGAGCGCGACATGCAGTTTACCATCAACCTCACCACCACGGATATGGCCCGGGCCACCGACTGGGCCGGCGTGCGCTCCGGGCGCGACTACGACAAGTGGCGCGAGACGGGGCTGACGCCCCTGCCCGGCGAGAAGGTGTGCAGCCCGACCATCGCCGAGTCGCCCCTGAGCCTGGAGTGCAGGGTCAGGACCGCGATGGCCCTCGGGAGCCACACGATGTTCCTGGCCGACATCGTGGGGGTGCGCGCCGACCGCCGCTACCTCGACCCGCAGACCGGGGCCTTCTCGCTGGAGAAGGCCGGTCTGATGGCATTCAGCCACGGCATGTACCAGGAATTGGGCGACGTCATAGGTAGATTCGGCTTTTCAGTCAGAAAGAAACAAGGATAAAGCATGAACAAGGAAGAACTGCGCGGGAGGCAACTCGCCGTCACCGCGCTCGCCACGCAATACTGCGCCCTGATAGAGCAGAGCGTGGAGATGGAAAGGGAGGAGTTCGTAGGGGCGCTGTTGGGGGTGCTGCCCCGGCTCTACTGGGAGTTCGGGGAGGTGCCCACGAGCGCCGACGACGAGGTGAGCCTCCAGGAAGAGGAGGACGAGGTGTATGCCGACTACCTCGACGAGGACCACTACGAGGAGGTGCGCCGCACCCTGGCGGCGGTGATGGGGGAACACGACACCTACCTGGAGACCTTCGAGGAGGACATGAAATACAGCGACACTCCGATCGGCGCCTCCATTTCGGAGGGGCTGGCCGACATCTACCAGGCCCTCTACAATTTCGTCTCTGTGGTCAAGGACACCGAAGGGGAGGGGCTCGGCGGAGCCTACCGGATGTGCCGGGAGCAGTTTGAGAGCTACTGGGCGCAGACGCTCTGCAACGTCATGCGGCCCCTTAACGCGCTGCGATATCAAAATTGAATCAACCATAAATGATCGCGATGTCATGATGTCATAATGACATGATGTCATAATGTCAAAGTGATTTCGCGACCCCATGAATACCACCATGATAGACACTCTTCTGAGGCAGCTCGATGCCTCGCCGTCGCCTTTCCAGGCGGTGGCAACAATCACCGGCGAACTTCGCCAGGCAGGGTTCGAGGCCCTCGACCCGGCCGATAAATGGGCCCTCGTCCCCGGAGGGCGCTACTACACCACCATCAACGGCACGGCGGTCGTGGCCTGGATCTGCGGCACCGAGCCCGCGGCCGAGGCCGGGTTTCACATCATCGCCTCGCACAGCGACAGCCCCTGCTTCAAGATCAAGCCCAACGCCGAGATATATGGCGACGGCGGGGTCGTGACGCTCAACGTCGAGAAGTATGGCGGTGGGATACTCTACACCTGGTTTGACAGGCCGCTGTCAGTGGCCGGGCGCGTGATGCTGCGTCCCGGGCAGGGGGATGACCCGATGTCGCCCCGCGAGGTGCTGGTGGACCTGAAACGCCCCGTGGCGACCATCCCGCACCTGGCCATCCACTTCAACCGTGGCGTCAACGACGGCAACCCCCTGAGCGTGCAGAAAGACATGAAGCCGGTGATCGGCTACTACACGCCCCAGCAGATCGAGGAGATGAAGAAGCAGGGGGGAGTGGTGCGCTCGATGCTCGCCGCGCATCTCGGGGTGGCGCCCCTCGACATCACCGACTGGGAGCTGTGCCTCTATCCCGCCGAGCCGGCAGGGCTTGACGGCTGGAACCCCGACGGCACGCACCCCTACTACCAGTCGGCGCGCATCGACGACCTGTCGATGGCCTATGCCAGCCTCGAAGCCCTCAAGGGAGCCGCCGACACACCTTCGAGGCGCACGCGCGTGATGGCCGTCTTCGACAACGAGGAGACCGGCAGCGGCACCAAGCAGGGGGCCGGGAGCGCATGGCTCCGCACCCTGCTGGAGCGCGTGGCCGGGAGCCCCGAGGGGCTGCACCGCGCCGTGGCGCGCAGCTTCATGGTGTCGGCCGACAACGCCCACGCCTGGCATCCCAACTACAACGACAAGTACGACCCGACCAACCACCCCGTCATGGGAGGAGGGCCGGTCATCAAGATCAACGCCAACTGCAAGTACATGACCGACGCGCAGAGCGCCGCCGTCTTCCGTGCCCTGTGCGCCGAGGCCGGGGTGGGATGCCAGACGTTTGTCAACCACAGCGACGTGGCCGGCGGCAGCACCCTGGGCAACATCCTGACCTCGCAGCTCCCCCTGCGCGGCGTCGACATGGGATGCGCCATCTGGGCCATGCACTCCGCCCGCGAGACGGGAGCCGTGAGCGACCACCTGGACACCGTCAAGGTCTTCACCACCTTCTATCGCCAGTAGAAAGGGGCTGCCGGAGCCGAAAAATGGGCCCAAAGGGACTCCGGGGAGGGGGAGAAGGGCGGATTTGGTCCAGATATGGCCCGGAGGTTTGGTGAAACGAGATAAAATCACTAAATTTGCAGTTTGAAAGGGCCCGACAACGAGCCGGGCCGCAAAAACGAGAGAACAAAAACAAGTACACACGCAATAGAAATGAACGTAAACTACGAAAAGCTTGACGACGTGAACGCCCAGGTGGTAATCACGCTGGAAGAGAATGATTACGCACCCGAGGTAAAGAAACAGCTCAAGGAGATCGGCAAGAAGCATGCCGAGCCCGGTTTCCGCGCCGGCAAGACCCCTGCAGGGCTCATCGCCAAGAAGTATGGCAAGGGAGTGAAGTACGAGGCCATCAACAAGATGGTGAGCGACGCCCTCTACGACTACCTGAAGGAGAACAACGTGCCCGTGCTGGGCAACCCCGTGGCAGTGGCCAGCGAGGACTTCGACATCGACAACAAGGACTTCACCTTCACTTTCAAGGTGGGTCTGGCCCCCGAGTTCGACACGCATGTCAACAAGGACCTGCACATCCCCTACTACAACATCCAGGTGAGCGACGAGCTCGTCAAGAAGCAGGACGAGGCCCTGCGCCGCCGCTTCGGCAAGCAGGAGAGCGGCGAGGAGGTGGACGGCACCGCCCTGGTGAAGGGCGTCATCACCGAGCTTGACGCCAACGGCGAGCCCAAGGCAGAGGGGATCGTGGTCGAAGACGGCATCGTGGCCCCCGAGTACTTCAAGAGCGACGACCAGAAGGCCCTCTTCATGGGCAAGAAGGTGGGCGAGAGTCTGACCTTCAACCCCGCAGCCACCTGCGACGGCAACGAGACCGAGCTGGCCTCCATGCTCCACATCGACAAGGACCAGACGGCCGAGCACCACGGCGACTTCCGCTTCGACATCAAGGACATCATCGTGCTCAAGCCCGCAGAGCAGGGCGAGGAGTTCTACAACAGCGTCTTCGGCCCCGACAAGGTGCACAACGAGGAGGAGTATGACAAGGCCCTGCGCGACATCATCGCCGAAGGCCTGCGCCGCGACAGCAACTACCGCTTCACCATCGACGCCAAGGAGGCCATCGAGAAGGCCGTGGGCGAGCTGACGCTCCCCGACGCAGTGCTCAAGCAGTATCTCAAGCAGCAGAACGAGTCCCTCAACGACGAGAACGTCGACGAGCAGTACGAGGCCATGCTGCCGCAGTTCCGCTGGGAGCTGATCCGCGACGCCATCGCCCGCCAGCTGGAGGTGAAGCTGACCGAGGAGGACCTGCGCAACCTGGCCATGGCACTGGCCCAGCAGCAGTTTGCACAGTACGGCATGGCCAGCGTGCCGACCGAGGTGCTGGAGAAGTATGCCGGCGAAATCCTCAAGGACAAGCGCTACCACAACCAGCTCGTCAACCAGGCCCTGGACATCAAGCTCTATGACGCCATCCGCCAGGCCGTGAGCGCCGACGAGAAGGACGTGACCGTAGAGGAGTTCAACGCCCTCTTCGCCCCCGCAGCCGAGAGCGCCGAGTGATCATAGGCGCAGCCGCGCCCCGACAAACGCCTTGCCCGCCTGTCCGACCCCGGAGGGCGGGCAAACGTTTTGGCACGGCATTTGCACAATGAGAGGCGAGGCTCGATCAAGATTAATCAGGACCAATCAAGATTAATCCTGATTTATCCTGATGAATCAAGATTAATCCTGATTAATCAGGACTAAGCCTGATTTAGCCTGATCCTCCCCGATAAAAAATTAAAATTATGGATATCAGCAAAGACTTCAGAAACTACGCCGTCAATCACCTTGGCATCAACTCCAACACCCTGGACGGCTACGCCAAATACACCTCCGCGCAGGCCCAGCAGAACGGCCTCGTAATGCCCCAGGCCCCGCAGAGCGGCATCGTAATGCCGACGGCCGACTACATGAACCCCTATATCCTGGAGGAGCGCCAGCTCAACGTCACCCAGATGGACGTCTTCTCGCGCCTGATGATGGACCGCATCATCTTCCTCGGCACGC
>CAZHCM010000137.1:0-5277 GCA_964531005.1 uncultured Sangeribacter sp. | reverse complement strand
GTGACCGTCATAGAGTTCATGAAGCAGATCCTGCCTCCCTTCGACTCCGACATCGCCAAGCGCCTCAAGCAGTCGCTCTCCAAGCGCGGCATCGACATCATCACCGGCGCGGCAGCCAAGAGCATCGCCCGCACCGAGGACGGCGCCGTGGAGGTGACCTACGAGTGCAAGGGCAAGGAGGAGAAGGTGGTGTCGTCCGACCTGCTGATGGCCGTGGGCCGCGCACCCCGCGTTCAGGGCCTCGGTCTTGAGAATGCCGGAGTGGAGCATTCCCCCAAGGGGATACCCGTCGACGACGGCATGCGCACCAACGTGGATCACATCTACGCCATCGGCGACGTCAACGCCCGCATGATGCTGGCCCATGTGGCCTCCTACCAAGGCGTGCGCGCCCTCAACACCATCCAGGGACGCGAGGACAAGATCAACTTCGGCATAGTGCCATCGGCAGTCTTCACGATGCCCGAGTGCGGCATGGTGGGCAAGACCGAGGAGCAGTGCAAGGCCGAGGGAATCGCAGTGCGCAAGGGGCAGAGCTTCTTCCGCGCCAACGGCAAGTCGCTCGCCATGGGCGAGCCCGAGGGCCTGGTGAAGCTGCTCTTCGACAAGGAGACGGACCGCCTCATCGGCGCCCATATCATGGGCATCGAGGCCGCAGACCTGGCCCAGCAGTGCGCCGACCTCATGAACGCCGGCATGACCCTCCACGACATCGAGGACGTGATCTTCGGCCACCCGACAGTGAGCGAGGTGATACTCGCCGCCTGCCACGCCGTGAAGTGACACATTCCCCACACCGGGCTTTTGCAACTTCCGGCCCGGGCCAACCGTTATAGCATAGGGGCGTCTTTCTCCGCACCGCCGGAGGAGGGCGCCCCTTGTCCTGAAGCCGGGAGGGGGAGCGGCTCCGGGACACATCCGATCCAAAAGACTAAAAGAGAATATGGCATCCATAATAGAGAAGTATTTCCCGGGCCTGACCGAGGAACAGCGACGGCAGTTTGGCGTGCTGACGAAGGAGTACCCGGAGTGGAACGAGAAGATCAACGTCATCTCGCGCAAGGATATCGACAACCTGGAGGTCAACCACCTGCTGCATTCCCTGGCCATAGCCAAGTTCATACAGTTCGCGCCCGGAAGCCGGGTGCTCGACTTCGGCACCGGAGGGGGGCTTCCCGGACTGCCCCTGGCCATCCTATTCCCGGAAGTGGAGTTTCATCTCATAGACAGGATAGGGAAGAAGATCCGCGTGGCACGCGAGATCGCCGAAGCGGCCGGTATCCGCAACGTCACGTTCCAGCACGGCGACATAGGGGAGTGCCACGACAAGTACGACTTCGTGGTCAGCCGCGCGGTGATGCCTCAGGGGGACCTCCTGAAGCTGAGCCGCAAGAACATCTCCACGACGCAGCGCAACGCCCTTCCCAACGGTCTTGTCACCCTCAAAGGGGGGGACCTGGAAGGGGAGCTCCAGGGCCTGAAGGGCAAGACGGAGACAGTGGATGTCTCGCAGTATTTCGACGAGGAGTTCTTCAAGGGCAAGAAAGTGGCATACACCATGGCCTGACCGTCGGCAGAGGTTACAAGCATGGCGACACAGGAAAAGGCCTGCGCGGCCAGAAATCGAGTCATAACAGTAAGAAAGGAAAGATATGAAGATAGCAAAGTTTGAGTTTTCGCTTTTCGGCATCAACACATACGTCGTGGTGGACCCCGCCACGAAGGATTGCGCCATCATAGACCCAGGCATGATCAATGACCGGGAGCGGGAGGCGATGACGAATTTCATCGATCGCAACGGACTGCATGTGACCCATCTGATCAACACCCACCTGCACATTGACCACGCCATTGGCGACGCCTTTGTGAAGGCCACCTACGGAGTGCCCGTCGAAGGGCATGTGGCCGACAACGCCCTCGGGGAGCGCATGGCCCAGCAGGCGCAGATGTTCGGGATGGGGGAGGAGGCGACGGCTGTCAGCGTAGAGCGTCCGCTCAAGGAAGGGGATGTAATCAAGATCGGGGAAGGGGAGCTGAAGGTGCTCCACGTGCCCGGACACAGCCCCGGCAGCCTGGTGCTCTACGACGAGGCGGACGGTTTCGTGATTGCAGGTGACGTGCTCTTCCAGGGTAGCGTCGGAAGGACGGACCTGCCCGGAGGAGACCAGGCGCAGTTGCTGTCGGGCATCAAGGAGAAGCTGTATTCGCTCCCTGACGACACCGTCGTGTATCCCGGACATGGCGGTGCGACCACGATCGGCGACGAGAAGAGGCACAACCCTTTTGTCAGGGGATGAGCCGCGTGGCCATAAGATGGCCACGCCATAAACCACGCCATAAACCAAAAGATAGCCTCACCATAAAAATGAGAGGCCGATTTTTGCGCGTGTGAGGAAATTTTAGTATCTTCGCACCTTAAAACCGCAAGACAGCAAAAACAAGAACAACAATAACTACGACACAATTATGGAAATAGAAGGAAGAATCATCGTCGACTTGCCAATAGTCGAGGGAATCTCCAAGGCAGGCAATCCGTGGAAGAAGAAGGAGTGGGTGATGGAGCAATTCACCACCGGCCAGTATCCGCGCAAAATCTGCTTCAACGCATTCGGCGACCGCATAGACTCGCTCCATCTGGAACTTGGAAAGAACTACGCCGTGTCGATCGACATTGAGAGCCGTGAATACAATGGCCGCTGGTACACTGAGGTCAGGGCCTATGCAGCGCGTGAGATCGAAGGTCCGAGCTTCGGCGGAGGCTATGGACAGCCCTATGGGCAGCCTTACGGCGCCCCCGCTCCCGGCTACGGCGCACCTGCCGCCCCTGCACCGGGCTATGGCCAGCCTGCAGCGCCCGCCGCCCCGGCCTTCGGAGCAGCTCCGGCAGCCCCTGCTGCAGCCCCCGCCTTCGGCGCTCCCGCAGCTCCCGCCGCAGCCCCTGCTGCAGCCCCCGCCTTCGGCGCTCCCGCAGCTCCCGCCGCAGCCCCCGGAGAGGCCCTCGGCTCCCCCACGGACGATCTCCCCTTCTGAGGCGGAACAGGCGTCTAAAAGAAATCGCTACCCTCCCCCGTGAGCGTCCACAGACGCTTCGGAGGAGGGTAAAATAGTTAATAATAGTGATTTGAGGGCGATTTTAAGGGGGAAAATTAGGAAGAATCGTTTTTTTTTCGTACTTTTGCAGGCGTAAAAACGCCCCTCCGTTGGGATAGAAACGGAGTCCAAAGAGGGTGTTAGGGCTTAACTTTCTAAGGGATAAATGATTACGCCTTATTATTCGTTAGGTCCAAACTAAGTTTAAGGTAAAGAATCACTACAATGCAAGAACCGCTTAGCCAAATCGGCTTACTGTTTGAGACGAGCTGGGAAGTCTGTAACAAGATCGGAGGCATCTACACAGTATTGTCGACAAAAGCAAAGGTACTGAGAGAACAGTTTGGTGACCGCCTGGTCTTCGTAGGCCCCGATGTATGGAGCGCCGAGAGACCATCCCCTTATTTCATTGAGAAGAAAACGCTGCTCAAGAACGCAGCGACAAAGATGGCGTTGCCCCATGGATTGACGATCCGTGTGGGCCGCTGGGACATACCCGGCTCGCCGATAGTTGTGCTGGTGAAGTTTGACGGGATGTATTCCCAGCTTGACGGCATCTACGGCGAGATGTGGGAGAAGTTTGGCGTCGATTCCCTCCATTCATATGGCGACTATGCCGAAGGATGCGCCTTCGCAGTAGCTGCCGCTACAGTGATGAGCGCCCTGACCGGGCACCTGAAAGTGAACGACAAGGACGTCGTGGCCCATTTCAACGAGTGGACCACCGGCATGGGCCTCCTCTGGATGAAGGCCCGTCATCCCGAGGTTGCCACGCTCTTCACCACCCATGCCACGAGCATCGGCCGCAGCATCTGCGGCAATGGCAAGGATCTCTACGCATATTTCGAAGGATACAACGGCGACCAGATGGCGCGCGAGCTCAATATGGAGTCTAAGCACTCGTTGGAGAAGGCCGCAGCCCATCAGGCCGACTGCTTCACGGCCGTCAGCGAGATCACTGCCCGCGAGTGCGAGCAGCTTCTCGACATACGTCCGCAGGTGGTCACACCCAACGGGTTTGAGCCGGGCTTCGTGTGCAAGGGTGCCAAGTATGCACGCTTGCGCCGCGAGAGCCGCCAGCGCCTTCTGCAGATCGCATCCTGCATGAGGGGCGAGACCCTGGACGACTCCACCTTCATCATCGCCACTTCGGGGCGCAACGAATACCGCAACAAGGGCCTCGACCTCTTCCTCGACTCCATGGCCGCCCTTGGGGCGCGGCTCGAGGACAAACGTGCGGTGGCGTTCGTGCTCGTGCCCGCATGGGTGCGCGAGCCTTCGGGCGAACTGTTGATCGACCTGAAGGATGGCGGGCATCTTCCCGTACAGCCCCCCTATCTGACCCATCGCCTCAACAATGAGGACAGCGACAGCGTCTGCCGACATCTCGCCTCTCTCACGGCTGAGGGCAGGCTGGGAGGCGACATGCAAGTGATCTTCGTGCCCTGCTACCTTGACGGCGGAGACGGAGTGGTCGACATAAGCTATTACGACCTGCTCCCGGGCCTCGACCTGACCATCTTCCCCTCCTATTACGAGCCTTGGGGCTACACGCCCCTGGAGAGCGTGGCCTTCGGGGTGCCTACCGTGACCACCGACAAGTCCGGTTTCGGGCAGTGGGCGCTGAGCGACCTCAAGCCCGGGCTTGAGAATAGCGGGGTGGCCGTGGTCGAGCGTACGGACGACGGCTATCACAAGGCCGTGGAGGCCATAGCCGACATCGCCAAGGTCGAGGCCGAGGCGGATGCCAAAAAGCGTGAAAAGGCCCGCAAGGGGGCTCGTGCCACTGCCGAGAAGGCGGACTGGAAATATTTCATCGCCCATTACGACCAGGCCTTCGAGGTGGCGCTGCGCCGACGTGACGAGCGCAACTGAGAACGTCCTGCATACAAGTCAACAATCGTAACAATCAATCAATTTTCAACTCGATAATAATGAAATTACAAGTCAGCAACACCAACCAGCCCCAGTGGCACACCGTCACTGTGAGCGCTGAGTTGCCCAAAGAACTGAAGCCCCTCGCAGAGCTTAGCAAGAACCTGTGGTGGGTATGGAACAGCGAAGGCAAGCAGCTCTTCCACGACCTGGACCGCGACCTCTGGCGCAAGGTGGGCCAGAACCCTGTGATGCTTCTCCAGCAGATGAGCTACGAGCGCTATCAGGAGATCCTGAAGGACAAGGTCATGC
>CAZHCM010000136.1:0-5417 GCA_964531005.1 uncultured Sangeribacter sp. | reverse complement strand
GGTCAAGCGTTGTTGTGCTCCACATGTCCTTTGAAGCGTGAGTGAGATACCATTGTTGAGCAATAGGATCTGTCACGGACAACGCTCGTCTGATATGCGTCCAGGTAAGATTGTGAACGAGTTCGTTCACAATCTCTAAATCTTTGTAACATAAGTAGAACCTGCGAAAATAATCGAGATTGCGTTTGTTATAACTGGCGCCAAAGTCCTGGCGGAGTTCGATAGCAAGTCCTTCAATCAATCGAGAGCCATATTGAGCGCGATGGTTGCCTTTTTGTTCTTCTTCAACTATTCGACGTCCAATGTGCCAATATGTTACAATGGTAACGTAGTTGGTTGCAGCATAGGCTTGTTGACGACCCGTCTCAATTATATGTCGAACATCGCCAATAAATTCTTTTGAAATATTCAAAAGGGACTTCTCTTCTACCATAGTCTTAATATTTATAATTAATCCTCGTTGTCATTTTCTATTGAGCGGTACTACAACATTGATGTGCCGTAAGCAATAGTTCGCAAAGATAATGATTTTTTGGGAAATGGAGGCTTGGAGGAATGGTTTATGTCCACAAATTACTTTTTATTTTTACTTTGTCCTATTATTGGCGTTAAGATACTTAATATACCAGCAATCACAAACATAATTTTTATAGGAGTCCAAAAACGCCAAACAAAAGGTAGTATTATAGCCAAAAGACCTACTACGATAAAACAAAATGAAACGAAGGCCGTAACGCATCCGTTTTCCTTGGAGGTGGTGTAATCCACTGAAGGTTTTTCAGGTGAAGGTGAATATGGTGAATTAATATTAGTATTGTTGGAAGAGAATGAGGAAGCATTTGAATGATTATATCGTTTAGCGTTTATATCATTCTTAGATCTTAAAGACGCTTTCCAAGATTTTTCACGCTCCCGTTCAACAACTTTTCGTTCCCGCTCCCGTATACGTTCCTTCTCTTTTCTTTCTTTCTCCACTTGACGTCTATATGCTTTTGATTCTCTTTCTTGCTGCTTTCTTAGCCGGTCAATTTTACCAAACCACATGTCATATCCTTTGGGCTTTCTCATAAACATATTATTGAATAATTTTATTTTTTTGATTAAGATACTTTTTAAATTTTAAACTTTGTTATATTCTGGACAGTCTCCTCTAAGGGGTTTTCATTGTCTACTATTTCCGCAAAAGTTTAGGGCAGCCCAGAAACTGTGGCAAAGTTAATAAAAAAATCCTGATTATGCAAATTATTTAACGTAAAGAGGTTTTATAGCTATATGTGACACGACATATCTTCAGCCTACAGCCTCCCGCTTCCAAGCACGGCACTCGGATTTAAGCTTTGGACTCTTGTCATCTCTTGCTTCCTTTCTGTTGTAGTCGTGCCTGGAGGGAGGCGTTGAGGGCTCGCTCCAGTTCGTAGGAGGCTACGCCGAGGGGTTTGGCAATATCGCTCAGCGACCACTCTACGGTCGTTTTGTCCTTGTCTCTGCAGATGAGGAGGCCAATGGTGGGATTGTCATCTTCTCCTTTCAGCAACTCGTCAACTGCCTTTACGTAGAAGTTAAGTTTTCCGGCATGTTCAGGCTGGAAAGAAACTCGTTTCAGCTCGCATACCACAAAGCTTTTAAGTCTGTAATGATAAAATATCAGGTCAGGGAAATAGCATGTGCCGTCAGGCATTTGCAATTCCATCTGGCGACCAACAAACGAAAACCCGGCGCCGAGTTCCAAAAGGAAGCGCGTTATATCGTTGACCAATGCGTCTTCGAGATCCTTTTCCACGTACTCATCGGGAAGTTGCACAAAGTCAAAATAGTATTGATCTTTGAGGATTGCCGTAGCTTTTTGTGCAAATTCCACCGGAAGTTTTTCGCTGAAATTATTGAGAATCTTACCTTGCGAGTGATAGAGGTTGGAAAGGATCTTATCTTTCAAGACCGGACGCGTCCAATTGTTTTTGATGCTCTCACTTATATAAAACATGGCCTCCTCTATAGATTTACATTTAGTAATGATCTCAATGTGATGACCCCAAGGCACCATACCAAACTCTTTGGGCATCTCAAATTGGTCAACGAGTCGTTGACCAATTATATCCTGTTGATTATAAAATAAATACCACCGGGTAGCGTATTTTATATTGGTAGCAGAAAACCCCTTGGCATGGGGAAAGGCCTGCCTTAAATCAAGGCTTATCTGATCCACAATCTTGCTGCCCCATTTCTGCTCGGCTTTCATAGACACGATGTCACGCCCAAGACTCCAGTAAAAACGGAGCATCTCGGTGTTAACTCTTATAGCGGCCTTAACCTGGCTGCTATGAAAGCGTGATTTCACATCTTCTATCCACTGATAGTATGCAGAATCAGTGGGCAGTGCAGCTTTATTAATAAACATCGGTCTTTCCATCATCTGTTTTGGTTGCAAAGTTAGTAAATTTTTGCGTATTTGGAAGGGCTGGGGTGACTCTTTTTGTAGGGAGGAAAAAGTGCTGGGCTATCCCGCGAAACAAAAATCTGCGGGAATCTGCCTCATCTGCGCCTGTTGTCAGGGCTGCTAAGCTCCTGACAACATTAAATCTGCGTCCCGAAAGGTTGACCCAAAATCCTTTGCCAGTCCCCAAGAAAGAATCAACCGATAACAGGGATACAGTCAGGTGACGGAGAGGGTGTCGAGGGTAGTGGAGTAGTCGGGGGATTTCATGGCGCGGCGGATGGCGTTGACAAACTTCACGCTCTTGCCGTCCTCGCCCCGGTCACGATACTGCTGGGCGCCCAGCATCACCGTGTCGGCGCCGTGGCGCCCGTTGATGCGGTCGATGGCGCTGGAAATGTCCACCAGACGGCGACTCATCTCCGGATCGTACTCGAAGAGGTCGGGCTGTATCTCCCTGGCCGACGAAATGCCCGACACCATGATGCCGGCCCGCTTGTAATGCACCCCCCGCCGGAAAATCCTCTCCAGAATCTCCATGGCCACCCCGACGATCTCGCTCGTCGTGCTCGTGGGGGTCGTGAAGGTGGCCGTGCCGCTGTTGTCATACTGCTCCAGGTCCTCGCGGAAACGGTTGGACTGGATGAAGGCCGTCACCATCGCGCACACCGACCCCTGGCGCCGCAGCTTCAGGGCGCACCGCGCCGCGTAGTTGGCCACATGGCTCCGCAGGTCGGCCAGGTCGGTGATCATCTCCGGAAAACTGCGGCTCGTCACGATGGTCTTCTTCGTGACGCCGTCCAGCCCGTCGACCTCTATGCAGGGGAGCCCGTGCAACTCCTTCCAGGTGCGCTCGCCCGTGACGTGGAAGCGGCGGCGCACATAGTCCTTGGGCAGCGAGGCGAAGTCGTAGGCCGTCGCCACCCCCACATACTCCAGCTGCCGGCCGATGCGCCGCCCTATCCCCCAGACGTCACGCACCGGGAAGAGGCGCAGGGCCTTCTCGCGCTGCTCCTCGGTGCCGATAAGGCAGCATTTCCGATACCCCTCGTATTTCTTGGCATACTTGCTGGCCATCTTGGCCAGGGTGTTGGTCGAGGCGATCCCCAGGCTGACAGGCATCCCGGTGTACTTCAGCACCTTGCGGCAGAGCCTTACCCCCCACTCGTGGAGGTCCATGTGCTCCATGCCCCGCAGGTCGAGGAAGGCCTCGTCGATGGAATACTGGATCACGTCGGGCGCCTCCTCGCGCAGTATGGAGACGATGCGCGACGACATGTCGCCATACAGGGCATAGTTGGAGGAAAAGGCCACTATCCCCGCATTGGGGTACTGCTGCCGGAGCTGGTAGTAGGGCATCCCCTCCGGTATCCCCATCGCCTTGACCTCCTTGGAGCGCGCCACGACGCAGCCGTCGTTGTTGCTGAGCACGACCAGGGGGGTCCGGGCCAGGTCAGGCCGGAAGACCCGCTCGCAGGAGCAGAAGAAATTGTCGCAGTCGATGAGCCCTACCATGAATGTCTGCCTGCCTGACGGCGACGGTTGGCCTTGATGGTGTAGGCCACGACGCCCCACACCGAGAAATCGTTGTCCGGGGTCACCTCTATGGGGCGGTAGCGGCGGTTGGAGGGCATGAGCAGGATCCTGTTGCGCCCCCTCATGCAGAGGCGCTTGAGCGTGAACTCGCCGTCGAGCCAGCAGACGGCCAGGTCGCCGTGCTCGGGCTCCAGGGCGCGGTCGATGACCAGGATGTCGCCCTCCGTGATCCCCTCCTCGCACATCGAGTCGCCCACCACCTTGGCATAGAACGTGGCGGCCGGATGGCGTATGAGGGTGCGGTTGAGGTCGATCGACTCCGTGATGTAGTCCTGGGCCGGAGACGGGAAACCGGCCCTGATCCCCGCGTCGGCATAGACCAGGGGGAGCGCTGTGGAAATGTCAGCCTTGAATACTTGCAATACACTCATGGATACAGTTCTTTTCGTGGATGCGCAAAGATACCGAGGCGCAATGCCTAAAAATGGCAGTAGAATGTTAACAAACCTTAATACGAGCACATTCGTCCGGGAAAACCTCTTATAGGCGGATTTATTTGGATAAGCGGGCGCAAATCATTAATTTTGCAACATGGTTTCAATCAATTCGCTTGGCGTGGAGTTTTCGGCACGCCCGCTCTTCTCGGACGTCAGCTTCGTGGTCAACAAGAACGACCGCGTGGCCCTCGTCGGCAAGAACGGCGCCGGGAAGTCCACCATGCTCAAAATCATAGCCGGCCTCCAGCAGCCCACGTCGGGAAGCGTGTCGAAGGCGGGCGACGTCACCATCGGCTACCTGCCGCAGCAGATGCAGCTCGCCGACAGCACCACCCTCGTCGAGGAGACGCGCAAGGCCTTCAGCGACATCGACTCCCTGCGCGCACGCCTCGACGACGTGATGCGCCAGGTGCAGACGCGCACCGACTACGACTCCGAGGAGTACGCCCTGCTGCTCGAAAAGATGGACACCCTCCAGAACCGCCTCGCCTTCGAGAACGCCGACAACATGGAGGCCGAGATCGAGCGCACGCTCGTCGGCCTGGGCTTCGCACGCTCCGACTTCCAGCGCCCGACGTCGGAATTCTCCGGCGGATGGCGCATGCGCATCGAGCTGGCCAAGATCCTGCTCCAGCGCCCCGACATCCTCCTGCTCGACGAGCCCACCAACCATCTCGACATCGAGTCCATCCAATGGCTGGAGCGCTTCCTGCAGACCAAGGCCAAGGCCGTGATGCTGGTCAGCCACGACCGCGCATTCCTCGACAACGTCACCAACCGCACCATAGAGATCTCCTGCGGCCACATCTACGACTACCGCGTCAGCTACACCCCCTTCGTCACGCTGCGCCAGGAGCGCGTCGAGCAGCAGCGCAACGCCTACGAAAACCAGCAGAAGCTCATTGCCGACACCAAAGACTTCATCGAGCGCTTCCGCTACAAGCCCACGAAGG
>CAZHCM010000135.1:581-5452 GCA_964531005.1 uncultured Sangeribacter sp. | reverse complement strand
GTATGACGATGCAGTAGGGTTCGCGGTCATCGGGTTCGGAATGGAAGAGTCCATGCTCCATCCAGTAGGCATACCATTTGTCTTCCACCTCGGCGGGGTTGTATTTCGTAGCCAGTTCTTCGCTCATTTTTAGGGATTCTTTATGCGTTTAAAGCGCAAAGTTAGCAAAAATCTTTCAGATTGTCAATGTTTTTAGGGCCTCTCCGCCGCTTATTTTCTCCTTGGGCTCCCCTTTGGCCTCTATGCCGAGTCCGAAGAGGGCGTAGTCGTAGTAGACGGGGTCGTCGGGACGCATCTCGCGGAGCCTTGCGGTCAGCTCCTCCACCGAGCGTCGGTCGGCGGCTTTCCGGGTCAGCAGGCCCAGGTCGCGGGCCGTGTTGCCCACGTGCACGTCCAGGGGGATGTAGAGCTTCGACTTGGGGATTGATTTCCAGACACCCATGTCGACGATGCCGTCGTCGCGCACCCACCAGCGCAGGGCCATGTTGACACGCTTGAGCGCCGTGGTGCGCAGGTTGGCCGGCAGTGTCCGCTCGGGGGGCGTACCCCCGTTCTCGTCGGCCAGCAATGCGTTCAGCCTCTCGACCAGCAGCCATGCAGGGGACTCGTCCCGACCGGCGCCCACAGCCGCCGAGAATGCGTCGAGGGAGCCGTAGTCGGCATACACGCGGCGCAGCCCGCGCAGCAGGTGCTTTACATGACGGCCGAAGAGGGTGCGGTGGATGTTGAGGTCGTCGGGGAGTTCCTCATATCCCCGCTCCATGACGTAGGCGTGCGGATCATGGTCCATCAGCGCGAGCATGCGGTCGGCGTCGCGGCAAATCATCTTGCGGTTGCCCCAGGCCATTATCGCACTCAGCAGGCCGGCTATCTCGATGTCGGGCAGCGACTCGAAACGGCGCGGAAACTGCACCGGGTCGTCGGCGATAAACTCCGGGCGGTTGATGCGTGCCGCCTCCCGGTCGAGAAGTTCGTGGAGGTCGGCGCAGACGGGTGACTCGTCCACCCCAGTCGCTTTCATCGAGGCTTCCATCATTGGGCGCCCCCTGCGGCGGGAAGGGAGTCGGTGGAGGTGGTTTCTGAGGGTAGGGGGGAGAGCACGATGTGGCGTCCCAGCTCCGGGCGCACGGTGCGCACAGTGCTGACCAGGGCGCTGTCATAGGCGACGTGAAGCCGGCGGTCGCCTATGGAGTCGAGGAACGCAGCCGCAGCCAAGTGCAGGGAGTCGGCGCGGGACACGAAGAGTGCCGTGTCCTGCCACTCCTCGTTGATGAGCTGCCGGGCGTCGGAGCGCCCAAGGTTGTGGGCGGCTTCGAGCGAGGCCGTGAACATGCTCGATTCCTCTATGATCTGGTCTGCCTCGGTCTCGGCCGTTACTGCCTCGGTCCGCTCCGTCTTCCTGCATCCGGCCATGAGAGTCAGGCACAGGGCGCAGAGGAGGGCAATTCTAAAGGGTCTTTTCATACAATATCACCTGATACCTAATCCCTGATACTTAATACCTAATACCTAGTACTTAATACATCTCGTTCCACCAGCGGGGATCGTCCTGGAGGTATTTGGCAAACCATGCCATGATGGTGGCCTGCCATACCTTGCGCTTGTCGTATTCCGTCACCACATGATTGGCCCCCTCGACGGTGATGAGCTCCACGTCGCGGCCCAGTATGCGCAGGGCGTTGAAGATCTGGATGCTCTCGCCGATGGGCACGTTCGTGTCTACGGTGCCGTGAAGGAGCAGGAGCGGGGTGTGGATCTTGTCGGCGTTGAATAGCGACCCGTGCTTGGTGAAGAGCTCGGGGTTGGTCCATGGGTATGACTTGGCTGCAGCAACGGCGTTATAGCTGTAGCCCCAATATCCCTCGCCCCAATAGGAGGTGACGTCGGAGATTCCGGCATGCGACACTGCGGCGGCGAAGATGTCGGTCTTTGTCTGCAGGAGCTGCGTCATGAATCCGCCATAGGAGGCGCCCAGGCATCCTATCTTCTTGGAGTCGACGAAGGGATGGGCGTCGCAGAACTTCTTGACGCCCTCGATGATGTCGTCGGCCGTGTAGTCGCCCCAGGCATTGACGTGGCGGGCCGAGAACTCCTGGCCGTAGCCGGTGGTGCCGGAGGGGTTGATGGTGTAGACCACGTAGTCGCGCGAAGCGAACATCTCCGGCGTGTAGGGATGGTACATCCCAACGGCTGAGGGGGCCGTGCCGCCATAGTAGTAGACGATGAGGGGATATTTGCGCGAGGGGTCGAAGCCGGGGGGCAGGGTGATCATGCCGTCGATCTCGGTGCCGTCGCGGGAGATGAACTTCCAGTGTTCCGACTTGCCCAGCTCAAGGTCGGAGGTCAGGGCCGCGATGGGGTCGTCGAGGGTGACGCACTTGCCCGACTTGAGGTCGAGCAGCACGGTGCGCCCGGCGTAGTGGTAGCTCTGCCCGGCGGCTGCGAGCCAGCGTGACTGCTTGCCCACGGAGAAATCGCGGGTGTACTCGAGCGAGACAGGGAGACGGTCGATCTTGCCGTTGTCGGGGTTGAGGCGGAAGACGTTGCTGTAGAAGCCGTCCTCGCCACGGAAATATATGCGGTTGTCGGCCGGGTTCCAGTCGGGCACACCTTGTAGGGAGGGGTTGAAGTCGAGGGTCATCGGCGTCACCTTGCGGGTGGCGATGTCGAGGATGTAACCCTGGATGTCGAAGTCGTTGGCTATGGGATGGTCGCCGCAGTTCTTGCCCAGGTCGTCGAAGTTGGAGGGGGCGCCGGTCAGGAAGATGCGTTTGCCGTCGGGGGAGTAGGTGGCGGCGTTGACCGAGACGACGTCACGCGCCAGGGTGTCGGTCTTGAGGGTCTTGACGTCGAGCTGCACCAGGTCGGAGAGATAGAAGGGATACTGCTCGGGAATGTGGCGCACGGAGGTGTAGAGAAGATGGCGCGAATCCGGAGCGATGTCTTCCAGGACGGTGGTCACCCCTCCATAGGTGAGCGGCATGGAGACTCCCTCCTTGAAGTCGTACTTCACCAGGTAGGAGCGGTCGCGGTTGCCGGGCTGGCGGTCGTCGGGATTGTCGACGCGGCGCATGATCCCCTCCTCGGCCTTACCCTCCACCTCCTTGTAGTAGACGATATATGACTCGTCCGGCGCCCAGATGAAGGAACTTTCGGGCAGGTCGGTGGCCAGGAGCTTGCGCTGCATAGTGCGCGGGTCGAAGGTGTAGAGGGAATAGGTGTCGTCGGTGGCCTCCGTGAAGTTGAGGGTCGCCCCCTTGGGCATCCAGTAGCACCCGTAGGGGAGGTCGGCGGAGACGAGGCGCGATGTGGCGGTCTCGCGCAGGGTGGACCACCGGCGCGTCTTCTCGCTGTCATACATCTCGCTGAATCGCGTCAGCACATACTTTCCGTCCGGCGAGAGCTCCACGGAGTTGGCCCGCGCCCCCAAGGAGACCGTCTCCACGCGCATGCGCTGCTTGAGGTCCGGGGAGGCGACGAGGGCCACGTCCTCGAAGTCGTCGTCAGGCACGAATGTCAGGCGCACCTGCGGGTCGCGGTCGTCGTCGGAGAGGGAGAGGATGTTGACCTGGATGTCGGCGGTCTGCTCCGGCTTGAGGCTGAGTGGTGCGTCGTGGGAGGAGAGCACGGAGTCGCCCTGCTCCACCTTCAGCACCGATTTGCCGTCGACATAGACCTCTGCCCGGGCGTTGGTCTCCAGTTTCAGCTTCCCCTTCAAGAACCTTTCGGGGCGCATCCTGGTCTTCAGGCTGCGCAGGGCCGCGCCTTCGGCGGGGCGTGTGTAAGACACCAGGGAATCGGTGCCGGGCCGGACGGTGGTCCAGTCGGCGTGCAGCTGCGAGAGGAGCGCCCGGCGGGCCGAAAGCAGGGAGGCGGCGTCGAATTCGTTGGCCGGCCCCGTGGCGGAGTCGGCTGTTGCCGGCAGGGGGATGAGGGTCTGCGGCGACTGGCGGAAGTTGTCGAAAAGGACTGTCCCGCCCTGGGCGGCTGCGGCTGTCAGGCAGGCTATGGCGATGAAGGGAAGCAGTTTCATGTTGACTTCTTTAGTAGGGGGTGTCGTAAGCCACGATATTGACCAGTTTGAGGTCGAAGATAAGCGTGGAGTAGGGTTTCACGTTGCCTTGCGCGGAGGCGCCGTATCCGGCGTTCCAGGGCACGACCACGGTCACGCTGTCGCCGATGTGCATGGAGGTCAGCGCGCTCCAGAACCCCACCACCGTGGCGTTGGGGCGGGTGCGGAATATGCTGTCGGCGGGCACGCGGCGGGAGTAGGAGGAGTCGAGCACGTTGCCGTCGATGTCGCGCAGGCGATATTTGACGTCCACCAGGGAGTTGTCTCGGGGCGACAGATACTTCTGCGTCAGCGAGCGGTCGTTGTGCCATCGGATGAGCGACCAGGCGTTCGGAGCCCACGAGGGGGTGAGACGCTCGTAAACGGGGGCGCCGGCGTCGGTCTCCGAGGCGGCCTTTTCGACGTATTCCTCGTTGGACTGCTTCCAGCCCGTGTAGTCCACCGTGTCGTCGTCGTTGAGGCAGGACGTGAGGCTTGCCAGTGGCAAGAGGGATGTCAATGCCAGTGCAATGAGATTCTTCTTCATGTGCTGCTCAGAATTCTACAGTGGGTGCCTTCTGCGCGCCGGGCTCGGCCTGGTACTGCATGCGCTCCTTGAATCCCAGCCATCCAGCGTAGATGTTGGTGGGAAACTTCTTGATGGCCGTGTTGTAGGCCTGCACGGCCTCGGTGTAGCGGCGACGCTCGGTGGCGATGCGGTTTTCGGTCCCTTCGAGCTGGGCCTGGAGGTTCATGAAATTGACGCCTATATTATCTAAACTCGCAAACCCGCGCTTTTCAGCGCCTTTTGTCTGAGTTC
>CAZHCM010000135.1:0-571 GCA_964531005.1 uncultured Sangeribacter sp. | reverse complement strand
ATGAAATTGACGTTTGCCTTCAGGTCGGGATAGGCTTCGGTGACGGCGTTGACATACACGTTGAGGGCGCCCTTTAGGCGCGATTGCGCCTCGGTGTACTGCTTTTCGTTCTCCTGCGTGGCAGGGATGTCCTTGGCTTCGTTGTAAGCCTTGGAGAGGCCGGCGCGAGCCTCGGTGACCTTCTCGAAGGTCTGGCTCTCGTGGGCGGCATACCCCTTGACGGTGTTGACAAGGTTGGGTATGAGGTCGGCGCGACGCTGGTACTGGTTTTCGACCTGCGCCCAGGCCTGGTCCACATTCTGCTGCTTCTCCACGAGGGAGTTGTAGTTGCAGGAGGTCAGCGAGCACATCAGGGCGACGGCGGCGAAAAGTCTAATCAGGATTTTCATGTCTTAAAGGAGTTTGCGCAGCAGTGAGTTGAGGCTTACCTTCTCGGCCAGGATCTTCTCGAGGTCGGCGATGGCCACGCGCTCCTGCTCCATGGTGTCGCGGTGGCGCAGCGTGACGGTGTCGTCTTCGAGGGTCTGGTGGTCGACGGTGATGCAGAAGGGGGTGCCGATGGCGTCCTGGC
>CAZHCM010000134.1:0-5454 GCA_964531005.1 uncultured Sangeribacter sp. | reverse complement strand
CAGCCGCCAGCGGGCGTCCCGGCGGCGTCTATATCGACATGACCACTCCCGCCCTGGGCGAGGTGATGGACGCCTCGGAGGCCGAGAAGCTCTTCTACACCCCTGTGGACATCTACTCCCCCGTGGCCCCCAACCAGGAGTCGGTGGAGCGTGCGGCCGACATCATCGCCGCCGCCAAGCGCCCGGCCTTCCTCTTCGGCAAGGGGGCGGCCTACGCCCGGGCCGAAGACAAGCTAAAGGCCCTCGTCGAGAAATACAGCATCCCCTATCTCCCGATGTCGATGGCCAAGGGCCTGCTGCCCGACAACGGCCCCCTTAGCGCCCTATCGTGCCGCTCCGAGATCATGGAGAAGAGCGACGTCGTCATCGTGGTCGGCGCCCGCATCAACTGGATGCTCTCCTTCGGCCGCGGCAAGTGGAACCCCGACATCAAGTTCGTGCAGCTTGACGTGGAGCCCGAGGAGATCGACCGCAACGTGCCCATCGCCGCCCCCGTGGTAGGCGACATGAACCTTTCGCTCGACGCCCTCGCAAAGGCCCTGGAGAGTCGCAAGACCGATTTCGACCCCTCGTGGGTCGCCGGCCTGCAGGCCCACACCAAGGAGGAGAACGCCAAGTTTGCCGCGCGTCTCGATAAGGCCTCCAAGGAGTCGCCCATGACCCACTGGACGGCGCTGAGCGCCATCAAGCCCGTGCTGGCAGCCAATCCCGACGTGATACTCGTCAACGAAGGGGCCAACACCCTCGACGACACCCGCGACACCATCGACATGGAGCTGCCGCGCCATCGCGTGGACTGCGCCACATGGTCGATCATGGGCATGGGCATGGGCTCGACAGTCGGCGCCGCCGTGGCCACAAGCAAGAGCGTAGTGGCCATCGAGGGTGACTCCGCCTTCGGCTTCTCCGGCATGGACTTCAGCACTATCTGCCGCTTCGGCCTCCCCTGCACGGTGGTGATCTTCAACAACGGGGGCATCTACAACGGCGTCGGCGTCAATCCCGGCGGTGGCGACATGCCCGCGCCCACGACGCTCGACATCCATGCCCGCTACGACAAGCTCGGCGACGCCTTCGGCGCCAAGACGTGGTATGTCACCACCCCCGAAGAGCTGACACAGGCCCTGACGGAGGCCATCGCCTCCAAGAAGCCCTGCCTGATCGACGTGCAGCTCGCAGCCGACTCCGGCAAGGAGAGCGGCCATATCGGATACCTCAACCCAACCCCGCTGATCCACTACACCGTGTAAGCGTCCACCACTAAACACCGAATTACTATGGACATGACCCATATCATACTGTACGCCATCGTCCCGATCCTGGTGGTGATGCTCGGCGGATACATCGCCGGCAAGAAGGGAGCCTTCAACGGAGCGAGCGCCAAGACCTTCAACAAGCTGGTGCTCGACTTTGCCCTCCCCGCCGCCCTCTTCGTGTCGATCGTGCAGGCCGACCGGCAGATGCTGGCCGAAGACCTGAAGCTGACGCTCATATCACTGGTGGTGATCATGGCCTGCTTCATGGCAGTCTACTTCATCTATAAATACTGCTTCAAGAAGAACACCGGGGCCGACGCGGCCGTGATGGCCCTCATAAGCGGCTCGCCGACGATCGGCTTCCTGGGGTTCGCCATCCTGGAGCCTATCTTCGGCACGACGCCGAAGGTGGCGCTCGTGGTGGCAATCGTGGGCATCGTGGTCAACGCCGTCGGCATCCCCGTGGGCCTCTCGCTGCTCAACGCCTCCGACGAGGCTACCGCGGCCCGCAAGGGGGGCAAGAAGCCCAATCCCTGGAAGCCCGTGATCCACGCCCTGGCGCAGCCCGTGGCCTGGGCGCCGATCCTGGCCGTGGTGATGGTGCTCATCGGCATCCACTGGCCCAAGGAGCTCAGCCCGTCGTTCGACCTTATCGCCAAGGCCAACGCCTCCGTGGCAGTCTTCGCCGCCGGCGTGACGTTGTCGTCGGTCAAGGTGTCCCTCAACTGGCAGGCCGTGCTCGGCTCCATCCTTAAGATGGTCGTGATGCCCGCAGCCCTGCTCCTGGTCGGCCTCCTCTTCAAGATGGACCCCCTCAACCTGAAGATGCTCGTCGTGGCCGGATGTCTGCCCCCCGCATTCTCGGGTATCATCATCGCCGACGAGTACGACACCTATGTGGCCACCGGCACATCGTCGCTGACGCTGAGCGTGATCCTCTTCATGGGCTTCTGCCCCCTCTGGATCTGGAT
Source organism: uncultured Sangeribacter sp. (assembly GCA_964531005.1). Classification (GTDB taxonomy): domain Bacteria; phylum Bacteroidota; class Bacteroidia; order Bacteroidales; family Muribaculaceae; genus Lepagella. Next base: position 3,227 of record CAZHCM010000134.1, on the reverse strand, counting down.
CACCGACATGGCCCTGCACATGGCCTGAGCATGACATCCGATGCATTTCGGGACGCTCGCCTGGCGTAACGACATGGAAAAGCCGAAATTTCGGCCCAGGATGCAGTAATTATCAAAACAATTGATTATCTTTGCCGCGTCAACCGCCCCGGCTCGAAAGAGAGGGGGAGGGGGACGCGGCTCAGTATATAAAGAGATGAACGAAACCAAGGAAACCAAAAGCGAAGGCGCCGCCGGGAGCCTCATACGCTATCGCGGCGTGGAGGTGGAGCGCGCCGACCGCCTCGTGCTGAAGGACGTGGACTTCACCCTCGGCAAGGGGGAGTTCTGCTACATAGTGGGGAGAGTCGGAAGCGGCAAGAGCTCGCTGATGAAGACGATGTATGCCGACGTGCCCATAGCCTCCGGCAAGGAGGCCGAGGTGCTCGGCTTCGACCTCCTGGACATACGCGCCCGCAAGATACCCTACCTGCGCCGCAGGATAGGGATAGTATTCCAGGACTTCCAGCTCCTGCAGGACCGCAGCGTGCACGCCAACCTGGAGTTCGTGCTCCGCGCCACCGGTTGGAGGTCGCGCGCCGATATCGAGAATCGGATAGAGGAGGTGCTCGCCGATGTGGGTATGGACAACAAGAGCTACAAGATGCCCCACGAGCTTTCGGGAGGGGAGCAGCAGCGCATAGTCATAGCGCGAGCCCTGCTCAACCGCCCCGAGCTGATATTGGCCGACGAGCCCACAGGCAACCTCGACCCCGCGACGGGGGAGCACATCGTGACCCTGCTGCACCGCATCGCCGGCAGCGGGAGGAGCATCCTCATGGCCACGCACAACCTCCAGCTCGTGGAGCAGTACCCGGCCAGGGTGGTCCGCTGCGAAGACAAACGCCTCGTCGAAGGGCTCTGAGACGGGCTGCGCAAGGGGGAGAGGGCGCGAAAACGTGCAGGTAAAATGAAAATGACGGAAAAATGCGAAAATTGCATAAAAAATTTTTATGCAATGTCAGGATAAATCATTATCTTTGCACCGTCAAGACCGACTCCCGCCGCGCGACGGAGGGAGGAGGGAGACACACCCGGAAATAGTTAGACCTGAAAATCTAATCTACATCATTAACATACGGCTATTTTTTTTCAAATCATGGCAGAAAAGAAAGAAAAACTGTTTGACATGTTTCCGCCTGTCACCACCGAAGAGTGGAAGGCGAAAATCAATGTCGACCTGAAGGGCGCCGACTTCGACAAGAAGCTCGTGTGGCGCACCAACGAGGGGTTCAACGTGCAGCCCTTCTATCGTAAGGAAGACATCGAGGGGCTGAGCACCATCGGCTCGCTGCCCGGCGAATTTCCCTACGTGCGCGGCACCCGCGACAACAACGACTGGCTCATCCGCCAGGCCATCAACGGCGACACCCCTGAAGAACTCAACTCCCACGCCCGCCTGAGCATCGACCGCGGCGTAGAGTCGATCGGCATCTGCATGTGCGACATGGAGCCCGCCGCCCTTCGCGTCATCCTCAAGGACATCGACCTGAAGAAGGTGGAGGTCAACGTCTCCTGCTGCCCCGGCAAGGCCGAGGCCATGGCCGCCGAGCTCGTGGCCATCGTTAAGGAGGCCGGCGCAGCCGACGACTTCCGCGGCGCCGTCGACTTCGACCCCTTCAAGCGCCTGCTCAAGCGCGGCCTTCCCTTCCCCAAGGACATCAAGGAGACCGCACTGGCCGTCTACAATACCGTTAAGGAGATCAAGGGCCTGCGCTGCTTCGCAGTCGACAGCTACCTGCTCAACAACGCCGGCGCCTACATCACCCAGGAGCTCGGCTACGCGCTGGCCTGGGGCGCCGAGTGGATGACCCTCATGACCGAGGCCGGCCTGACCCCCTGCGAGGTGGCAGGACGCATCAAGTTCAACATGGGCATCTCCTCCAACTACTTCATGGAGCTGGCCAAGTTCCGCGCCGCCCGCATGCTCTGGGCTGAGATCGTCAAGGCCTACGGCGCCGAGGACGACTGCTGCAAGATGTGGGTGCACGCCGTCACCAGCCAGTTCAACCAGACCATCTACGACGCACACGTCAACCTGCTGCGCTCCATGACCGAGACCATGTCGGCAGCCCTGGCAGGCGTCGACTCCATCGAGACCCTTCCCTTCGACCTGCAGTACAAGGATCCCGACGAGTTCAGCGAGCGCATCGCCCGCAACCAGCAGCACCTGCTGCGCGACGAGTCTCATCTCGACAAGGTGGTAGACCCCGCCGGCGGCTCCTACTATATCGAGACCCTGACCGCCTCCATCGCCGAGCAGGCATGGAAGCTCTTCAACGACGTTGAGGAGAAGGGCGGCTTCGAGGCCCTCCTGGCCAAGGGCGAGATCCAGGCCAAGGTCAACGAGAGCGGCGTGAAGCGCCACCTCGACGTGGCCCGTCGCAAGGAGATCCTGCTTGGCACCAACCAGTATCCCAACTTCAACGAGTTCGCCCTCGACAAGCTCCAGAAGACCGAAGGCTGCGGCTGCGGCTGCAAGACAGAGGCCACTGACGGCGCAGTGGAGTGGCTCAACTTCGACCGCGCAGCAAGCCAGTTCGAGACCCTGCGCCTCGACACGGAGCGCAGCGCAAAGCGCCCGAAGGTATTCATGCTGACCATCGGCAACCTCGCCATGCGTCTGGCCCGCGCACAGTTTGCCGGCAACTTCTTCGGATGCGCCGGATATGAGATCATCGACAACATCGGCTTCAACACCGTCAAGGAGGGAGTCGACGCAGCCGTGGAGGCAGGTGCCGACGTAGTGGTGCTCTGCTCGAGCGACGACGAATATGCCACCTACGCTCCCGAGGCATTCAAGGAGCTGGACGGCCGCGCCCTCTTCGTGGTGGCCGGTGCCCCCGCCTGCATGGACGAGCTGAAGGCCCAGGGCATCGACAGCTTCATCCACGTGCGCTGCAACGTGCTCGACACACTGGTTGATTTCAACGCCAAACTCCTCAAATAAGCATCCCCGACAATGAGACCTAACTTTAAAGAAATCGATATCACCAAAGTTGTGGCTCCCGCAACCCACAAGGCAGTGGAAAAAGGGGAGGAATGGATGACGGCCGAGCTGATCCCCGTCAAGTCCGTATATACCAAGGAAGACCTCGAGGGCCTGGAGCACCTCGACTACGTGGCCGGCCTGCCCCCGTTCCTGCGTGGCCCGTACAGCGGCATGTATCCCATGCGCCCCTGGACCA
>CAZHCM010000133.1:0-5535 GCA_964531005.1 uncultured Sangeribacter sp. | reverse complement strand
CCATCAGAGGCGGCAGGATCCAGAAGAAACTGAGGTCGTGGGGGTCGGCACCGATGGTGCTGAAGATACGCGACACGTTGGCGCTTTGGAGCGCGTAGGCTATCTGGACGCCAAAGAAGCCGAAGGAAAGGTTCCACAGCTTCCAGAAGCCAAGATCGGGTTTGGTTTTCATTATTTAGATTTTGTATTATGGAAATTTTTCAATGGTGCTTCGGGCGCCGGAAGCGCGCCCGTGCTCAGGACTCCTCCCCACGCGAGAGGGAATACATCCAGGCGAGCTCCTCGGCCCAGATGGTGTCGTCCGGGGTCTCGAGGATGATGGGCAGGCCGTCGAAGCGTGGGTCGAGGGCGAGGCGGCGGAAGAACTCCTTGCCCAGGGTGCCCGTGCCGAGGGAGGCGTGGCGGTCGATGCGGCTCCCGAGCTCCCGCTTGTCGTCGTTGAGATGCAGGGCGCGGAGATAGTGGGCGCCGATTATGTCGTCAAATTCCTTCCATGTCCGGGCGTATCCCTCCTCGGAGGCCAGGTCGTAGCCGGCGGAGTAGGTGTGGCATGTGTCGACACAGACGCCTACGCGCGATTTGTCTTCCACATGGTCGATGATGCGGGCTATCTGCTCGAAGGAATGGCCGAGGTTGGAGCCCTGGCCGGCGGTGGTCTCCAGCACAGCCGTCACCCCCGAGGTCTGTTCCAGTGTGAGGTTGATGGAGTCGGCGATGAGGTCGAGGCAGTCGTCGACGGGCATCTCGTTGACGTGCGAGCCGGGATGGAAGTTGAGCATCTTCAGGCCGAGTTGCTCGCAGCGGCGAAACTCGTCGAGGAACGACTTGCGCGACATGGCCAGCTTCTTGGAGTCGGGGCTGCCGAGATTGATCAGGAAATTGTCGTGCGGCAGGATCACGTCGGGGGTGAAGCCCCCCGCCTCGCAGTTGGCGCGGAAGGCCTCCACCTCCTCCTCGGGTATGGGTTTAGACTGCCAGCGGTTGCTGCTTCCGGTGAAGAGCGCGAAGGCCCGGGCACCGATAGCTGTGGCGCGCAGAGGGGCCAAAGCTACACCCCCCTCCGTGCTGACATGAGCTCCGAAATATTTCATCTTTAACTTGAACCAAATGATTGTGTCTACAAAATTAGCAAAAAATATTGAGAAAATATAGCGTAGCCATAGGGAAGAGGAGATATTTTTTATTAACTTCGCATCATGGAACTTTCAAAGACAAAGTTGAGCCTCTACGCCTCGCTGTCGTCGGCCAAGATGCGCCGCCGGCACTCGTTGTTCGTGGCTGAAGGGGAGAAGCTCGTGGCCGACACACTTGGAGCCTTCGGCTTGGAGACGCTTTTGGCTGAGCCGCAATGGCTTGAGTCGCATCCCGAGGCTTTGGGCGTGGGTCCCGGGCAGGTGCGCGTGGCCTCGCCGGAGCAGATGGCCAAGATCTCCACGATGGTGACCCCGCCTCCGGTGATGGCCGTCTACAGGATCCCCTACGAAGAGGGGGCGGAGGGGGCCCGTGAGATGGCCCTCAAGGCCCGCAAGCAATTGGTGCTTGTGCTCGACGGGGTGCAGGACCCAGGCAACCTGGGCACGATCGTGCGCACAGCCGACTGGTTCGGGGTCTACGACATCATGGCCTCCCCCGATACGGCCGACATCTTCAACCCCAAGGCTGTGCAGGCCACCATGGGGGCGATCTCGCGAGTGAAGGTGGCCTACGCCCCCCTGGAGGGGGTGCTTGGCGAGGCAGGGGAGGCCCCGGTCTACGGGACGCTTCTTGAAGGGCGCGACATCTACGCCTGCCCTCTCACTAAACATGGCTTCCTCGTGATGGGCAATGAGGGGAAGGGGATCTCGCCGGCAGTGCGCCGGCTGCTGACCGAGCCGCTTCTGATCCCGCCATATGGCGGGGGGGGCCACGGGGAGTCGCTTAACGTGGCCGCGGCCACGGCCGTGGCCTTGTCGGTGTTCCGGTTCGGAAGAGGCAGATAAGCGTGGGCGCATAACCGGCGGCGGAGCCTCCGTGCGGGTGACAAAAAGCTGCCGCGAAACAGATGCTTAGAAAATAAAAACTTATTGGGAAGAGAGATGATTTATAAAAATGGGAAGTGAGATGACTTATTATGGCTAAGGTAAAGACTGCATATTTCTGCCGCAACTGCGGATACGAGTCCCCAAAATGGCTGGGGAACTGCCCGGGGTGTGGCGAATGGAACACCTTCGTGGAGGAGAAGGTGGTCACCGGAAAAGGGAAGGGGAGCGGGCGCGGCCTATTGGCCAGCACTTCCCGCCCCGTGAAACTCTCGGACATCCAGCCCCTCGACGAGCCTCGCATATCGATGCCCTCCTCGGAGCTCAACCGCGTGTTGGGCGGAGGGCTTGTGGCCGGGTCGCTCACGTTGCTCGGCGGGGAGCCGGGCATCGGCAAGTCGACGCTTCTGCTCCAGAACATTCTCTCGATTCGCAACCGCAAGATACTCTACGTCTCTGGCGAGGAGAGCGCATCGCAATTGAAGATGCGCGCCGACAGGCTCGGCAAGATGTCGGACAACACCTTCATCCTCTGCGAGACGCAGCTTGAAAAGATTTTCACCCACATAGAGAACGTCGACCCCCAGCTCGTGGTGATCGACTCGATACAGACCATCGCATCGTCGGAAATCGAGTCGGCGCCCGGCAGCGTGGCCCAGGTGAGGGAGTGCGCGGCCTCGTTGCTGCGGTATGCCAAGGAGAGCGGAGTGCCGGTCATCCTCGTAGGGCATATCAACAAGGACGGGGCCATCGCCGGCCCGAAGGTGCTGGAGCATATCGTCGACACGGTGATTCAGTTCGAGGGGGACCGGCAATACCTCTACCGTCTGCTGCGCAGCATCAAGAACCGTTTCGGCTCCACCTCCGAAATCGGCATCTACGAGATGGTGCAGAAGGGGCTCCGGGAGGTGAAGAACCCCTCGGAGATACTCCTCGGCGACCATGGAGAGGAGGAGACGTCGGGCATCACCATCGGCGTCACCACCGAAGGGGCGCGCCCGTTCCTCATCGAAGTGCAGGCATTGGTGTCGAGCGCGGCCTACGGCACGCCGCAGCGCAGCGTGACCGGTTTCGACCAGCGCCGGCTCAACATGTTGCTTGCCGTCCTGGAGAAGAGGGCGCGGTTCAACCTCGGCCAGAAAGACGTGTTTCTCAACATCGCCGGAGGCCTGAAAGTGGCCGACCCCGCACTCGACATGGCCGTGATATGCGCCGTCATGTCGTCCAACTTCGACCTTGCCATCCCCAGGCGCACGGCCTTCGTCGGGGAGGTGAGCCTCTCGGGGGAGATACGCACGGTCACGCGCATCGACCAGCGGGTGGCCGAGGCCGCCAAGCTTGGCTTCGAGACCATCTATATCCCGGCCGGAAACCTGAAAGGGGTCAAGACCCCAGACGGCATCCGCGTGGTGGAGGTGGGCAAGGTGGAGGAACTTTTCCGGCGCCTCTTCGAATGAACCTCGCCACGGACAAACTTGCAATTCAATCAACATCCTAACATCATATCGAATGAAAAAACCATACTCAACCCTAAAGACCAAAACGTGGCAGCGGGGGGTACTTGCAACACTGCTCCTGGGGGGGGCGTTGCTCCTTCCTGCCGCAGCCAACGCCACGGAGAGAATAGCCGGCACCCCCACGATGCCGGCGGCCACCAACGACAGCGTCCGCATACATAAGGAGGAGCCGGAGCGGGAGAACGCCGACCGCATCATGAGCGCCACCAAGGTGATATTCGTCAACAGCGGCGACGGGATCCAGGTGAGCTACGACTCGGTGATGAAGACCATAAGCGGCTTCTATCTCAACCAGTACCGCCATTTCCAGGACCCCTTGGCCCCATACTTCATGTTCATGTCTAAAGACGCCACGATGGCCATGGGCCTTGGAGGCATCGTGAGGATGAGGGCGTGGTTCGGGTGGAACAGCGTGGTGATGGCCAACGGACTCACCCCCGAGGGGATTCCAGTGCCACGCGACCCGGCCTACACTCGCCGAATGTCGGCCACCCCCTCCGGCACGGGCCTCTTCTTCACTATCCTGGGACGCAACACCCCGATAGGCAACTACATGGGATACTTCGAGGCCAACTTCGACGGATACGACGTCTGCACCTTCGTGCTCCAGAAGGCTTACTTCACCCTCAACGACTGGACAGCCGGCTACGCGACATCGAGTTTCGCCGACCCGGCAGCCCAGCCCCCGACGATCGATAACTCGGGCCCTTGCGGCAAGTTTGACCGTGCCAACATCCTGGTGCGTTACATGCACGGCTTCGGCAAGAGCAGGCAGTGGAACGTCGGGGCCTCCCTGGAGTTTCCCAACTCGAAGATCGACGACAGCGCCGAGTACACAGAAGCCAGCCCCGACTATCTCCCCGACGTGGCCGTCACCGGCCAGTACCAGTGGGATGACGGGGTGAGCCACCTGCGCCTGTCGGGCCTGATGAGGTTCCTCCCTTACCGCGACCTTCTGGCCCAGCAGAACCATACCCTCGTGGGGTGGGGCGTCCATGCCTCCTCGGTGGTCAAGATCAGCATGCCCCTGACCGGCTACGTCACCGTCGGGACAGGGCAGGGGACCGGGGCCTATGCCAGCGACATGGGGCAGAGGATCATCGACCTCATCCCCGTGCCGGGAGAGCCGGGCCATCTCAAGACCCCTATGCTTCTGGGCGTGACCTTGGGCGCCAAGTATGTCATCAACGCCAACCTCTATGCCGCCCTCGCGCTTTCGCGCCTCGACTACTTCCCCGGCGCGGGCGCACTGCCCGATGAGTACAAGACGGGCTCGTATGCCGCCCTGTCCGGATTCTGGAACATCTCCCCGCGCGTGCAGGTGGCAGGCGGCTATATCTATGGCCGACGCCAGAACGCCGACGGGCAGCATTCGTCGGCCAACAGGGTGGAGGCGATGTTCCAGCTTTCGTTCTGAAAGCATGGAGGGCGTTTGCCACCGCACCAAGAGGGAAGGCTGCATCCAGGTGCAGTCCTCCCTCGTTTCTTTTTGGCAAAAAGCAATTTTTCGATGGCGAAACTGAACCATCAAAACCCGGCGGATGTTTTTAATTCGAACATTGATAATAACAGCAACGAGCGTCCCTAAACTGGGATTCCATGACACTCTGCCATGCCGATACGCTTTGAAATTGCATATGTATCTCCCTCGGGGGATACCGAAACGATGAAAAGATTAGAGCTGAGCGTGCGATCTGAGAAGCACCTTTAGACAAGATGGCTGTTGCTCTATAACCTTTAATATATCACTATGACAAACAATCAAGTAGCTCCCCTGAAAGGGATCAAAGTGGTGGACTTCACAGAAGTCCAGTCAGGCCCCTCATGCACCCAGATGCTCGCATGGCTGGGCGCAGAAGTCATCAAAATCGAGCGTCCCGGAGTGGGCGACGCCACCCGCAAGGAGCTTCAGTTCAACCCTGATCTCCCCTCCTACTACTTCCTCCAGCTCAACAGCGACAAGAAGTCGCTGAGCCTTGACGCCAAGACACCCGACGGCA
>CAZHCM010000132.1:0-5584 GCA_964531005.1 uncultured Sangeribacter sp. | reverse complement strand
CCTTCTTCATGGAGTCGACCTTCGTGGCCGTGATGTTCTTCGGCTGGGGCAAGGTCTCCAAGGGCTTCCACCTCGCCGCCACATGGCTGACCGCCATCGGCGCCTCCATCTCAGCGCTGTGGATCCTGGTGGCCAACTCCTGGATGCAGTATCCCGTCGGCATGGAATTCGACCCCGCGCAGATGCGCAATGTCATGACCGACTTCTGGGCCCTCTTCTCGGGAGTGGCCGTCAACAAGTTCCTCCACGCCGTGCTCTCGGGATGGGCCCTCTCGGGCGTCTTCGTCATCGGCGTCAGCGCGTGGTTCCTCTGGCGCCATTCGAGCCGCGACTTCGCATTCCGCTCCATCAAGGTCGGAGGCTGGATGGGCCTGGCAGGCCTGCTGCTGACCATGTACACGGGCGACGGCTCGGCCGTCGAGGTGGCCCGTTGCCAGCCCATGAAGCTGGCCGCAATGGAGGGCCTATACAACGGCTCGCACGGCCAGGGACTGGTGGCCGTGGGCGTAATCAACCCCTCGAAGCGCTACGACAACCTCGAAGATCCCTACCTCTTCGAGATGAGCCTCCCCAAGGGGCTCTCGCTGCTTGCCAACCACGACACGGAGTCCTTCGTGCCGGGAATCAACGACCTCATCGACGGCGTCAGCTTCACCCCCGAGGGAGACACCATCCACACCGTCTCATACGCCGACCGCATCCTGCGCGGCAAGGCCGCCCACGCCGCCCTGCGACGCTACGACGAGGCCCTGACGCGCCATGACGACGCGGCCATGGCCGCGGCCGAGGCAGACCTGCGCGCCGACTACCCCTTCTTCGGATACGGATACTTCGACTCCGTCGAGGAGGCCATCCCCCCGGTGGCCGTCACCTTCTACTCCTTCCGCGTGATGGTCATCCTGGGCGGCTATTTCCTGCTCTTCTTCTTCGTGGCCCTGGTGCTCGTCTACCGTCTGCCGCGCTGGCTCGAAGACAAGGCCTGGCTGCAGTGGATCGCCATGATCTCGGTGCCCGTGATGTGGGTCTGCTCAGAGGCCGGATGGGTCGTGGCCGAGGTGGGGCGCCAGCCCTGGACCGTGCAGGACCTGCTGCCGACACGTGCCGCCGTCTCCTCGGTGGGCGCCGGATCGGTGATGGCCACGTTCTGGATGTTTGCCGCCGTCTTCACCATCCTGCTGGTGGCCGAGGTGAGCATCATGTGCCGCCAGATCGGCCGCGCCTCCAAAGAGACTATCATCTGATTTCCCCTCACACTCTTCACACCGCTACATTATGACTACTCTTGAATGTCTGCAAAACTACTGGTGGTTCCTGGTCTCGGTGCTGGGAGGCCTCCTGGTGTTTCTGCTCTTCGTGCAGGGGGGCCAGTCGATGCTCCTGAGCGCCGGCTCGCCGATGCGCGCCAACCTCATCGCCAACGCCATGGGGCGCAAGTGGGAGCTTACCTTCACCACCCTCGTCACCTTCGGCGGCGCCGCCTTCGCTTCCTTCCCCCTCTTCTATTCCACCAGCTTCGGCGGCGCCTACTGGCTCTGGATACTGATCCTCTTCACCTTCGTGCTCCAGGCCGTCAGCTATGAATACCGCCGCAAGCGCGGCAACATCTACGGCACCCGCACCTACGACATCTTCCTCTTCATCAACGGCACCGTGGGGTGCATCCTGCTGGGCGTGGCCGTGGCAATGTTCTTCTTCGGCGGCGACTTCACCGTCTCGCGAGCCAACCTGCTCGACTCCTCCAACCCCGTCATCTCCGAGTGGGGCCCCTCCCACGGCCTGGAGGCCATATGCAACTGGCGCAACCTCGTGCTGGGCGTGGCGGTCCTCTTCCTGGCCCGCTCGCTGGCATGCATGTATCTGATCAACTGCACGGCCGACGACCCCGACTTCACGGCCTCGCTGCGCGGCCAGACGCTCTTCAACGGCGGCGTCTTCGTGACATTCTTCCTCTTCTTCCTGGGCCTGCTCCTCTGCGCCCACGGCTACCGCGCCGACGCCGACGGCCAAATACTCATAGAGCCCAACGTCTACCTGCACAACTACCTCCACCTCTGGTGGGCCGGCGTCACGCTGCTCGTGGGCGTCGTGCTGGTGCTCTGGGGCATCGGGGGCACCATCTTCTCCCGCACGTGGCGCCAGGGCATATGGCCTGCCGGCATAGGCGTGGTGCTGACCGTCATGAGCCTCTTTTGGGTGGCCGGTTACGACGGCACAGCCTTCTATCCCTCGCTGACCGATCCGCAGTCGTCGCTCACCCTGGCCAACGCCAGCTCCTCGGAGTTCACGCTCAAAGTCATGGCCTGGGTGTCTGTCCTGATTCCTTTCGTGCTCGCCTACATCTGGTATGCCTGGCGCTCGCTCGACACCCCGAAACTGACCCCGGCCGAACTCGAAGGCCCGGGCCACAAATACTGATCCCCACTCACTCCGACCGCCGGGGGCGCCTCCCTGTCCAGGCAGGGCGCCTCCGGCCATAACACCACTTCATACTCTCGACATGTACTGGCAACTGTTTGCTTCCTTCTTCAAGATCGGCGCCTTCACCTTCGGCGGAGGCTGGGCCATGATCTCGATCATCGAGCGCGAGATAGTCGACAAGCACCACTGGATCGAGCGCGAGGACTTCCTCGACCTGCTCGCCATCGCCCAGTCGCTCCCCGGCATCCTGGCCGTCAACATCTCCATCGCCGTCGGCGACAAGCTCCGCGGCGGCAAGGGGAGTGTCGTCGCCTCCCTGGGCACCATCCTCCCCTCCTTCCTCATCATACTGGCAATAGCCATCTTCCTCACTCCCGACCTAATCAAGAGCAACCGCGTCATCTCCTCCGTCTTCATGGGGATCCGCCCCGCGGTCGTGGCCCTCATCGTGGCCCCGGTCATCACCTCGGCCAAGGCCGCCAAGCTCAACCTCACCACCATCTGGATCCCGGCGATCGTCGCCCTGATGATATCGCTCGACCTGGGCACGATCTCCAACCCCGTGCTCTATATCGTGCTCGGCGGCCTGGGCGGATGGCTCCACTGGAAATACACCACCAAATCAATACATAATTCCTGATGTCGATCTACTGGCAACTTATCTGGGCCTATATCAAGATAGGCATTTTCGGCTTCGGCGGCGGATACGCCATGCTCTCCCTGGTCGAGAAGACCGTCGTCACCCCGGGCTGGATCTCGGAGCAGATGTTCACCGACATCGTGGCCATCTCGCAGATGACCCCGGGCCCCATCGGCATCAATTCTGCCACATACATCGGCTACGCCGCCCCCGCCCACGTCAATCCCGAGCTCTCCGGCGTCGGCTGGGGACTGCTCGGATCGTGCCTCGCCACGCTGGCTGTCACGGTGCCGTCGTTCATACTCGTGCTCTACTGCTCGCACTTCATCCGCCGCCACAACGAGAGCGGCGTCATCAAGGCCATCTTCGCGGGCCTGCGTCCCGTGGTCGTCGGCCTGATAGCCTCGGCGGCCATCATGCTCATGAACGCCGCCAACTTCTGCCCCGACGGGCTGTCGTCGCAGCTTATTGCGAGCGTCGTCATCTGCGCGGCCGCCTTCTGCCTGGTCTATTTCCCCATCCCCACGGGCAAGGGCAAAAACATAAAGTTACACCCAATCCTGGTAATCGTGCTCGCGGGCATCGCGGGCTTCCTGCTCTATGGCATCTGAAAACGAAAACTTCTCGTCGGGCCTCGCGCCCGACGATTCTGCATACAACGAGGCCCTCGGCTGGCTCTACAGCCAGCTGCCCATGTTCTCGCGCATCGGCGCGGCAGCCTACAAGCCGGGCCTCCAGACTTCCGAGGCCCTCGACCGGGCCTTCGGACATCCCCATCGCCGCTTCCGCTCCATTCACGTCGGGGGCACCAACGGCAAGGGAAGCACATCCCACATGCTGGCCGCAATTCTGCAGGCCGCAGGATACAAGGTGGGTCTCTACACCTCGCCGCATCTCGTCGACTTCCGCGAGCGCATCCGTGTCGACGGCCAGATGATACCGCGCCAGAAAGTGACTGATTTCGTGTCGCGCTGGCGCAAGACCCCCTTCGAGGGGCATCCCTCCTTCTTCGAGCTGACGATGATGATGGCCTTCGACCATTTTGCCTCCGAGCAGGTGGACTTCGCCGTCATCGAGGTGGGCATGGGAGGGCGTCTCGACTCCACCAACATCATCACCCCCATCGCCACGGTGATCACCAACATCTCCAAGGACCACACCCAGTTCCTGGGCACGACGCTGCCCGAGATAGCCCGCGAGAAGGCGGGCATCATCAAGCCGGGCATCCCCGTGGTCATAGGCGAGGCGGAAGGCGAGGTGCGCGAAGTCTTCGCCCAGGCTGCCCAGGCAGCCGGCGTGGAGCCCGACTTCGCCTGCGACCATCCCGAAGCCACCGGCTTCGAGGCCATCCCCGAAGGAGGCTGGCGTTTCCAAACCGAAGTCTGCGGCCCCCTGACCTCCCCTCTCGGAGGCCTCTACCAGCAGAAGAACATCAACACCGTCCTCCACGCCATCCGCCTCCTGAAATCCCCCCAGTGCGCCCTCCAAGGTCCATCGGGACGTCCCCAAGCGGAGCCTTTTGTTTCCCGCCGGGAGGCGCTGCCTCCCGTTTTCCCCAGCATCCCCGATGAGGCAGTGCGCAGAGGTATGGCCGAAGTGATCTCCCTGACAGGACTCCAAGGCCGCTGGATGCACCTCAGCGAGTCCCCCCTGGTAATCGCCGACACGGGCCATAACATAGACGGCCTTTCCGGCAACATGCGCCAGCTCCAATCCCTCCTGGCCCAACGACGGGAAAAAGACCCCGAGGCCCGTCTGCGCATAGTCATAGGCTTCGTGGCCGACAAGGCCATCGACGACATCCTGCACCTTCTCCCCACAGATGCCGATTACTATGTCACCCAGGCCGCCATCCCCCGCGCCCTTGCTGCTGAGGCCCTCGCCGAAAAGATGACAGCCCAAGGCCTGCGCCACAAGGTGGTCACCCCCGCCTCCGAAGCCTATCGCCAGGCCCTCGCCGCCTCCGGCCCCGCCGACATCCTCTACATAGGCGGCTCCACCTTCGTTGTAGCCGACATCTTAGCCGCCCTCTAATCCCCGCCGCCACCTCTAATCCCCGCCGCCCTGTGCGGCGCCAAAGGGGCGCCGAGCAAGCCCCAAAGCCCATGCCCTCTGACTTCTGACCAAAAAAGGCCGCCGGATCCGAATGGATCCGGCGGCCTTTTTATCAGTCGGTGTCTCTAAGGCTTAGATGATGCCCTGGCCCATCATGGCGTCGGCCACCTTCAGGAAGCCGGCGATGTTGGCGCCCTTCATGTAGTTGATGTAGCCGTCAGGCTGCGTGCCGTTCTCCACGCAGGCAGCGTGGATGGAGTTCATCATCTGGTGCAGCTTGGCGTCCACCTCCTCGGCGGTCCACTGCAGGTGCTCTGCGTCCTGGCTCATCTCCAGACCGGAAACGCCCACGCCACCGGCGTTGACAGCCTTGCCCGGGCAGTAGATGGTCTTGTTGGCGATGAATGCGTCGATGGCCTCGGGGGTGCAACCCATGTTGGAAACCTCAGCGCAGAGCTGCACGCCGTTGGC
>CAZHCM010000131.1:0-5595 GCA_964531005.1 uncultured Sangeribacter sp. | reverse complement strand
GCGAACCGCCGTTCTCGATGTTGCGCGCCGCGCCGAAGAAGCGCTTGGGGCGCTGCAGGGCGTTGGCGTCAACGCCGCCCGAGAGTATCTTGCCCGAGGCGGGGGAGACGGTGTTGTAGGCGCGCGCCAGGCGCGTGATGGAGTCGAGCATGATGACCACGTCGTGGCCGCACTCCACAAGGCGCTTGGCCTTCTCCAGCACCAGGCCGGCGATCTTGACGTGGCGGTCGGCGGGCTCGTCGAAGGTCGAGGCGATCACCTCGGCGTTGACGCTGCGCGCCATGTCGGTCACCTCCTCGGGACGCTCGTCGATGAGGAGCATTATTATATATGTGTCGGGATGGTTCTCGGCTATGGCATTGGCGATGTCCTTGAGCAGGATCGTCTTGCCGGTCTTCGGGGGGGCGACGATGAGCGCGCGCTGACCCTTGCCGATGGGCGAGAACATGTCGACGACGCGCGTCGAGATGTTGTTGGTGCGCCCGCGCGTGAGATTGAACTTCTCGTCGGGGAAGAGGGGCGTCAGGTGCTCGAAGGGCACGCGGTCGCGGATGAGCTCCGGCTTGAGGCCGTTGATGGTGATGACGTTGCAGAGGGGATAGTATTTCTCGCCTTCGCGCGGGGGACGTATGCCACCCTCCACGACGTCGCCCGTCTTGAGGCCGAACTCCTTGATCTGCTGCTGGGAGACGTAGACGTCGTCGGGGGACCCGAGGTAATTGTAGTCGCTTGAGCGCAGGAAACCGAAGCCGTCGGGCATTATCTCCAGCACGCCGTAGACGCTGAGCACGGGGTCGAGGTTGTAGAGGAGCGGTTCGGGCTCCATGGCCATCTGTTGCTGCTGCATCTTCTGCTGCTGGCGCATCTGCTGGCGCTGCTTCTTGGTCAGGTGCTGCTGGGGCTGCTTCTGCATCGGCTGCATGGGGGCGGCGACGGGCGCGGGCATCGCCTCGGCCTCGGGACGGGGCTCCGGCTTAGGCTTGGGATGGCGACGCTCCTCCTCTATCTCCTCCTTGGTGCGGCGGGTGAAGGTGCGGCCGCCAGACTTGCCGAAGAAGGTGTCGAAGCCTCCGTCGCGCCGATTCGGCTTACGCGCCTGCTGGGGCTCGGCAGTGTCGGCGGGAGCGGCGCCTTCGGGGGTCTCGGGGCGATCGGAATTATCGGAGGAATCGGAAATAGCGGAATTATCGGATGAGACGGCGTTATCGGAGCTGTCGGTGCCGGCCGAGGGCTGCTCCTGTGCTGAAGCGGCCTCTGCCTTGGCTTCTGCGGCAGCCTCCGGAGCGGCTTCTGCTTCGGGCGTGGAATCCTCCTTGGGATCCTTCTTTCCCTTGGCGGGGCTCTTCTTGGCCGCCTTGGCCTTGGCCTCCTCAGCGGCTATGGCCATCATCTCCCTTGCGTAGGCTTCCTGGAGGGTCAGCGTGAGGCCCTTCTCGGCGGCTTCCGCCACGGCCTTCTCGGCATTGACAAGGGCCCTGGGCTTGCGGCCCCGGCGACGCGGCACGGGATATGCGGCCATGGCCTCCTCAATGGTCATCTCTCCCACCTTCTCAGGCGCGGCGCCCTGCTCCTTCTGGGCCTTCGGGGCCTGCTTGCCCTTCTGCGCAGCCTTGGCGTTCTGATCGGGCTTGGCGTTCTGCGCAGCCTTGGCGCCCTGATCGGGTGCGGGCAGGGCCTTCTGGGCCTGCGGCTCCTGCTGCTGCCTTCCCTTCTGGGCCTGCGGCTTGGCCTGGGGCTGCTCGGCGGCGTCCTGCTCCGGCTGGGCGGAGGCGTCGCGACGCCCGCGCGGCTGCTGGCGGTCGTTGTCGCCACGCTGCTTGCGGCCACGCTTTTTCTGGTCCTTATTGGGATTCCCCTTCCGGGAAGCCTCGCGTGAAACGTGCTCTTTGGCGGCACCGATAGCCTGATTGTCAAGGATATAGTATATTATTTCCTCTTTGGTGGCTACGTCTGTTTTTTTCATGCCCATGGCTTCGGCGATCGGTTGGAGCGCCTGGGAATCCATGGAGTCGAGTTCATCGTATGTTTGCATAAATTAAGCTGTGAGGGGATGAGAGAGGCAGGTCGATGGTGCAAAATTACAATTTTCCTGGCAATCCTGCAACATTTTAGTTCAGAAACTTCGTTACAGAATTAAATTTCAAATTATTTCGCTAAGTGAATACATTCGGCAATAAATTCCGGCTCACGACCTTCGGGGAGAGCCACGGCCCGGCGATGGGGGGCGTCATAGACGGCTGCCCGCCGGGGATGCGCCTCGACCTGGAGGGGGTGCAGCGCGAACTCGACAGGCGTCGCCCCGGCAACAAGCCGCACACCTCGGCGCGGCGCGAAAGCGACCGCGTGGAGTGGCTCTCGGGCCTCTCTCCGGAGGGTGTGACGCTGGGCACCCCCATCGGTTTCATGGTGCGCAACGAGGACATGCGCAGCCGCGACTATGACGCGTTGCGCGACGTCTTCCGCCCCAACCACGCCGACCACACCTACATGGCCCGCTACGGCATCCGCGACCACCGTGGAGGGGGACGCGCCTCGGCACGCGAAACGCTCTGCCGCGTCGTGGGGGGTGCCGTGGCGCGCCAATGGCTCGCCTCCCGAGGGATCTCCGTGGCGGCCTCCCTGGCCTTCATAGGCCCCTGCCCCACCCCTGACGGCGTGCTCACGCCTGAGGCGGAGGCACTGCTCCGGGAGGTCGAGGCCGCGGGCGACTCCATAGGGGGCGTCGTGCGCGGAAGCATCAAGGGGATGCCGGCCGGTATCGGGAATCCCGTGGCCGACAAACTCCATGCACGCCTTGGCGCGGCGATGCTCTCCATCAACGCCGCCATGGGCTTCGAGTATGGCGCGGGCTTCGGGGCGGCCTCCATGAGGGGGTCCGAGATGGCCGACGAGATGCAGGGGGGCAGGTATCTTTCCAATAATTGCGGGGGGATCAACGGGGGTATCTCCAATGGCGAGGAGATTTATTTCAGGGTGGCCTTCAAACCCACCCCGACCATCGCCCGACCCCTGCGCACAATGACCGACGAGGGGGCCGACACGGTCCTGAGCGCCCGAGGGCGCCACGATCCATGCGTGGCCATCCGCGCCGTCCCGGTCGTGGAGGCGATGGCCCTCCTGACCCTGGCTGACCAGCTATTGCTTTCGCAGTGACCGGAGCCCTCCGATAATCCCGATAATCCCGATACCTCCGATAATTCCGATTGCTCCGATAATTCCGATAAAATGTACAAGACCTATTCCGATCTGCTAAGGGAGCTCTTCGGCCCGGGCAAGGTGCAGAAACTCTCCGTGAATGCCGGCAAGGGGTGCCCCAACCGCGACGGCACCATCGGGCGCGGCGGCTGCTCCTATTGCTCCAACGCCTCCTTCACCCCCTCCTACTGCCTGGAGGCCCCGGACGCGTCGGTGCCCGGAGGGGTGGCCGAGCAGTTGGCGAGGGGGAGGGAGTTCTTCGCCCGCAAGTATCCGCAGATGCGCTACATCGCCTATTTCCAAGCCTATACCTCGACATTCCTCCATTCCCCCGAGACGCTGCGCAGGATGTACGAGGAGGCGTTGGAGCAGCCGGGGGTGGTCGGGCTGGCGATAGGGACGCGTCCGGACTGCCTGCCTCCGGAGGTGGAGGCCATTATAGAGGAGCTGGCCGGGCGCGTGCCGGTGCTGGTGGAATTGGGGGCCGAGTCGAGCCATGACCGGACGCTGAGGCGCGTCAACCGTGGCCACACCTGGGGGCAGGTGTGCGAGGCGGCGGAGCGCATGGCCCAGGCAGGCGCCTCCGTCGGGCTGCATCTGATAGCCGGGCTGCCGGGGGAGTCGGAGGAGGATGTCCTGGAGACGGTGAGGCGGGCTTGCAGCCTGCCGGTCGCGTCGCTGAAACTGCACCACCTGCAGGTCATCAAGGGTACCCCCCTGCATCGGGAGTGGGAGCGCGGGGAGGCTGACGTCTTGCAATGGACGCCGGAAGAATATCTGCGCCTTTGCCTGCGGATAGTGGAGGAGGTGCCCGGGCATGTCGCAATCGAGCGCTTCCTGGCATCGTCGCCTCCGGCGATGGTGGCCTCGCCGAAGTGGGGGCTGAAAAATCACGAGTTCACTGACCGCCTGCACAACTTATTGACCCGATAGCTTGTTCTGACTAAAAAATCACCTGCGACAAACCGGCTCCGCATCACGCTTGCAGATCCGTTCTTTGCACCGGTGGCTTGCCGCCGGCCTAAAAATCGTCATATGATAAAGAAAACCATCCTTTTCCTGGCTCCGGCCATGATGCTCGGGGCTTGCTCCGCCAAGGGGGCGCCCGCCAAAGTAGAAATCGAAGTGCCGCAGGAGGCTGTCGGCCAGCAACTGGTGGTGCACTACACCCCCTATGACCAGGAGGACGGCGCGGCTTCCAAGGCCGACACCGTCACCATCTCGGGGCGCACGATGTCGTTCACGGCCCCCACGGAGGAGGCCTACGCCTACAATCTCAACATCGGGCCCTATTTCGTGCCGAACATCTATGTGCGCCCGGGCGAGACGGCCAAGGTGAACGTGTCGAGCTACAACCCCTTCGAGGTATCGGTATCGGGCACCCCGCTGCTTGAGGGGATGTCGGAATACAGCAACCTCACCGACCCCATCGAGTCGGAATACGTGCTGGCGCGCGAGGCGGGGGCCTCGACTGACGTCCTGGACAGCATCTACGGGAAATTCCTGACCATGACGCGCGATTTCATCAACAAGGACCCGAAGTCCCCGGCTGCGGTCTATGCCCTCATCAGCCTCAACGGGGAGGAGTTTCTCGACTACTACGACAAGCTGAAGCCGGTGGTCGACGAGTCGCTCTTCCGCGAGTATGTGGAGCAGAAGGTCAGCGACACGCGCGAGCGCGCCGAGGCCGAGAAGGCCCAGAACGCCATGGTCGGCAAGCCCGCCCCGGCCTTCACGCTGAAGAATCTCGAGGGTAAGGACGTGTCGCTGGCCCAGTTCAAGGGCAAGTGGGTGGTGCTCGACTTCTGGGGCTCGTGGTGCATATGGTGCATCAAGGGGTTCCCTGAGCTGAAGGAGAACTACGCCAAGTATGCTGGACAGTTCGAGGTCATCGGCATCGACTGCAACGACACGCCGGAGCAGTGGCGCGACGCCGTGAAGAAGTACCAGCTCCCGTGGGTCAACGTCTACAAGCCCGAAAGCAACCAGGCCCTGACGAAGGCCTACAACATCCAGGGCTTCCCGACGAAGATAATCGTCGACCCTGCCGGCAACGTGGCCGACGTCACCGTCGGCGAGGACCCCTCCTTCTACAGCCGCCTGGCCAAGCTCCTGAAGTAGGGATGCACCCCGGTGCATCCGCCCCCGCGACACCGAATTTTCAAAAAAATTGAAAAAACCTCCGAAAAAATTTGGAGGTGTCGAAAATAAGTCGTAACTTTGCATCGCTTTTCGGCAGTGACCTTGCGAAGCCTTTAGTGGGATCTGCATGGAAAGCGACATGGTGAATGTAGCTCAGTTGGTTAGAGCGACGGATTGTGGTTCCGTAGGTCGTGGGTTCGAGACCCATCTTTCACCCCTGAGAGCCGGAGCTTGCTTTTGCAAGCCCCGGCTCTTATT
>CAZHCM010000130.1:0-5763 GCA_964531005.1 uncultured Sangeribacter sp. | reverse complement strand
GTCTCAGCCGGGGAAATCTTCCCGGGAGGCGCAAATGATTTACAAAGTTAATAAAAAATTCGTTATATAGGGTGATATTCTGCGTCTTTTTGACTATTTTTGCACTATGGATTTCAAACTCAATTCTAATTACCGCCCCACGGGCGACCAGCCGGAGGCCATCGCGGAGCTCGTGGCGGGGGTCGATTCCGGCCTTCCCCGCCAGACCCTCCTCGGCGTCACCGGTTCGGGCAAGACCTTCACGATGGCCAACGTCATACAGCAGGTGAAGCGCCCGACCCTTATTCTTAGCCATAACAAGACTTTGGCAGCTCAGCTCTACGGGGAAATGAAAAACTTCTTCCCTGACAACTCAGTGCAATATTTTGTCAGCTATTACGACTATTACCAGCCGGAAGCCTATATACCCTCTTCCGACAAATATATTGAGAAGGACCTGATGGTCAACGACCGCATCGAGCGCCTCCGTCTCTCGACCGTCGCCTCGCTGCTGTCCGGACGCCGCGATGTG
Source organism: uncultured Sangeribacter sp. (assembly GCA_964531005.1). Lineage (GTDB taxonomy): Bacteria > Bacteroidota > Bacteroidia > Bacteroidales > Muribaculaceae > Lepagella. The sequence continues at coordinate 5,252 of CAZHCM010000130.1, read as the reverse complement.
GTGGTCGTCTCCTCCGTGTCATGCATCTATGGCATGGGCAACCCCGACGACTTCACACAAAGCGTCGTCCATATCGGCCTTGGAGACCGAATACAGCGCAACGCCTTCCTACGCAAACTCGTCGATTCCCTATATTCCCGCACGGACATCGACCTCACTCCCGGCACATTCCGCGTCAAGGGCGATACGGTGGACATCAAATTGAGTTTCGAGGATATCCAGCTCCGCGTCATGTTCTGGGGCGATGAGATAGAGAAGATCCAGACTGTCGATCCCCAGACGGGGATGGTGCTGTCCGAACTTGACGGCTTCAATATCTATCCCGCCAACATCTTTGTCCCCTCCAAGGAGCGCACCGCCAATGCCGTGACGCAGATAGCCCAGGACCTCAACGCCCAGTGCGATTTCTTCATTAACGAAGACAAGCTCCTTGAAGCCCAGCGTCTGCGCGAGCGGGTGACCTACGATCTGGAGATGATCAAGGAACTCGGCAGCTGCTCCGGCATCGAGAACTACTCACGCTATTTCGACGGGCGCGAACCGGGGATGCGCCCCTTCTGCCTGCTTGACTATTTCCCCAAGGATTTCCTCACGATCGTCGACGAGAGTCATGTCACCTTGCCCCAGATTCGCGGCATGTATGGAGGCGACCTCTCGCGCAAGATGAATCTCGTGGAATACGGATTCCGCCTTCCGGCCGCCCTCGACAACCGCCCCTTGAAGTTTGACGAGTTTGAACGCCTCACTCCCCAGACCATCTACGTCTCAGCCACTCCGGGAGATTACGAGCTCCAGCAGAGCGAGGGTGTCTTCACCGAGCAGATCATACGCCCGACGGGCCTTCTCGACCCGGAGATAGAGGTGCGTCCGACCATGAACCAGATCGACGACCTGATGGAGGAGATACGCCTGCGCACCGAAGCGGGCGAGCGCACTCTGGTCACCACGCTTACCAAGCGCATGGCCGAGGAGCTCAACGCCCATCTCCAGCGTTGGGGCGTCGACTGTGCTTACATCCATAGCGATGTCGACACCCTGGAGCGTATCAAGATTCTCGAGGACCTCCGCGCCGGTGTCTACGATGTGCTTATAGGTGTCAACCTTCTGCGTGAAGGCCTCGACTTGCCAGAGGTCAGCCTCGTGGCGATCCTCGACGCCGACAAGGAGGGGTTCCTGCGCAACCATCGCTCCCTCACCCAGACTGCCGGGCGAGCCGCCCGAAATGTCCACGGCAAAGTCATCATGTATGCCGACCGCATCACGGATTCCATGCAGCTCACCATCGACGAGACGGAGCGCCGACGCGCCAAGCAGATGCTCTACAACGAGGCCAACGGTATCACCCCAACCCCGATTGTCAAGAAGACACAGCAGGATCTCATCGACCTTTACGGCCCCGTGCCTGAATCGCTCGAAAACCAGCCCATCGGGAAGGCCCAGCACAAGACACTCAAGCCGGCCAAGAAACTCTCCTCCCCTGCAGGCGCATCCCGTCCCTATTTCGAGGAGCTCGACCGCCCGCAGGCAATAGTGGCGGATCCTGTGACGGAATACATGAGCGTCTCCGAGCTTGAACGCCGCATCCGCAATGTCAGGGACGACATGGTGGAGGCCGCGAAACGCACCGACTTCATCGAGGCCGCCCGTCTACGCGACGAGCTCATCGCCCTCCAGGAGCTTCAAAAGCAGCGGGAGGTCGAGAGCAACTGACGTCGTTCTGGTAAATATGATGCTATTATAGTGGCAAATCGAAACATTTTCAATCATCACTCTATGACTGACGCGAGCGAAGGCCAGAAATATTCCCGAAAGGACTTCCTTCCCACCACGGCCGACGAAATCAAGGCCCTTGGCTGGGATCGTCCCGACATCATCCTTTTCTCGGGGGATGCCTATGTGGACCATCCGTCGTTCGGGGCTGCCGTAATAGGACGCACCCTGCAGGCTGCCGGCTACAAGGTGGCCATCGTGCCTCAACCCAACTGGCGCGACGACCTGCGCGACTTCAAGAAGCTCGGTAAGCCTCGCCTCTTCTTCGGCGTCTCGGCAGGCGCGATGGATTCGATGGTCAACCACTATACGGCCAACCGCCGTCTTCGCCATGACGACGCCTACACCCCCGGTGGCCGCCACGGCATGCGCCCGGACTATCCGACCATCGTCTACTCCAAGATCCTGAAAGATCTCTATCCCGGCGTGCCCGTCATAGCGGGGGGCATAGAGGCTTCGCTTCGCCGTGTGGCCCATTACGACTACTGGCAGGACAAGCTCCGACCCTCCATCCTTGCCGATGCAAAGGCCGACATGATTGTCTATGGCATGGGGGAGCGCGTGGTGCGCGAGATTGCCGACCGCCTTGACGCCGGCGAGAAACTTTCCGACATCACCGACCTTCCCCAGACGGTGATGTATTCCGAGGAGGCACCGGGAGATGGGGATATAGTGCTCAATTCGTTTGAAGAGTGCCTGGCCGACAGGCGCAAGCAGGCCGCAAACTTCCGTCATGTAGAGGAGGAGTCCAACAAGATGTCGGGTGCCGTACTGTGGCAGAAGACCGCAGGAAGGATGATTCGCATCAATCCTATGGCACCACCTTTGAAACATGGTGAGATAGATGCCTCCTTCGACCTCCCCTACACCCGTGTCCCCCACCCGCGATACAAGGGAAAGACGATCCCGGCCTACGACATGATCCGACATTCGGTCAACATGCACCGTGGATGCTTCGGCGGTTGCGCTTTCTGCACCATATCGGCCCACCAGGGAAAGTTTATTGCCTCCCGCTCCAAGGAGTCTATTCTTAAAGAGGTGCGCCAGGTGACACGGATGGAAGACTTCAAGGGTTACATTTCGGACCTCGGGGGGCCGTCGGCCAACATGTATGGCATGGGAGGACGCGACAAGAGCATCTGCGCCAAGTGCGTGCGCCCCTCATGTCTCCATCCTAAGCCGTGTCTCAACCTCAATACAGACCACGGCCCACTCCTTGATATATATAAGGAGGCTGACGCAGTGCCTGGCGTGAAGAAATCCTTTGTCGGCAGCGGCGTGCGCTACGACCTCGCCATGGCTCCATGCAAGGATGCGAAGGTAGCGACCACCAACCGCCGCTATCTTGAAGAGCTCATTGAGCATCACGTCAGCGGACGCCTCAAGGTGGCGCCGGAGCATACGTCCGATGCCGTGCTGAACGTGATGCGCAAACCCTCCTTCGCGCTCTTCCGGGACTTCAAGAAGATATTTGACGAGGTCAACAGCCGCGCTGGCCTGCGCCAGCAATTGATCCCCTATTTCATCTCCTCCCATCCGGGGTGTCATGAAGTGGACATGGCCGAGCTGGCTGTCATTACCAAAAACCTTGACTTCCGTCTCGAACAGGTGCAGGACTTCACCCCCACCCCCATGACCCTGGCCACGGAAATATACTACACCGGCATACATCCCTACACTGGGGAAAAGGTTTACACGGCTCGCACCGAGGCGCAGAAACTCGCCCAGCGGCAGTTTTTCTTCTGGTACAAGCCTGATGCACGGCGCGAGATTTCCGAAGCGCTCCGCCGCCTGCACAGACCTGACCTCATAGACCGGCTCTACCACTCTTCTCCGGGGTCGAAGGCGCCGCGAGGGAAAGTCGACGCACCCTCCCAACTTCCCTCGCGGAAAACAGGAAAAGGGGGGCGGAAGAGATGACAGGCTTTGAAATAGAATACTCTAACTCATATTTTAACAACTAAATCTAATATTGATGAACAAAATTGCATTGGCTACTTCTGCGGCCCTGCTTGTTCCCGCCCTGCTGACGGGGTGTAAGGAGGGAGGGGCGTCCGGTGATGAAAAGATCATCGAGAAGCCTGAGATCCAGGTGGTCGACGGACAGTTGACCCCGGAGGTGCTCGAGGCTCTCGGACGCGTCAACGAGGCCACCCCTTCCCCTGACGGCAAGACCATCGCCTTCACCTTGACCTATGACGACATCCAGGAAAACAAGGGTAATTCTGAGATCTACACCATCAACGCCGACGGCTCCGGCATGAAACGCCTGACCAAGACGGCTTCCTCGGAGGGCAACCTTCAGTGGCTGGGCGACGGCGAGCGTCTCGCCTTCATCGGCTTCGACAAGGAGACATCCACGAGCCAGATCTTCTCCATCAAGGCTGACGGAAGCGACCGCAAGCGTCACTCGGGAGTGGAGAACGGCGTCGACTGCTTCGTGGTTTCCCCCGACGGCCGCAAGGTGGTCTACTCCTCCAAGATCAAGCCTTACGACCAGGACACCACCCTCTTCGAGGGACTGCCCAAGACCACCGGTCGCCTTGTCAACGACCTCATGTACAAGCATTGGGACGAGTGGGTGACCGACCTTCCCCATCCCTTCGTGGCCGGTTTCGACATTGCGGCCGACACCCTCTCAGATGCAGTTGACATCATGGAGGGGGAGCCTTTCGAGTGTCCCATGAAACCCTTCGGCGGGGCCGAGTCATTTGCCTGGAGCCCCGATAGCAAGCAGCTCGTCTATGTCTCCCGCAAGCTGACTGGCATGGAATACGCCTTCTCGACCGACAGCAACCTCTATCTCTATGATCTGGAGAAGAAGACCACAGAGTGCCTGACGGAGGAGATACCGGGCTATGACACGGATCCGGCTTTCTCGCCCGACGGCACGCAGCTCGCCTGGCTCTCCATGAAGACTCCGAAATATGAGAGCGACAAGAAACGCCTGATGGTGATCGACATGAAGACCCGCGAGAAGCGCGACCTGACCGCCAATTGGGACTACTGGCCCGAGGGGATAGCCTGGGACGCCGATGGCAAGAGCCTCGTCTTCAACGGCTACTACGAGGGCACTGAGCCTATCTTCCGCATCAATGCCACGACCTGCGCCATCGACACCCTGGCTTCCGGCGTGTGCGACTACAATGGAGTGAAACCCCTCGCCGATGGTCGAGTGATCGCCCTGCGCTGCTCAATGCTCGCGCCCAACGAAATCGTGGAGGTGTCGAAGGCAGGTGTCAAGCAGCTGACCGAGGTCAACAAGGATATCCTCTCACAGCTTGCCGAGGTGAAGGTGGAGAAGCGCATGGTGCCCACCTCCGACGGCAAGATGATGACCTGCTGGGTCATCCTGCCCCCCAACTTCGACGAGTCAAAGCAGTATCCCGCCATCCTCTACTGCCAGGGAGGCCCGCAACAGGCCGTAAGCCAGTTCTGGAGCTATCGCTGGAACTTCCGCATCATGGCCGCCAACGGCTATG
>CAZHCM010000129.1:0-5832 GCA_964531005.1 uncultured Sangeribacter sp. | reverse complement strand
AAGGTGTCGATGAGTTCGGGGTCTACCTCGTCGAGGCTCTGCTTGAGCTCCTTTTTCTTGGGGGCGGCGTAGTAGCTTATGGCCTGGTAGTTGATATGCGGGATGTCGAGGTGTGCCCAGGTCGGCACGGGCAGTGTCAGCCAGTGGCGGTAGGCTTGGAGGCGGAAGTCGAGGAGCCACTCCGGCTCCCCTTTCTTGCGGGAGATGAAGCGGATGACGTCCTCGCTCAGGCCCGGGGGCACGATATCGGTGTCGATGTCGGTGGTGAAGCCGTATTTATAGTCCGATGAGGTGGCGTCGCGCAGCACCTCGTCGGTGGTCAATTCCTTGGCCTTCCGTCCCTCCCCTGCAGGGTCTTGTATGGTATCTAATATCGTATCGGAGTCTTTCATCAGAGCATAGTATTTGCAATTACAACAAATCCAACCACAAAAATACCAATTTTTTCCGAATATATCACCATCCTTCCCCCAAAAAGCGCCCATGAGTCCCCTAATCCCCCTTGCCCAGCGCACTGGGGGAGACGGACGGGGGCCGGCCTTGGTAGGCCGGCCCCCGTCGGGATAGTTTGGGGTCACGCTCTTGGCGGTCCTTGCTTTTGGAGGGCCTGGTCATGGCGGCTGCCATGGAGCCGGAAGGCTGCCTCCTTCGGAACGGGGACTTGGCTTAGAGCTTGGTGACTGTGGTCTTGTAGGGAAGGGTGCTGAAGTCGATGGTGATGCGGTATGTGCCGGCCTCCTCCATCTGGAAGTTGCCGCCGTTGTACTGCGTGTCGTCGAGCTGGTAGCCGAAGCTGATGGCCCAGTCGCCGTTGGCACGGATCTTCCATTCGCCGGGCTCGTCGAAGGTGACTTCGGCGGTCCAGGTGCGATACTTCGCATCGGGAGTCATCTCAGCGTCGCCAGCCCAGTTGTTGAAGCCTCCGATCACGCCAAGGGTCGAGATCTTGGCGGTGGTGTAGATGCTTTCAGCCAGGTTGACGTCCACCCAGTAGGCGCCTGCGCCCTCCTCGGGGAGGTTGAAGGGACGGCCGCCGCCACCCAGGATGACGCCATTGCCGCTGCCGGCATACTTCACCTGCAGGCCGGTGCCGTTGGCCTCGGCGCTGAGCTGCCAGAAGCCCGTGATGGGCAGGTAGCCGGAGTAGTTGATGTAGTCGTGGGTGTAGAGGCGCATGTTGGTCTCGTTCTTCACCATGCCGTTGTAGGTGCCGATGGCCCAGAAGTAGTCGTTGGCGAAGTTGAGGGTGTAGGTCAGGTCCTCCATGTTGACGGTCAGCAGGTAGGAGCCGGCCACGGCGATCTCGCCGGGGACGCCGCCCTCGCCGTTCTCCACCAGCACGCCCTTCATGGCCGTGGCAGCGTTTGCGTCCACGCCGAAGGTGCCGGCCAGGTCGTGGCCACGCTGCGAGTCAGGCACCACGAGCCACTTGAAGTTGCCGGCGTTCAGGTCGTCGTCGGTGACGGTGAAGGCGATCGAGAACTTCGGGTCGTCATAGGGGTGCTTGTCGCCATGCACGAACTTCATGTCGTCGCCCACGTTAGTGGCGAAGCTCAGGGCGGAAGTCGTCAGGTAGTAGGAAGTCTCGATGGGGAGGTTGAGGTCAATCGGGGTGATGGTGATCTCCTCCTGGCCGTAGAACTGGTCAACGCCGCCGAGACGCACCACCTGCTGGCCTGTCACCATGTAGCCTGCCACGCGCACCCATGCCTTGTTGGGCATCGGGGAGCGGCCGAAGAGCGACACGTACATGTCGTTGAGCTTCGTGGCGTCGGCCACCTCCACTCCGTCGACGCTCTCGAGATTCATCGAGAGGGCGCCTTCGAAGGCTTGGTTGGCGGCCATTTCCAGGCGATAGTAGATCGAGGAGCCTTCGGGCACCTGATAGTCGTCGGCGAGAGTATAGGTGAGCACGGGGAGCTGCTCACCGGCGTGGGTGTTGATGTTGAGGGCCTTCTCCTCGAAGCCACCCTGATAGGCCACGGTCACACCACCGGCGCTCATGACAGCCTCCTGAGGATTGACCTGCATCACTCCCAGATCGCTCTTGTCGTCGCAGGCCACGAGGCCCAGGCTCAGAAGAGCGGCACAGAATATACCGAATTTTTTCATTTTCGTGTCTTTGTCTTGATGTGATGGGTGAATATTAGTCTACGCGCTCGAAGTACACCTTCATCTCGTTGAGGTCGACGGTCATTCTCATCACGCCGTCCTCCCAGTTGGAGAATGCCCAGGAGCCCTTGCCAGCCACGCAGTCGGAGGTGAACGTGCCGGTGGCGGGGAACTCGAAAGTGGTGGCGTTGTCCTCCACCTGGTAGCCTATGGAGTTGGACTCCCAGTCGCCCAGGGCGGTGTAGAAGCGGAAGCCTGCGGAGGCGTTGCCAGCGGTCATGGGGATCTCGCCGCTGTAGATCTGGCTGCCGATGCCGTTCTGGGGCTCGGAGAGATATACGGCGCCGTTGTTGATGTTCCAGCCCGAAACGTCGCCGATGACGTAGAGCTTGCCGGGCACCTTGATGGCGAAGATGGGCTTGACGTTGATCTTGACCACATTGGAGTAGATCTCTGAATATGCGCATCCGGGCACGAATGCCTTCACGCGCACATAGACGTCGCGGGGCGAGGGGTCAAACTTGTCGATGTCCTCCTCCACGTTGACGCCCATCAGCGAGCACATGGGCACGGCGAAGTCGTAGGCGTCGATGGAGATCTTGGCCTGGGTGTTGACCAGGTCGACGGTGCGATAGGTCTCGGCGCTGTCGAAGCCGTTCTCCGAGAACGACATCTGCACCTCGTAGTTGGTCACCACGCCCAGACCGTAGTTGGGCTGCGACACGGTGAGCTCCACCGTGGTGGTCTGCTCCTCGTCGTTGGCGAGGATGATGGTCTGGTTGGCCGTCGGGGGAGTGTTGAGCACAAACTCGGTCGGCTTCTCCAGGCGCGGCTGTGTGTCGGTCTTGCAGGAGGTGAATCCCAGACCCAGAGCCACCGCGAGGCCCATCATGAGAACTGATATCTTTTTCATGTGTTGAGTTTCGATTTGGTTTTAGTCAGCAGATAGGGATTAGTAACCGGGGTTCTGTACATACGAGCCTGCGGGATAGGAGTTGACCACCTGCGTCGGGATCGGGAAGAGGTTCATGTGCTCGGAGATGCCGGCGCCCTTGGCGACGTTGTTCTTCCATGCCCATGTGATCTGTCCGTGGCCGGCAAACTTGCCGAAGCGCACGAGGTCGGTGCGGCGGCAGTTCTCCCAATAGAGCTCGCGTGCGCGCTCGTCGAGGAGGTTGTCGATGTTGAGGATCTCGGTGTTGGTCCATTCGGCAACGCCTGCACGCTTGCGCACTGCGTTGACGTATGCCAGGGCGTCGGCCTGGGAGACGGCTGCCCAGTTGCTGCGGGCGCCCGCCTCGGCTGCGGTCAGGTAGATCTCGGCCAGACGGATGACGGGGTAGTCGGTGTTGGCAAACGATGCGGTGGCCACGACTCCGTAGTTGTTGGGGTTGTCGAGGTCATGCACGCCGGCGCGGTTGAGGCCCGTGGCGGGATCGGCCCACTTGGGCATCGTACCGTCGGCTGCGCAGGTGACGTTGGTGAACTTCACGGGCACATAGCCGTCGGCATATGTGGAGAAGTCGGTGTTGTTGATGCCGTGGCCGTCAGAATCGGTGATCCAGAGGTAGGTGCGGCCGTCGTTGCTCACGCCGCCGGCGAAGTTGAACTTCTCGGAGAACTCTGCGCGGGCGTGCATGCAGGTCCACTGGCCGTTGATGCCATACCAGGAGGGCTGAGCCTTGGTCTGGTCGCTCAGGGCGGCCAGGATCAGGAAGGAGGTGCCGCCATAGGACTCGGTGGCCTGGTACTCGTAGGGGATGTTCCAGAGGATCTCGTTCTGGTCGGGCAGCGAGCCGCCGGGGGCGAACATGTCGTTGTTGCCGCAGAAGAGCGAGAGGTAGTCGTTGGCCAGGCCGGTGCCTTCGAAGCCCTTGCCGGTGTGGCGGGCGATGACAGCCTTGGCGTGCTGGGCGCACTTGTCCCACTGGGCCGTTCCGGTCCAGGTCTCGGCGTTGAGGTAGAACTTGGCGAGCAGGGCCTCGACTGCGTCCTTGCCGATGCGGCCATAGACGGGCGTGGTGTCGGGGAACTTGCTAAGCACGTCCTCCAGGTCGGCCACCACGATGTCGAAGAGCTCGGCGCGCTTCATCTGCGGGGGGATCTCGCCGGTCACCTGGGTGTCCCAGGCGTAGGCGGCGTTGCCGTAGAGGTCGATGACGTAGAAGTAGCTGAGGTCGCGCAGTGCGCGGGCCTCGAGCACGAACTGCTCGGCGTCCTGGGCCAGGGTCTTGCCATTGGGGCTCTTGACGTTCATGTCGATGTTGTAGTCGCCGGCGTTGCGCACCAGGCGGATGAAGTCGTTGCAGACCGCGATGTGGCAGTAGAGGCGGGAGTATGTGCCGAAGACGTTCTCGTTGTTGGAGCCCCAGGTGCTGGTGCAGAGGTCGAAGACGCCCGAGTCAGGCCAGATCCAGCTCACCTCGTCGGTGGTGAACTCGTTGAGCATGAAGATGGCGCGGCTCCAGCAGGAGCGGCCGTTGTCGAGGCCCGAGATGTCGGAGCCGCCGGCTCCGCCCTGGCCCGACACCGCGATGCCGGCGTAGCACTTGCCCATGGCGCCGCCGATGTACTCGACGGGGTTGGAGGCAAATTGGTCGGGGGTCAGCGAACGGTCGTCCTTCGGGAGCTGGTTGAGGTCGTCGACACACGAGCCCAGACCCAGAGTGGCCAGCATGGCGCCACCGATAAAGATGCGATTGATATATGATTTCATCTTGTCGATTGTCTTGATGTAGGATTACACTTGTGTTAGAAAGTGGCGATCACACCGATGGTGAAGGATACCGGGCGGGGGTACACGCTGTTGTCGATACCGCTGGGCACCTCGGGGTCCAGGCCGCGATACTTGGTGATGACAAACGGGTTCTGCACGGCGCCGTAGACGCGGAGGCGGAGGTTGTTGTCGATCAGGTCGGGCCAGGTGTAGCCGAGTGTGATGTTGTCGCAGCGGATGAAGCCGGCGTTCTCGAGCCAGTAGTCGCTCAGGTAGGTGTTGGTGGTCTGGTTGCCCTGCATGTAGATGTCGTTGACCACGAGGTTGCTAAGACCGTTGCGGAAGGTCTCAGACAGCGTGCAGTTGTTGGACAGGGCGTTGTTGTAGACGTAGTTGCCGATCGAGGCACGGAGCTGGAAGCTGAGGTCCCAGTTCTTGTAGGAGAAGTTGTTGTGCCAGGTCATGGTCACCTTCGGGTCCTTGGAGTGCTTGATGACGAGGTCGTTGGTGTCGATCGAGCCGTCGCCGTTCTGGTCGACGTAGCAGCCCTCGATGGGCATGCCGTTGTTGTCGTACACCTGCTCGTACATCAGGTAGCTGTATGCGGGATAGCCGACCTGGTGCACCTGGACGGTGTTGCCGTTGCCGCCTGCGATGCCGCCGGTGGTCACGTAGGTGCCCTCGTTGTTGAGCTTGGTGATCTCGTTCTTGTTCCAGGCCACGTTCAGGCTGGTGCTCCATACGAAGTCGTCGGTCACTACGGGCTTGGCGCCGATGGTGGCCTCGATACCGAGGTTGCGCAGCGAGCCGATGTTCTGGTCAAGCATGTTGGTGGTGAAGGCGCCGGGGGCTGCGGTCACGAAGGAGAGCAGGTCCTTGGAGTTGCGCAGATACCAGTCGAGGGCAACGGTCAGGCGGTTGTTCCACCAGCCCATGTCGAGGCCGACGTTCCATGTGGTGGTCTCCTCCCACTTCAGGTTGGCGTTATAGCCCTGGGGGTAGTA
>CAZHCM010000128.1:0-5834 GCA_964531005.1 uncultured Sangeribacter sp. | reverse complement strand
TTTGAGGCTTGTCAAAATAGACAACTACAACAAAGTTCTCTTTATTTTTTTGTACCATCAAGCCAAAGAAGTATGAACCCTGAAACCGACCACAATAAAGTCTCCTGGCCCGGAGGCACGATGATATACCCTCTGCCGGCAGTGCTGGTGACCTGCGGGGAGCGCCCCGAGGAGTGGAACATGCTGACCATCGCCTGGACCGGCATCACCTGCACCAATCCCCCGATGTGCTATATCTCGGTGCGTCCCGAAAGGGCGTCGTATCCCCTTATAGAGAGAGCGATGGAGTTTACTATCAACCTCACGACCGCCGACATGGCCCGGGCCACCGACTGGGCCGGTGTGCGCTCCGGCCGCGACTACGACAAATGGGCCGAGACCGGCCTGACCCCCATCCCCGGGGAGAAGGTGTCGAGCCCCACGATCGCCGAGTCGCCGCTCAGCCTCGAGTGTCGGGTCAAGACAGTCATCCCGCTGGGCAGCCACACCATGTTCCTGGCCGACATCGTGGGGGTGCGCGCCGACAAGAAGTATCTGGACCCGGAGACAGGGACGTTCCGCCTCGGCGAGGCCGGCCTGATGGCATACAGCCACGGCTTCTACTATGAGCTCGGCGAGGTCATCGGAAGATTCGGGTTCTCAGTCAAAAAACCGGAAAAAAGCAAGAAATGAACAACGAAGAACTACGCGGGCGACAGCTGGCCGTCACAGCCCTCGCCACGCGATATTGCGTCACCCTGGAGCAGGCCGAAAGCATGGAGCGAGAGGAGTTTGTCGCCGCCGTGCTGGGGATGCTCCCACGGCTCTATTGGGAGTTTGCAGAGGTCCCCGTGCGTCCTGACGACGAGGAGACCGTAAGCCTGGACGAGGATGAGGAGGAGAGCGGCTACTATGCCGACTATGTCGATGAGGAGCACTACGACCAGGTGCGCGCCACAGTGGCCCGCGTCATGGGCGAGCAGGACACCTACCTGGAGACCTTCGAGCAGGACATGCAGTATAGCGAGACCCCGATAGGTGCCTCCATATCCGAAGGGCTGGCCGACATCTTCCAGACCCTCTACAACTTCGTCTCCGTCGTCAAGGACACCGACGGCGAGGGGCTGCGGCAAGCCTACGGCGAGTGTAGGGAGCAATTCAAGGAGTATTGGGCGCAGACAGTGTGCAACGTCATGCGGCCCCTAAACGCCATACGCTATCAAAACTGAATCAATCTTAACTTGTCGTGATGTCACCATGTCATGATGTCAAGATGTCATGACGACATAGTGTCATGATGACTGATGTCGATGTGACTTCACGACCCCCATAAACAACCACCATGATAGACACTTTGCTTAGACAGCTGGATGCCTCCCCGGCACCCTTCCAGGCCGTGGCCACGCTGCGCGGCGAGCTGGAGCAGGCCGGCTTCAAGATGCTCGACCCCGCCGACCGCTGGAGCCTTGAGCCCGACGGCCGATACATGACCACCATCAACGGCACTGCCATCGTCGCATGGGTGCAGGGCACAGGCGCGCCTGCCGACCACGGATTCCGCATCATCGCCAGCCATAGCGACAGCCCATGCTTCAAGATCAAGCCCAACGCCGAGATATACGGCGACGGAGGCGTGGTCAGCCTCAACGTCGAGAAATACGGCGGCGGCATCATGTATACATGGTTTGACCGCCCTCTTTCGATAGCCGGACGCGTCATGCTCCGCGTGGGCGCCGACGAAGACCCCCTCGAGCCCCGTGAGATGCTCGTGGACCTCAAGCGCCCCGTGGCGACCATCCCGCACCTGGCCATCCACTTCAACCGTGGCGTCAACGACGGCAATCCTCTCAGCGTCCAGAAGGACATGAAGCCCGTCATCGGTTACTACTCGCCCGAGCGCATCGAAGAGATGAAGAAGCATGGCGGGGCGTTGCGCGTAATGCTCGGCGCCCACATCGGCGTAGACCCTCTCGACATTACCGACTACGAGCTCTGCCTGTATCCCCTTGAGCCGGCCGGACTCGACGGATGGAATGGCGAGCAGTCGCCCTACTACCAGTCGGCCCGCATCGATGACCTCTCGATGGCCTTTGCCAGCCTTGAGGCCCTCACCGCACGATGCGGCGAGTCTGCGGCCGCCACCCGCGTGATGGCCGTCTTCGACAACGAGGAGACCGGCAGCGGCACCAAGCAGGGAGCAGGTTCGTCGTGGCTCCGCACCGTGCTGGAGCGTGTGGCCGGAAGCCCCGAGGAGCTCCACCGCGCCGTGGCCCGCAGCTTCATGATCTCGGCCGACAACGCCCACGCCTGGCATCCCAACTACAACGAGAAGTACGACCCCACCAACCACCCCGTCATGGGAGGAGGGCCGGTCATCAAGATCAACGCCAACTGCAAGTACATGACCGACGCGCAGAGCGCCGCCGTCTTCCGTGCCCTGTGCGCCGAGGCCGGGGTGGGATGCCAGACGTTTGTCAACCACAGCGACGTGGCCGGCGGCAGCACCCTGGGCAACATCCTGACCTCGCAGCTCCCCCTGCGCGGCGTCGACATGGGATGCGCCATCTGGGCCATGCACTCCGCCCGCGAGACGGGAGCCGTGAGCGACCACCTGGACACCGTCAAGGTCTTCACCACCTTCTATCGCCAGTAGAAAGGGGCTGCCGGAGCCGAAAAATGGGCCCAAAGGGACTCCGGGGAGGGGGAGAAGGGCGGATTTGGTCCAGATATGGCCCGGAGGTTTGGTGAAACGAGATAAAATCACTAAATTTGCAGTTTGAAAGGGCCCGACAACGAGCCGGGCCGCAAAAACGAGAGAACAAAAACAAGTACACACGCAATAGAAATGAACGTAAACTACGAAAAGCTTGACGACGTGAACGCCCAGGTGGTAATCACGCTGGAAGAGAATGATTACGCACCCGAGGTAAAGAAACAGCTCAAGGAGATCGGCAAGAAGCATGCCGAGCCCGGTTTCCGCGCCGGCAAGACCCCTGCAGGGCTCATCGCCAAGAAGTATGGCAAGGGAGTGAAGTACGAGGCCATCAACAAGATGGTGAGCGACGCCCTCTACGACTACCTGAAGGAGAACAACGTGCCCGTGCTGGGCAACCCCGTGGCAGTGGCCAGCGAGGACTTCGACATCGACAACAAGGACTTCACCTTCACTTTCAAGGTGGGTCTGGCCCCCGAGTTCGACACGCATGTCAACAAGGACCTGCACATCCCCTACTACAACATCCAGGTGAGCGACGAGCTCGTCAAGAAGCAGGACGAGGCCCTGCGCCGCCGCTTCGGCAAGCAGGAGAGCGGCGAGGAGGTCGACGGCACCGCCCTCGTAAAGGGCGTCATCACCGAGCTTGACGCCGATGGCCAGCCCAAGGCAGAGGGCATCGTCGTAGAGGACGGCATCGTGGCTCCCGAATACTTCAAGAGCGACGACCAGAAAGCCCTCTTCATGGGCAAGAAAGTCGGCGACACCCTGGTCTTCAACCCCGCAGCCACCTGCGAGGGCAGCGAGACCGAGCTCGCCTCCATGCTCCACATCGACAAGGACCAGACCGCCGATCACCACGGCGACTTCCGCTTCGACATCAAGGACATCATCGTGCTCAAGCCCGCAGAGCAGGGCGAGGAGTTCTACAACAGCGTCTTCGGCCCCGACAAGGTGCACAACGAGGAGGAGTATGACAAGGCCCTGCGCGACATCATCGCCGACGGCCTGCGCCGCGACAGCAACTACCGCTTCACCATCGATGCCAAGGACGCCATCGAGAAGGCCGTAGGCAAGCTCCAGCTCCCCGACGAGGTGCTCAAGACCTACCTCAAGCAGCAGAACGAAGCCCTCAACGACGAGAACATCGACGAGCAGTATGAGGCCATGCTGCCCCAGTTCTCCTGGGAACTCATCCGCGAGGCCATCGCCCGCCAGCTCGAGGTCAAGGTCGACGAGAACGACCTGCGCAACCTCGCCATGGCCCTGGCTCAGCAGCAGTTTGCACAATACGGTATGGCCAGCGTGCCCACCGAGGTGCTTGAGCGCTACGCCGGCGAGATCCTCAAGGACAAGCGCTACCACAATCAGCTCGTCAGCCAGGCTGTGGACATCAAGCTCTTCGACGCCATCCGCCAGGCCGTCAGCGCCGACGAGAAGGACGTGACAGTGGAGGAGTTCAACGCCCTCTTCGCTCCCGCAGAGAGCGCCGAGTAACCCCGCCGGAGACCCCGACCGAAACACACGCTTGCCCGCCTGTCCGACCCCGGAGGCGGGCAAACGTCATTGTTGGCACGGCATTTGCAAAGAGAGAATCGGGATTAATCAGGATTCATCATGAATTTTCATGCCACATCAGGAATAATCTTGATTGATCTTGAAAGCTCCGATCAAAACCTAAAACTATGGATATCAGCAAAGACTTCAGAAACTACGCCGTCAATCATCTGGGCATCAGCTCCAACACCCTCGACGGCTACGCCAAATACACCTCGGCCCAGGCCGAGAAGGGGGGCATCGTCATGCCCACGGCCGACTACATGAACCCCTACATCCTCGAGGAGCGCCAGCTCAACGTCACCCAGATGGACGTCTTCTCGCGCCTGATGATGGACCGCATCATCTTCCTTGGCACCCAGGTCAGCGACCAGAGCGCCAACATCATCCAGGCCCAGCTCCTCTACCTCGACTCCGTCGACCCCGACAAGGACATCTCCCTCTATATCAACTCCCCCGGCGGATCGGTCTACGCAGGCCTCGGCATCTACGACACCATGCAGTATGTAAGCTCCGACGTAGCCACCATCTGCACCGGCATGGCAGCCTCGATGGCCGCCGTACTCCTGGTGGCCGGCGAAAAAGGAAAGCGTTATGCACTCCCCCATTCCCGCGTCATGATCCACCAGCCCATGGGCGGCATCCAGGGACAGGCTTCCGATATCGAAATCACCGCTCGCGAGATACTCAAACTCAAGGAAGAGCTTTACCGCATCATCTCCGACCATTCCGGTCAGCCCTTCGAGAAAGTGGAGGCCGATTCCGACCGCGACTACTGGATGATTGCTTCAGAGGCAAAGGAATACGGCATGATCGACCGTATCCTGGTCAACTCCCGTAAGGAAAAAGAAAACAAGTAATGGCTAAGAAGAACGACAGCTCCCGCCACTGCATGCTCTGCGGCAATCCCTCCACTCCTTACGCTCCCACTGCAGAGATACTGCCCGGACTGGTGTTATGCACCAACTGCATGCAGTTCATAGGCAATGCCGCCAAGGAAATAGAGGAAAAACAGCGGGAGGAGCTCGCGCCCGCGGATGAAAACCGTCCGATACCGAAGCCTCACGAGATAAAGGCATACCTCGACCAGTACATCATCGGCCAGGAGGATGCGAAGAAATATCTTTCCGTAGCGGTCTACAACCACTACAAACGCATCCGCCAGCTCGACGAGGCAAAGGCCCGCGCTGCCACTGCCAAAGGCAAGGCAAAGGAGAAGGCCGCCCGCGAGGAGGCTGAAGACGAGGTGGAGATCGAGAAGTCCAACATAATCATGGTAGGACCTACCGGCACCGGCAAGACCCTCCTCGCCAAGACCATCGCGCGGCTCCTCGACGTGCCCTTCGCAATCGTCGACGCGACGGTGCTTACCGAAGCCGGTTATGTGGGAGAGGATATCGAATCGCTCCTCACGCGCCTGCTCCAGAACTGCGATTACAATGTGGAGAAAGCTGAGCGCGGCATAGTCTTCATCGACGAGATCGACAAGATAGCACGCAAGAGCGACAATCCCTCCATCACGCGCGACGTCAGCGGAGAAGGCGTGCAGCAAGGACTGCTGAAGCTCCTCGAAGGCTCTACGGTA
>CAZHCM010000127.1:0-5836 GCA_964531005.1 uncultured Sangeribacter sp. | reverse complement strand
ACGTTGGGGACGGTGGTGATGACCTCCATGTCAAACTCGCGGCTGAGGCGCTCCTGTATGATCTCCATGTGCAGCAGGCCGAGGAATCCGCATCGGAAGCCGAAACCGAGCGCGGCCGAGGACTCGGGCTGGAAGGTGAGCGACGCGTCGTTGAGCTGGAGCTTTTCGAGGGAGGCGCGCAGGTTCTCGAAGTCTTCGGCGTCGATGGGGTAGACGCCGGCGAAGACCATGGGCTTGACCTCCTCGAATCCCTCGATGGCCTTGTCGCAGGGACGGGAGACGTGGGTGATGGTGTCTCCGACCTTGACCTCGCGGCTGGACTTGATGCCCGAGATGATGTACCCGACGTTGCCTGCGGATATCTCCTTGCGCGGGGCCATGTCGAGCTTCAGGACCCCGACTTCGTCGGCGTGGTATTCCTTGCCTGTGGAGACGAACTTCACGAAGTCCTGGCTTCGGAGGGTGCCATTGAGGATCTTGAAATAGGCTATGATGCCTCGGAAGGGGTTGAAGACCGAGTCGAAGATGAGGGCCTGCAGGGGGGCGTCGGGATCACCCTTGGGGGCGGGGACGCGCTCGACGATGGCGCGCAGGATCTCGTCGACGCCCTGGCCCGTCTTGCCGCTGGCGCGGATGATCTCGGAGCGGTCGCAGCCGAGGAGGTCCACTATCTGGTCCTCCACCTCGTCGGGGTTTGCGCTTTCGAGGTCGCATTTGTTGATGACGGGGATAATCTCGAGGTCGTTGTCGATGGCCATGTAGAGGTTGGAGATGGTCTGGGCCTGGATGCCTTGGGAGGCGTCGACGATTAGGAGGGCGCCTTCGCAGGCGGCTATCGAGCGGGAGACTTCGTAGGAGAAGTCGACATGTCCCGGGGTGTCGATTAGGTTGAGGGTGTAGGGCTTGCCGTCGAGGGTGTAGTCCATCTGGATGGCGTGGCTCTTGATTGTGATGCCGCGCTCGCGTTCGAGGTCCATGTCGTCGAGGACCTGGGCTTCCATGTCTTTGGCGGCCACGGTGCCTGTGCGCTCGAGGAGGCGGTCGGCGAGGGTGGACTTGCCGTGGTCGATGTGGGCGATGATGCAGAAATTTCTTATCTTGTCCATTTTTGCTTTTTGGATATTTTCTTTTTGATGGCGTCGCTTCGCTCGCCTCCCGGCTAAAGCCGGGACCCAGTAAGGGAGGGGAGGATGGCTTCGCTTCGCTCGCCGGGCTTAGGCCGGGCTTAGGGTGGGCTTGGGGAGGGCGCGGAGCCAGCGGGTGAAGAGGAAGAGGAAGAGGGCGGCGGTGCCGAGGCCTATGACTAAGGAGAGGGCGTAGCCTATGGTGGTGCCGAGGAGGGCGTCGGTGATTATGCCGATCCCTTCGGGGGCGAAGCAGATGTAGGTGACGGTCACTGCGGTCATGAAGAGGGCCGGGAGGAGGGTGATGAGGTAATTCTTGGCGTTGCGGGCGAGCCAGACGGTGAGGGTCCAGAGTGTGAAGACGGCCAGCACCTGGTTGCACCATGCGAAGTAGCGCCAGAGGGCGTCGTAGGGCATGAGCATCACCATGAAGGCGAGGATGAAGATGGGGACGGAGACGAGGAGGCGCTTGGAGAGGGAGGACTGCCCTACGGAGAGGAAGTCGGCGGCTATGAGGCGGGCCGAGCGGAGGGCCGTGTCGCCGCTGGTGATGGGGGCGGCCACTACGCCGAGGATGGCGAGCACGCCTCCGAAGGCGCCGAGCCAGGAGCGGGAGAGGTCGTTGACCAGGATGGCGGGGGAGCCGCCGCCGAGGAAGTGCTGGAGGCCGTCATAGCCGCCTGTGAAGGCTATGGCGGCTGCGGCCCAGATGAGGGCTACGATGCCCTCGGTGACCATCGCGCCGTAGAAGATGGGGCGCGCGTGGCGCTCCGAGGCCAGGCAACGGGCCATCATCGGGGACTGGGTGGCGTGGAAACCGGAGATGGCGCCGCAGGCGATGGAGACGAACATCATCGGGAAGATGGGGTTGGCCTCCGGGTCGGCCTTGTGGTTGTAGAATCCGTCCCACATCTCGGGCATGTCGGAGGCGTGGACGTAGAGCATGACCATTATGCCCACGGCCATGAAGAGGAGGGCGACACCGAAGAGAGGGTAGAGGCGTCCGATGAGCTTGTCGACCGGGAGGAGGGTGGCCAGCATGTAGTAGACGAAAATCACCACGATCCAGAACATCCTGTCGAGTGATGCGGGGGTGAGCATGGCCAGCAGGTCGGCGGGGTTGTAGACGAATACGGCCCCGACCAGGATCATCAGCAGGAGGGCGAAGACGCGCATCCCCTGTCGGACGGGGCGCCCGAGCTGGGAGCCCACGATTTCGGGCAGCGAGGCGCCACCCATGCGGAGGGAGAGCATTCCGGAGAGGTAGTCATGGACTGCGCCGGCGAAGATGGTGCCGAAGACTATCCACAGGAAGGCCGCCGGGCCGTACATGACGCCCATGATGGCGCCGAAGATTGGCCCGAGACCGGCTATGTTGAGAAACTGGATGAGGAAGATCTTCCAGGCCGGGAGCGCGACGTAGTCGACGCCGTCGGCCATCGTGGAGACAGGGGTGGGGCGGGCCGGGTCGGCGCCGAAGACTCGGGTGACGTATCGGCCATAGGTGAAATAGCCGAGGATCAGGAGGATGAAGGCTATGGTGAAAGAGATCATGATCTTTAGGGTTATAGCTTTGGAAGACTGGAGGCAGAGCCTCCATGCGGGTTACAAAAGGCTCCGCTTGCGGGATGTGGCTTGGGGGTCACAAAAGGATCCGCTTGCGGGATTTGCCGTGGGCTTGCCTCTTTGCTTGGGACTTAGGGGTTAGGGCTTGCTTTTTCGGCTTTGATTATGTCGGAGCGGAGGCGGGAGAGGGCTTCGCGGTGGCCCTGGACGGCCGCCTCGTAGGGGGCGATGGCCTGGACGAGGGTCTGGCGCACGTTGGGGGAGGAGGCGTGGTACTTGCGGCGCAGGGAGTCGAGTTTGGCGCCCTCATCCTGCAGGCGGCGCTGGGTGGAGATATACTCCTTCATCAGGCGCTGCGCGGCCGACGATTTGAAATCAGAGAGGAAATGCGCCACGCGCCCCCCCGGGAGAGGGAAGGTGAAGTCGGGGACGTCGACGTCCGGATCCCAGGCATCGGGCATCGAGGCGATGGCCTCGCGCTGCGCCTCCACATCGGGCAGGGGGGACTTGTCGCCCTTGGAAACCGGCTTGGCAGCGGCCTCCTCCGTGTCGGCGTCCTCCTCTTCCTCCGCAGGGGCGGAGGGCTCGGCAAAGGCCAGGGTGGCCTGCCAGGGCTCCAGACGGGCCAGCGACATGAGGTCGGGGCGTTCAGGATCGAGATTGCGGCGCACATCGTTCAGACGATAGACATATACCGTCACCTTGTCGCCGAGAAGATTGCGGTCCGTGGCCCACCAGCCGATGCCGTTGAGTTCGTCGATGGCGAGCATGTAGTCGTCATAAGGGGAATTGTAGGGCATCCCCATGTTGCGCGGTTCCAGATACTCTCCCGAGCCGGCGTCACGCGAAGCCACGAAGATATCCAATCCACCCATCGAGCCCTCGCCGTCCGAGGCGAAATAGAGGGTCATGCCGTCAGGCATCATGAAGGGGAAGTCTGCGTCGCCCCCGCCATTCAGGGCGAGAGGCGCGAGAACCGGCTCGTGCCAGGATCCGTCGGTGAGGCGGATCGACTCCGCGAGGCGTATGGTGCCCAGCGAGTCAGGCTCGGCCCACATCATGAAGTCGCCGCGCTCGTTGGCGAAGGCAGTGGTGGCAAACTTGCGGCTCTCCTCAAAGGGGATGGCCTCCGGCGAGAGGATGCGGCCCGACTGCGGCGAGAGGCGGTAGACGCGGAAGAAGTCTGGCGCGTCGACAGCCAAGGAGTCGATGACCGTGATCTGCTCAACGGCCGAGAGGGCGCGTGTGGCCGCTCCCAGTTCGCGGCGGAAGTCCTCCAGTTCGCGGGCCGTGGAGCCCTTGCGGGAGGCATATTGGGCATAGAGGCGCCCAGCCTCCGCGAAATCGTAGTCGAGGAAGGCGAGGCGTCCCAGGTATAGGTCGGCGTCGGCCAGCCCCTTGTCTCGCGCCTCCTGGAGCCAGGGGAGGGCATGCTCGTAATATCCCAGCTCATAGTCGCAGACGCCCAGCAGATAGCAGTCCTGGGCCGGGCGGCGCGACTTCGGGATGGTGGTGAGATGGTTTTCGAGCAGGCGTCGGGCCATTGTGTAGTCGCCCTCGTCCATGAGGTCTCGCGCGTCGGCGGTGACAGAGGCCGAGGCGCCCCGCTGCTGAGGGGCGGGGGCTGCGTATGATGTATAAAAAGCGGCGCCGGA
This sequence comes from uncultured Sangeribacter sp., assembly GCA_964531005.1. Classification (GTDB taxonomy): domain Bacteria; phylum Bacteroidota; class Bacteroidia; order Bacteroidales; family Muribaculaceae; genus Lepagella. The sequence goes on along the minus strand of CAZHCM010000127.1, from coordinate 1,491 downwards.
GGCCAGCAAGAGGGCCGTGGCGAGCGTATATAGCGTCTTCATACCACAAAATTACAAATAATGCGAGAAAATAATTGCAAAAATGGCACGAAAATTCCCGAAGATTGGTTAACTTTGCACTCTAACTGACTTAGAAAGCAAAGAAAACAACAAATACAGACGACTTATGAGCTTAAATATCATTGTGCTTGCCAAGCAGGTGCCTGATACTCGCAATGTCGGGAAGGATGCCATGAAAGCCGACGGCACGGTGAACCGCGCCGCCCTGCCGGCCATCTTCAATCCTGAGGACCTGAACGCCCTCGAGCAGGCGCTTCGCCTCAAGGAGATGTATCCCGGCACGAAAGTGACGATATTGACAATGGGTCCGGCCCGCGCAGCCGAGGTGATCCGCGAGGGACTGTATCGCGGCGCAGACAGCGGCGTGGTGCTGAGCGACCGCGCGTTTGCCGGCGCAGACACCCTGGCGACCTCCTACGCCCTGAGCGCGGCCCTTCGCAAGATGGGCGACGTGGACCTGATCATCGGCGGCCGCCAGGCCATCGACGGCGACACGGCCCAGGTAGGCCCGCAGGTGGCCGAGAAGCTGGGCTGGCCCCAGGTGACCTATGCCGAGGAGATCGAGAAGGCCGAGGACGGCAAGGTGGTGGTGAAGCGCCGCATCGAAGGGGGCGTCGAGACAGTTTCGTGCCCGATGCCGGCCGTGGTGACGGTCAACGGCTCCGCAGCCGACTGCCGCCCGCGCAACGCCAAGTGCCTGCAGAAGTACAAATATGCCGCCGTGCCCTCCGAAGTGGCCGCAGACGATGCCAAGAAGGCCTTCATGGAGAAGCGTCCCTGGCTGGAGATCGGCGAATGGAACGCCGCCAGCGTGGACGCCGACCTGGAGCAGTGCGGCCTTGCCGGCTCGCCGACGAAGGTGAAGGGGATCGTCAACGTGGTCTTCACCGCCAAGGAGGCACGCCGCCTGGACAACGACGACGCCCAGATAGAGGAGTTTGTGAAAGAACTGATCGCTAACCACACCATCGGCTAAGGAGGCCCCAGAATATAGACACAACTATGGCAGACAAGAACAATCTGATCGTATATTGCGAATATGAGGACGGCCGTGTGGCCGACGTGAGCCTGGAGCTGCTGACCAAGGGACGGCAGCTTGCCGACCAGCTCGGCATCAAGCTGGAGGCAGTGGTGGCCGGCGACAACCTGAAGGACATCGAGAAGCAGGTGATGCCCTACGGCGTAGACACTCTCTACAAGGTGGAGGACAAGCGCATGTATCCCTACACGTCGCTGCCCCACAGCTCGCTTCTGATCAACCTCTTCAAGGAGCTGGAGCCGCGCATCGCCTTCATGGGCGCCACAAGCATCGGCCGCGACCTGGGGCCGCGCGTGTCGTCGGCCCTGCACAGCGGCCTGACGGCCGACTGCACCGAGCTTGAGATCGGCGACTACACCGACCCCAAGACAGGCACCGAATACAAGGACCTG
>CAZHCM010000126.1:0-5851 GCA_964531005.1 uncultured Sangeribacter sp. | reverse complement strand
ATCAGTACATCGGCGTGAAGGGGGCCGACTTCTTGAAGTGCTTGGTGGCGTCGCCCACGAGCTGGGTCTCCTTCGAGGTGTCAAGCTTCAGGACCGGGGCGCCCGGCTTCAGATTGACCTGGTTGAGATCCACATAGTAGTAGCCCGGATTGGTCACGATGTCGAAGTAGTAGCGCAGGTCGCGCGTGTTGGCGTATGAGCGCCACTGCGTCGAGGAGAGGTTGGGCTCACCCTCGATGTTGTAGGTATAGGGCACGCTGCTGTTGACCAGCACGCTGCGCGTGATGGCGGCGCCAAGGTCGGCATTGTCGGTGGCCTCCACATGGTGGGCGAAATAGTTGGCGCGAACGGCGCGGTCAGGGCTCGTCACCGTGCCTGGGAGCATGTGCATGCCGCCGATCTTCTCCCAATATTCGATGATGGCCTTCATCGAGGGCCAGTTGGGGTCGTTGGTCATGGCGCGGATGTCGCCCGGATCGTAGATCTTCACGTCGCCATTGTCAAACTCCAGGATGGCCGAGCGGCCCTGCGCGTCGGTGATGCCCCAGTGCAGTGCCGACACGGTGCCGCCGTCGAAGGTGGCGCCCTCGATGCGGAAATTGTGCTGCTTCAGCACGTCCACCACTTCCGGGGTGGTGGCGTTGTTGTCGAGCAGCCAGGCCACGAACATGGCCATCGAGATCAGGGGCTTCCCTTCGGAAGAGGGATTGTTGTAGATGGTCCCCTTACAGAAGAGGCCGTTGACCACGAGGCCCTTCTCGTTCATGCCCTCGGTCACGCCCCCGTCATAGCCCACGGCATAGACGGCGCCATACTTCGAGGTCCAGTTGACCCCGTTGGGATCGGAGGAACCCTGCTTCTGCATCCCTCGCGGATACACATAGAGGTTGGTGGGGATAGGTGTGCGCCAGTCCAGGGAGCGGCCGACGATGTAGAGGGAGTCCGAGCCTTCGTAGAGCACGCGGGTGCAGGCGTCGGCTGTCATGGGGGAGGAAAGGGCTGCAGCCCCGATGAATAGGGCCGAAAGAGAGGATATGAGTGTCTTTTTCATAGCGATGGGTGATTACGAGTGAATACTGTCGGCGCAGACCATGGTGGAATACAAGCCGGTCATAATCACAACAATCCTTTGCCCCGATAGGTTTAAGTCCTACCCCCTGAGCGCGGAAGCGATGACCTCCAGTATCTCCTCCCCGAACTGCCGGATCTTCGTGGGCCCCATGCCGCTGACCTTACGCAGTCCAAGCGGGTCGCGCGGGCACTCCTGCGCCAGGGCCAGGACAGTCTTGGTGTGCAGGATCGTGAATGCCGCCTTGCCGGTGGCCTTCGCCTTGCGCGCCCTCCAGGCGCAGAGAGCCTTGTAGACCTCCGGATTAGCCCCTTCCTCCATCGCCACGCGAGCAGCCCTGCGGGCCTCGCTTGCATCCGTAGCCTCGCTTCTCCTGCGTGGGCCGTCACCTCTCCGGCCCCTGCCTTCTCTCTCATCTATCTCCTCTCTCTCCTCTCTCCCGCCCCGCGATACGGGCACGGTGCGCCCCTTCTCCACGGCAAGCACGATGTCGGCCTTGCGCGAGAGATAGTGGGTGGTGGTGAAATCTTCCTCGGAAAAGACCTTCAGTAGCTCCTCCTGGAGCGCCAAGGCGTCGCGGAAGGCCGCCAGGCGGTCGCGCAGACGCGCCTGGAGGGTGGCGTTGTCGTGGTCGGCGGGAGTGGCCTGGATGAGCTTGTGCAGGTCATGGAGCTTGGCGGCGAAATACCCCGCTCCGGCGTGGATGCGCTCCTGCAGGGTGGCGTTCTCCTCCAGGGGCGCGTCCGACTCCATCACCAGGGCCTCGAACTGCCGCGCAAACCTCAGCGACACCTGCCTCACATCGCGGTCGAAGACCCCCTCATGGTTGCCATATGCCTCGCACACCCTGGGATAGATGGAGGAATAGGCTTCGTCGACGACGCGCCGCAGGTCGCGCCAGGCCATGGCCAGGCGCTCGAAGCCGAAGAGTTCCCTGAGCAGGTGCACGCCGTAGGCCTGCGCCATGCGCGCCACATCCTCCTTGCCCGGCACACGCTGCTCCTGTGCGTGCATGAACAGGCTCACCGTGGGGTCGGAGATGATGGAGGAAAGGGTCAGGGGGGCGTCGAGCACCAGCCCCTCCAGGGTGCGGCAACGCGACAGGGCCACATATGTCTGGCCGTGGGCGAACGACCCCGAGGCGTCGATCACCGCGCGGTCGAATGTCAGGCCCTGGCTCTTGTGGATAGTGATGGCCCATGCCGGGCGCAGGGGTATCTGCGTGAAAGTGCCTATCGTCTCCTCCTTGATGGCGTTGGTCTTGGGGTCGATTTCGTATTTCACATTGTCCCACGTCACCGGGGCCACCAGTATCTCGTTGCCCGTATCCTCGGCCTTCACCTTGACGCCGTCCTCCACGCTTGCCTCGACGACCTCGCCGAGCATTCCGTTGTAGTAGCCGGCGGCGTTGTCGTTCTTGATAAACATCACCTGGGCCCCGACCTTCAGCGTGAGGTCCTGCGCCGCCGGGAACGAGGATTCGGGAAACGTCCCCTCCACCGATGCCTCGAATGTCACCGAGGGGGTGCGCAGCTTGCGCATGCACTCGAAGTTGATGGCGTCGGCCTGGTAGTTGTGGGTCGTAAGCCGCACATACCGCTCCCCTTTCTTGGGCTTGAAGCCGGGTATGTAACGCGTGTTGAGGCGCCCTAACACATCGGCGTCGGCAGTGTTGGTGCGGATGCGGTTGAGAATGTCCAGAAACTCCCCCTCGCTCTGGCGGTAGACCTTGTCGAGCTCGACGGTCACGTAGTCGGTGGCGCCCAAGGCGTGGGAGTCGAAGAAATAGGGGGTGCGGTAATACTGGCTCAGCGAAGCCCATTCGTCTTCCTTCACCACCGGCGGAAGCTGCTGGAGGTCGCCGATGAGCAGGAGCTGCACCCCGCCGAAGGGGCGTGTCGGGTCGCGGTGGCGGCGCAGCACGTCGTCCACCGCATCCAGGAGATCGGAGCGCACCATCGACACCTCGTCGATGATCAGCAGGTCGAGACTGCGGATCACCCTGAGCTTGTCGCGGCGGAAGCGGTCGAAGCGCCCCTTACCGCCGGAGCGCCCCACACCCGGGAAGAAAGGCGCGAAGTCGAGCTGGAAGAAGGAGTGGATCGTCATGCCGCCGGCGTTGATGGCCGCTATTCCGGTGGGGGCGAGCACCACGGCGCGCTTGCGCGTCCGCGAGCGCAGGGAGCGCAGAAAGGTGGTCTTGCCCGTGCCGGCCTTGCCGGTCAGGAAGACGTTGACACCGGTGTTCTCCACCAGTTCGGAGGCCAGTCTGAGGCGGGGATTGTCGTCGGAGGTCTTGGGAGCCATTAGATTTGGGGATAAGAGTATGCAAAGTTAGCAAAAAAAGCGGTAACTTTGCACACAATTTTTCACTATCAAAGACATCCCGACACTGTAAAAAGACAACTCCACACTGCCAAAGACTTCACGCCATGAAGATAAGCCAGTTCCTGCGCGATTGGACGCTTGTGATCTCCATCCTCGCCGGCATCGCCGCCTATTTCATATATTGCGCCATCCCCTTGCTGGAGCCCACCCACGCCTTGGCCTACAAGGTGGTGGCCGTGGTGCAGCCTGCGATGATTTTCGCCATGCTCTTCCTGACCTTCTGCCGCGTCAGGCCCTCGGAGCTGCGCCTCTGCCCCTGGCACGGCTGGCTTCTGCTGATCCAGGGGGGCGCCTTCTGCCTGCTCGCCTCCCTGCTCATGCTCATGCCCCACAGCGGGTGGAGGGTGATATTGGAGGGGGCGATGCTCTGCATGATATGCCCGACGGCTACGGCGGCTGCGGTCATCACCCGAAAGTTGGGTGGCGACGTGGCCCACGTCACCACCTACACCATCCTCATCAACGTCCTCGGCTCGCTGCTCATTCCGGCCCTCACGCCGCTGGTGCATCCCGACGCCGACATGGGGTTCGTGACGGCCTCGCTGCTGATCATGCGCGAGGTCTTCCCGCTGCTCCTTCTGCCGTTGGCACTGGCCATCCTGCTGAGATGGCTCTGGCCGAGGGCGCAGCAGTGGATAGCGGGCAAGAGCGAATGGTCTTTCTACATCTGGGCGGTGTCGCTGGCCTTGGCCTTGACCATGACCACGCGGAGCTTCGTCCACTCGCACGTCGGGGCGGCCACGCAACTCGGCCTGGTGCTGGTGTCGCTGGTGTGCTGCCTGCTCCAGTTCTGGCTCGGGCGCCGCATAGGGCGCCGCTACGACGACGCCATCACGGCCGGCCAGGCCCTGGGCCAGAAGAACACCGTCTTCATCATCTGGCTCGGCTATACATTCTTCACCCCGGTCACGGCCGTCATCGGCGGCTTCTACAGCATCTGGCACAACATCGTCAACACCCGCCAGCTCTACCGGGCCAACCACCGGCATTAATTTTGGCCCGCAAGCGGGCCATGCAGGAGACGGAGGCTGTTCCCTGATCCGTTTCCGCATGGCCCGCTTGCGGGCCTTTTGAAGCTTTACGCCAATTTCAGATCCTTACATAAAGGGAAAGGGTGCCCCCCAGCGGATTGTGGCCGTAGCCGGCCACGTACCAGGGGGTGCAGATCATGCCGGCGCGGGCCTTCGAGAAGAAGAAGCGGTAGCGCACCGTCCACCCCATCGAGACGGGGCCGGCTATCTTGACGCGCAGCCCGGCCAGGGCCTCCCCATACCAGGAGGTACACTTCAGGTCGCGGTAGGCCGTCGGGCCATCCTTCTCATACCATTCGTAGCCGGGCTGGATGTCGGTCACGTCGTAGCGTGTGACGCCCATGCCCGCGCGCAGGCCGAGAAAGAACTGGTATTCGGGGTTGCTCTTGTACAGGAAATTATAGTTGGCCCCTATCTTCACATAGGGGGAGGGCTTGGCCTTGAAATGGAACTGCCCGCCGTCGGGGCTCGACGATGCAAACCCCACCCCGGCCTCCACGGTGGGGAAAAACCAGTTGTGGAGCGACACGTCGGCATGCACGTCGAATGAGGCGTACGACTGCCCCGCTATCTTCAGGATGGCGTCGAAGAAGTTGACGCCCACGCTCACCCCGCCGAAAAGGGGGTAGACGGGCCTGGACTTCACCTTGGTCACCGTGTCGAGGTCGGCCAGGAAGAGCACCGGCGTCGACAGCGGGTTGCCATGTTTGTCGTAATGGTGCAGCACGGGCTGCTGCGGCTTCTCGTCATCGACGTCCACCGGCGTGATGTGCCCCTGTCCGAAGGCGCACACCCAGCATGCGAGAGCCGCAAAGAGCGCCCACCACCTCATATCTCCTCGGCGATTAGATAGTTGTTGCGCTCCGGGGAATTGCGCGTGATCAGCTCCCCGACGAAGCCGGTGAGGAAAAACTGCAGGCCCATGATCATGGCTGCCAGGGCGAGGTAGAAATAGACGGAGTTGGTCAGGTAGAAATGGTAGCCGCTATGGCACATGCTCACTATCTTCAGCACGATGACAGTCAGAACGGCTAGGAACCCGATGACGAACATCAACGAGCCCAGGAGCCCGAAGATGTGCATCGGCTTGATGCCGAAGCGCGACTGGAACCACAGCGTGGCCAGGTCGAGATAGCCGTTGACGAAGCGGTCGAGGCCGAACTTCGTCACGCCGTACTTGCGCGCCTGATGGTGCACCACCTTCTCGCCGATACGGGTGTATCCGGCGTTCTTGGCCAGGTAGGGGATGTAGCGGTGCATGTCGCCATAGACCTCGATGTGCTTGACCACGTCCTTGCGATATGCCTTCAGGCCGCAGTTGAAGTCGTGCAGGTTGTGTATGCCGCTCACGCGGCGGGCCGTG
>CAZHCM010000125.1:0-6117 GCA_964531005.1 uncultured Sangeribacter sp. | reverse complement strand
CCGGCCAGGTCGGCCTCTCCTTCTCCAACTTCTCGATGAAGAACCTCTTCAACCCCTCCGCCTACCGCGGCATCATCCCGCGCGGCGACGGCCAGACATTCTCCATCTCGGCCCAGACCAACGCCAAGTACTACCAGAGCTACTCAATACAGTTCTTCGACCCCTGGCTGGGCGGCAAGCGCCCCAACTCCCTCTCGGTGGGAATCGACTACAGCCGCTCGACGGGCATCAACAACAGCTACTACAACTCCAACTGGTATAACGGCTACGCGCAGTCGCTCTGGACGCAGGGCTCCTATGGCACCAACTACGGCAACTACTACCTCCAGAACGCCTACGACCCCAACAAGATAATCCAGATCGCCGGAGCCACCGTGGGCTACGGCACACGCCTGACCTGGCCCGACGACTACTTCCAGTTCCAGGCCTCGCTCTCCTACCGCTGGTACTACCTCAAGAACTGGGAATACATACAGTTCATGAAAAACGGCACGGCCAACTCCCTCTACCTCGGCCTGCGCCTGTCGCGCACCAGCATCGACAACCCCATCTACACCCGCCGCGGCTCCGACTTCTCGATCGACCTGGCACTGACGCCCCCATGGTCGGTGATCCGCAAGCGCAACTGGGCCCAGCTCGACTACGAGGCCAACACCCTGCACAACCAGCAGGCCACCAAGGAGCTCTACAAGTGGATCGAGTATTGGAAGCTGAAGTTCAAGAGCCGCACCTTCACCCCCCTCACCGACCCCGACGGTCAGTGGACACTCGTGCTGATGACCCGCGCCGACTTCGGCCTGCTCGGATCCTACAACAAGAACGTCCGCTCCCCCTTCGAGACATTCTATTTCGGCGGAGACGGCATGACAGGCTCCTATACATACGCCACGGAGACAGTCTCGATGCGCGGATACGAGAACGGCCAGTTCACCCCGCAGTTCTATGAGGCCTACGCATACAGCAAGTTCACCTTCGAGCTCCACTTCCCCTTCATGCTCCAGCCCACGACCACCATCTACGCCCTGGCCTTCGCCGAGGCCGGCAACGCCTGGAGCCGCGTCAAGGACTTCGCGCCCTTCAACCTCAAGCGCTCCGCCGGCGTCGGCGTCCGCATCTACCTCTCGATGCTCGGATTCCTCGGCATCGACTGGGCATACGGCTTCGACAAGGTGTGGGGACATCGCGGAGGCAGCCAGCTCCACTTCGTGCTGGGTCAGGAATTCTGACCCCTCGCACCCGCCGGCGCCATCCCCGGGGCAATATACGCCGATTCCCAACGTATGTTAAAACAGGGACCCGCCGTATAAACCGATATGCCCACAGGATGTCAAACGATAGAATATCAACACTGAAAACTTACAAGGAAATGAAAAAGATACTCCTCACCCTGGCCATCGCGGTGGCAGCCGTATGCGCCGCCTCGGCCCAGAAATTCGCCCTCGTCGACATGGACTACATCCTGCGCAACGTCCCCGCCTACGAGATGGCCAACGAACAGCTCAACCAGGTCTCCCAGCGCTGGGAGAAGGAAGTCAACCAGCTCGCACAGGAGGCCGAGACGATGTTCAAGAACTACCAGAGCGACATGGTCTTCCTGACCGACGACCAGAAGAAGAAGCGCCAGGAAGAGATCGTGGCCAAGGAAAAGGAGGTCACAGACGCCCGCTACAAGTACTTCGGCCCCGAGGGGGAGCTCTACAAGAAGCGCCAGAGCCTCATGAAGCCCATCCAGGAAGACGTCTACAACGCTGTCAAGGCCGTGGCCGAGGAGAAGGGATACCAGGCCATCCTGGACCGCGCATCCTCGCAAAGCATCGTCTTCGCCTCCCCCAAGATCGACGTCAGCAACGACGTGCTCGCCAAGCTCGGATACTCGCGCTGACAATCCCTGACTCCCAAAGACACCGTTAATCACAAGATACAATTCATCACATCATAACAACACAATGATCAAGAAAATCCTTTTCGCCGTGGCCCTCATCTTCCCGATGCTCGCCTCGGCCCAGAGCATCAAGATGGGGCTCGTGGACTTCAACACCGTGCTCCAGGCAATGCCCGAGGTCACGGAAGCCAACAACAAGATCAACGAGGCCTCGAAGAAGTACGAGACAGAGTTTGGCAAGCTCCAGGAGGAGATGCAGCGCCTCTATGACGAGTTCCAGAAAATGGACCCCAACGAGCTGACCGCCATCAAGGAGCGCAAGACCCGCGAGCTGGCCGACTACGACCAGAAGCTCCAGACCTTCCAGCAGACCGCCATGCAGGACCTGCAGCGCATGCAGGGCGAGCTCATGGCCCCCATCCAGGCCAAGATCCAGCAGGCAGTCGAGTCTGTGGGCAAGGAGGGAGGCTACAGCCTCATCCAGATGTACGAACCCCAGCTCACACTCTATTACGCCGCCCCTGTGGAGGACATCACCCCCCAGGTGAAGGCAAAGCTCGGACTGCGCTGACCTGACGACATGCCCCAGACCAGCACCCGCTCCGGACTCCCCCTCCCGGGGGAGCCGGGACCCATAGGCATCTTCGACTCCGGCTACGGGGGCCTGACCATCCTCAAGGCGGTCAGGCGCCTGCTGCCGCAGTACGACTACATCTACCTGGGCGATAACGCGCGCGCCCCCTACGGCACGCGCTCTTTCGACATCGTCTACGAGTTCACGCTCCAGGCGGTGCGCGAGCTCTTCTCCCGGGGATGCCACCTGGTGGTGCTGGCCTGCAACACCGCCTCGGCCAAGGCCCTGCGCACCATACAGTGCAACGACCTCCCCCGCCTCGACCCCGACCGGCGCGTCCTGGGCGTCATACGCCCGACGGCCGAGATCCTGGGCGACATCACTTCCTCGGGCCATGTCGGAATACTGGCCACCCCGGGCACCATCCAGAGCCATTCCTATCTCATAGAGACGGCCAAGCTCTTCCCCGACATGAAGGTCAGGGAGAAGGCGTGCCCAATGTGGGTGCCGCTGGTCGAGAACGGCGAGGCGCGCGGCGAGGGGGCCGACTATTTCGTGCAGAAATACGTGGACGCAATCCTGGCCGACGACCCTCTGATCGACACGCTCGTCCTGGCATGCACCCACTATCCGCTGCTCCTGCCCAAGATACGCCGCTACGCCCCGGCCAACGTGCGCATACTCACGCAGGGGGAGCTGGTGGCCGACTCCCTGACCGACTACCTGAAGCGACACCCGGAGATGGAGCGCCGGTGCACGCGCGGCGGCTCGCTCACCTACCTGACCACCGAGAGCGAGCGCAAGTTTAACCTCTGGGCCTCCCTCTTCATGGACGACACCGTGGAGGCCACCACCATCAAGATCCAGTAAATCCTCTGTCAGCCTACTTACCACATGAAAAAGCCAATCTATCTCGCCCTCGGGGCCCTCGCCCTGCTCGGGGCCTGCTCCGACGAACCCAATCCCTCCAACGCAGTCGACTGGAGCGCCCTTGACTTCCGCTACGACGCCGAGGGAGTCTGGGCCGACAACGCCGAGGACGTCAACATCGTGACCCCCTCCTTCACCTTCCGCCACTACCTGTCGGCCTACGGCACGGTGGAGGGCTTCACACTCTCGCGCAGCACCGACACGGAGTGGCACGAGGAGATGTTCCTGCACGCCTACACGGTGCTCCCCGCCGGAGGCCCCGAGGGGAAGGGCACGCCCTTCCTCGTGGGATACTGGTCGAGCTTCGAGGGGCTGGATCCGCACGAGCGTTCGCTGACGGTCGCCCGCACCGACTCGAAGCCCTTCACGCCGGGCGTGGTGAAGGTCACCAACACCTGCTACGTCTACTACATGCTGCGCGAGGGAAGCGATTTCAGCCGCCCCTTCGCCAAGGGGGACTGGTTCAAGGTCACGGCCCACGGCGTGCCCGCTCAGGGAGGCGAAGAGACCACCACGGAGTTCTACCTGGCCAATTGCGGCGACGACCCCATGGCAGGCATCATCACCACCTGGGAGCCTTGGGACCTCTCCCCGCTGGGCGAGGTCGAGTCCCTATACTTCACCCTCGACTCCTCCGACACGGGGCTCTGGGGCATGAACACCCCGGCCTATTTCGCCCTCTCGGGCATGTCACTCGACAAGTAAGCACCATCCCACAGACACCCCCATCACCATGACCCTTGAAGAGATAAAGAACGGCATCACCTCCGGATTGCTCCCCGAAGACGGCATACCCGCCCTGACGCAATACATCTCCGAGCATCCCGACGACGACGAGGCACTCACGGTGCGCGGCATGCGCCACTGGAGCCGGGGAGACCGCGCATCGGCCATCAACGACTACCTGGCCGCCATCCGCCTCAACCCCGACAGCCGCGCCAAGATGGCCCTCAAGGCCACCAACGAGATCCTCGACTACTACAACAAGGACCTCTACAACCCCTAAAAACCGAAAACTTATTTGCACAAGTCGGCAAAAAGCCGTAACTTTGCACTCCGAAGCCACGGACTCCGGTCCGCAGCTACCGACACCAGGCGCAGAAATGGTGGAATGGTAGACACGAGGGACTTAAAATCCCTTGGCCCTTATCGGCCGTGTGGGTTCGAGTCCCACTTTCTGTACTTACTTCTTTAGCGCACACCCTCACGGGTGTGCGTAACTATTACTAACTAACCCATTTTTAGGACACATTTGGTATGAACATCTCTGCCACCCCCGACTTTCATCCCGCTGTGATGGCGGCGCTGAAAGGCTACACGTTCTCTAAGTTCAAGCAAGACCTGATCGCCGGCATAGTGGTGGGCATCGTCGCCCTGCCGCTGGCCATCGCATTCGCCATCGCCAGCGGCGTGACACCGGCCGTGGGCCTTGTCACGGCCGTCATCGGCGGCTTCCTCGTCTCCGCCCTCGGCGGCAACACCGTCCAGATCGGCGGCCCCACGGGAGCCTTCATCGTCATCGTCTACAACATCATCCAGCTCTACGGCCTCTCGGGCCTGGCCATCGCCACATTCATGGCCGGATGCATACTGGTGCTCATGGGGCTCTTCCGCCTGGGCACGGTCATAAAGTTCATCCCCTACCCCATCGTGGTGGGATTCACCGCCGGCATCGCCCTGACCATCTTCTCCACGCAGATGCCCGACTTCTTCGGCCTGCGCATCGACGAGGCCGTCCCGGCGAGCTTCATCTCGAAATGGGGCATATACTTCCGGTATTTCCACACCCTCGCGCTGCCGACGACCCTGGTGGGCATAGGCTCGCTGCTCATCATCATCCTCACCCCGAAGATCTCCGCAAAACTCCCCGGCGCGCTGACGGCCATCATCGTGGTCTCGGCCGTGGTGTGGGCGCTCAAGACCTTCTGCGGCGTGGAGGGGATCACAACCATCGGCGACCGCTTCGGGGAGATGGAATCGGCCCTTCCCCATGCCGAGAGCCTCGGCATCAGCATGGAGCTGATCAACATCCTGCTCCCCTCGGCCTTCACCATCGCAATGCTGGGGGCCATCGAGTCGCTCCTGAGCGCCACGGTGGCCGACGGCGTCACAGGGGGACGCACCAACAACAACACCGAGCTCATCGGCCAGGGCGTGGCCAACATCGTCGTGCCCTTCTTCGGCGGCATCCCGGTCACGGGAGCCATCGCCCGCACGATGACCAACATCTCCAACGGCGGACGCACCCCCCTGGCCGGAATAATCCACTCGGTGGTGCTCCTGCTGATCTTCCTCTTCGCCATGCCGCTCATCAACCTCGTGCCAATGGCCTGCCTGGGCGCGGTGCTGATCATGGTCAGCTACAACATGTGCGGCTGGCGTGTGATCCGCGGCATGCTCTCCAATCCCAAGGGGGACGTCTCGGTGCTCGTCGTGACGTTCCTGCTCACAGTCATCTTCGACCTGACCATAGCCATCGAGATCGGCATGCTGCTGGCCGTAGTGCTCTTCCTGAAGCGAGTGTCGCAAAACACCACGGTGCGCGTCTATGGCGAGAAACTGGACGCCGCCGAGGGCACCGACCTGGACACCCACGAGATGCTCGACCTCGCCCCCGGAGTGTCGGTCTACGAGATCGACGGCCCGTTCTTCTTCGGCGCGGCCACGAAGTTTGATGAGGTGGTGCGCCACAGCATGCGCGAGAAGCCGATAGTGCGCATCATCCGCATGC
>CAZHCM010000124.1:0-6190 GCA_964531005.1 uncultured Sangeribacter sp. | reverse complement strand
CCAGGGCCACGTCGGCCACCTTGACGGCGGTGAAGGTCTGGCTCGAAGGGAAGCATCCGGCCACGACTGCCACGTCCACACCCTGCACGTCGAGATGGCTCTTGACGACCTCGGCAAAGTTGCTGTAGACGCAGATGGCGGCCACGTTCTTGAACTGCGGGTAGTCGTTGTCAAACTCGTTGACCCTCTCCGTGAAGGCTGCCACGCTCTTGACCGAATCCTCGCTGCTGAGCGTCGTCAGGTCGATGGAGCTGAAGATGAACTGGTACGTCTCGGGCGAGGCGTACTGCTGGGCGTTTTCGACTATCTTCTTGACCTCCTCGGCGACCGCGGCGTCGTCGCTGAGCACGCGGCTGGAGGCAAGGGCTTCCTGGTACTTGTCCATATCTTCGTATCTTTTGATAATTTTGGTATATCTAAGAATCGTTGTCACCGACTGTCCTCCGTCGCCATCCGGACCCTTGTGTGCATGGGGGGCGCCATGGTCAGGGGGCAGTTAGTCACAATACGCAAAATTAATACCTACGGCCCAATTATCAAAATATCAAAGCCAAAATTTTCGCCACCCGCCGGTAAATCATGGCAAATCCTCCGCCTTTTAACATTCCCATCCCCTTACAGTCTCCCTCCTTCCATTACCTCCTCACCCATCCATCATAAAAAGATTTGCGGGATTGGAGGATTTTTGCTAACTCATCACGCAAAAAATAAAGCTACTAAATGTTGTACATGTAATTCATTTGCAGTATCTTTGCAGTCAAAAGGCATTTTATGGATATAGCACTAAGGAAAAATCAGAGTTTTCGTTTGCCCGTCGATTTGATAGATAGGCTGAAACAGCTTGCGCAACGTCACAATAGCAGCCTTAACCACTATGTCGAGACCTTGCTTCTCGATGCTGCTCGACATGAGCCTAATGAGGTTACGTTGGCTGCAATGAGAGAAGCGGAGAGTGGTATGCTCCGGGATGCTCCTGCGCTTGACCTATCATCCATTGAAGCAATGGAGAAGTCTATGGGATTATGAAGCAGCTAAAGACCACGTCGCAGTATAAAAAGGATTATAAGCGGTATCGGAATAATCCACAAAAGGTCAAGAAGCTTTTTCAGATATTAGAACTGCTTCAAAAGGAAAAGCCTATTCCTAAGGAGAACAGGCCTCATTACTTATCAGGTAGATATGCGGGACACATGGAATGTCATATAGAAGGTGATTTTCTTTTGATATGGCTTGATCCTAACAGTGATGAGATAAGTCTAGTACGTCTCGGATCTCATTCCGAGCTATTCGGGTGAACTTATTCATTATTCATGGATTCAAGGATAGGCATAACAATTGTGATTGGGGCGGCCGGGATGGCGTTGCCGGCTTTGGGGGCTATTCCGTTTGAGGAGTCGGCGTCCGTATTCGGGGTGCGGGTCGGGGTCGGATACAATGTGCCTAACAGGATGATCGACAATCCGCCGGAGGACTACTACTCGATTGGGCTGGCCTTGTCGGCAGGGATGGCTTACGACTATCAGTTTGCCGCGCCATTCTACCTGCACACGGGACTGACCCTCAACTATGACACCTACGGGATGTATGACTCCCGCCACAAACATTGCCCCGTCCGCAAACTCGGCTGCACCATACCCGTCGGGATCGGGGTCTCAATCCCTATCCGCAAAGTAAACCTGCAACTCGTAGCCGGCCCGTCGCTGGCCATCGGGTTAGGAGGCTGGGTCAGAGGCAACGACGCTCCCCTTCACGCCGAGCAACGCTGGGAAGACTACTATTCCCTCACCGGCACCCCGCGCTGCGACCTCCTGCTGGACGCCAGCGGAGGCGTGACATACGGCGACTGGTACTTCGGCGTCCATCCCACCATAGGCCTCATCCATCGCTATGACCTCTCCCACACCGGCTACCACGACCTCTCACTGCGCCTCATCATCGGCCGCAATTTCTGACGGTTACTCGCAGCCGGTCTGTCGAAGGTGACTTACTTGTCCTTGTAATGCCCCTCTATCTCGATCACGATGACATATATCTCCTCGTCGTGGATGACGTACACTATGCGGTCATGTGCCGTAATACGGCGCGAGTAAACGGTATCTCTCCCGCCCACTAGAGGCTCCGGATGACCGATACCCTCCCGAGGATTCTCGGCAATGGCCACCAGAACATTCAGCAACTTCTTATGAAGCATTGGATTTGACTTCTTCCACTTGGAGATCTTCTTTTCAACGGAAGAATCAAATTTGATAGCATACATAGGTCAGAGAGATGCCAGATATGCTTCCAAATCTTCCTTGGTGCGGCAAGTCACGCAACGCCCTTCACGACACTCCCTCTCCGCCTCCTCTATGCGTGCCTGCATTTGGGGGGTGAGCATGAGGTCTTCCTTGCCGACATTTACCAGTGCATACAGGTTGTTCTTACGGCGTATTAGAACCCGCTCCCCCTTGTCGGCACGGGCGAACGAGGCAGCCAAATTATTACGATAGTCTCTTACTGATAAAGCTTCCATAACTAGTTCTATTGATGTTTTACTGCAAATATACTGATTTCTCATATATATAACAACATTGTGTACATTTTTGTGTACACAATGTTGTTATATTCCTTATATCGTTTTCCACCGCCTTCAAAGCATCGCCCAGACAGTGTCAGCGAATCAAGATCTTGCGTCGCTCAACGACACGCCCTGAGACGGTGCGTGTCTGCACATAGACACCGGGAGCAAGCCGGCTGGTGTCGGAAGCGACCTGACGCCCGTGAAGGTCGTAAAGCGCAATCTCCCCGCCTTCCATAGCCACGCCTTCGACGCTGCCCGGATCATCCGGGCCGCTGGCGGCCACCTCATGCCACTCGCCCCATGCCACGTCGCTCTCATGGCGGCGGTCAAGCGAGACGGCGCTCACACCGATACGGAATCGGGTCGCACCTACGCCACAACGGGGCGCGCCATAGGCCAGTGCTGCCCAAGGCGTGGTGACGCTCATCAGCACGGGCTCCTCACCCTCCTGCTGGGCATGAACCTTGAAGAAGGCCGTATTGACGTCTGCGTTCAGGCAGGTGCGGTCCATCTCGGGATGCGGCATGTCGTAGATGATCTTCATGTCCACGCCTTCGGCATCGGAATAGAGCAACTCCGTCCGCTCCACCACGGGAATATCCACGTCCGCGGCCCCGCTTCCGGTGCGTACGATGGAGACCTCGCCAAGGCGCAGGTCCAAGTCGGCGGCATCGGCGACCTTGAGCCCGATGACGGCCACCTCATCCCCTGCGGCGTACGGGATGTCCTCGCCGACCACCAACACCCTCTCCTGCCACTCTCCGGCGACGGAGGAGCCGTCAAGCACACCCCATCCCTCGGCGGCGACCGGGGTCGTCTCGGAGCCGGTGAGGCTCAGCATCAGCGATACCGTGCCCTCACCGCCAATGCGCTTGGTGCGCACTGTGACACGGTCGCCTGCCTGAAGGCCAAACTTCGTCTTGAAGAGGCGCAATTGCGCCTCCGGGGTGGTGCCGTGGATGCGCACGCACGAGCCGCCGAGCCACGCGTCGTCCCAAGTGAACTCCGCCTCCATCCCCTCGCCGGTCCACCACCACATCCACGTGGGCATGTAGTCCTGGGCCGAGATGTCATACCACTCCCGGTCGTGGCTGCGCTCGCCGGAATAGTTGAAGTACTTGCCGTTGCCGAGATTAAAATGCGTGACGAAGGGTTCGTCGCCCAGGTCCCAGCACAGGGCCGACCGGGCCGACATGAGGCTTGCCATGCCGCAGAAATCCCCTCCCGAGAGGTAGTAGTCGATATTGTTGTCGAGCGCGGGGGTGTCGGCAGGGTTGCGGCGGCTCCCCGAGAACCATCGCGTGAGGCGGTCCAGGTAGGTGCGCTGGCGCTCGTCGGGGGTGTCGCCCCGCTCGTCGCGGCTCTCATACCACATGTTCTCAGCATGTGCGCCCCAAAGTCCTATCGACATAGGATAGCGGGCGAGCATGGGCCAGATCTCCGGATTGATGGCAGGCTCCTGCCCCTGCAGGTTGATGCCGCAATAGAGGTCGAGGGGGGTGCGGCCATACTCGGCGGCCTTGGCCATGCTCTCGTCAAGGAGCCACTCGACGTTCCAGTTATAGTTGAGGAAAAGGGCCGAATGCGGATTGTCGCCCGTGCCCCAAAGGTCTTTGTTGTGCTCCCCGAGGGCGGTGTCGAAGGTCATGACGCCGTCGAGGTTGGTGGAGTTGTACCATATAAACTCCGGGTGAGGGTTGCCTCCGGCGCGCATGGCCTCGGCCGTGGCGGCATGGAGATTGGCAAGGTTGCGCACGGTCTTGGCCCTTGACTGGAACTCCGAGTTATAGCCAATGCCGTCCTGCCCATATGCCAGCAGATACTGCGCAAGATGCTGCGGGTCGGTGGCGCCAAACGTGGTGAGGGCGTCGAGCCACTCGTCGGTGATGAAGCCGTACGGGATCGTGGCCGCGGTGCTGACCCTGACGCCGTTGCGGCGGGCCACGTCCGCCAGGGCGCCCGGGAGACGCCCCATAGGCGCCGACCAGTCGCCCAGATGGGATACGTAGGCCCACATCGGGAAGATGTCGCTGTCATAGACGCCGGAGGGAAGGGCGTTGATGCCCGGCGACCCTATGGGCATCCACATTATCAGGTTCTTGTCCGTGGCGTCGTCAAGGGCGGTGTTGACCTGGCTGGCACGGTTGATGAAGCGGTCATGCGGCGTGGCACGCGGGATGAAGAAGTTGTCGTCGTCACACCACTTCTCCCCTCTCTGCCACTGCGCGAGGCGCGCCGGGAAGTCATAACCGGACGCGCCCCAGTCGACATAAGTGCGCGCATCGCGCTGCGCCGTGGCAGTCAAGGCGCACAGCATGCCTATCCCTGCGAGCGCCATTCTCACGCTCCCCTTCGCCATCTTCCTCTCAAATCCCCTCATATCTATCTGTTTGGTATTTAGTTTCGTATTACGGTGCAAATGTACTCATTTCTCTCCAATTATCCAAATCTCCCCCGGCGCGGCCCCAGGCAAAGGGCTTTCCTTCTCTCCCTTTCCCCCGGCGCGGCCCCAGGCAAAGGGCTTTCCTTCTCTCCCATTCCCCTACGGCCTGTGCCAAGGCCAAGGGCCTTGGGTTGTCCTACTTGGGGGCGGGGCCACGCCGACGCGCGATTCTGTCAGGATGGCTGGCAAGGAAAGAGGCCCAGGAGCTCGGTCCCTTTGCGATGGCCGGTTTCGTGCTTTCGTAGTAGTGCGTCAAGGCTGCCGCGAGGGCATCCGTGGCGTCGAGGAGCGAAGGCATGTCGGCCGGGGGGATGTGCAGGATATGCTGCAGCATAGTGGCCACCTGCTCCTTCGAGGCCGAGCCACGCCCCGTGACGGCCTGCTTGATGCTCATGGGGGCATACTCCGTGATGGGGATGTCTCGGGCCAGGGCAGCGGCCATTGCCACCCCCTGCGCCCGTCCCAGCTTAAGCATTGTCTGAACGTTCTTGCCAAAGAACGGGGCTTCGATGGCCAGCTCGTCGGGCAGGTATTGCTCCACCAGGCCGCTGACACGCTCGTAGATACGGTTGAGGCGCAGGTAGTGGCTCTCGAAACGCGAGAGCTTGATGACGCCCATCACTATGACGTCGAGCTTCTTGCCGTTGATGCCAAGCACTCCGTAGCCCATGACGTTTGTGCCAGGGTCGATCCCCATGATGACCCTCTCGTGGCGCAAGGGAGGGGGCGTGGACTCAGCCAAGGCTCACCTCCTCCAGTATGCTGGCAAACGAAACTCCTTCTCCACCCATGTAGCGGGCGTAAGCCTCGCGCAGTGTCTCGCCTGCGCTCTCCCCATAGGCCTCCGCCTCTGCCAGAGAGGCGCACTTTGTCTGGAGAGTGTAGGAAGCTGCATGGGCCACGAACTCCGGATCTCCCGGCACGGCCACCACCTTCACCAGCGACCCGGCCGCAGCCATCTCCGAGAGACGGGCACGCAGCCACCCTTCAAACTCCCCGGTGCGAGCCGGATCCACCACAAAAGTAATATTGTATATATACATGTTTCTGTCAATCTTTTAAGTCTCCATTCCCCCTCTTCATGCGTCTCGGTCCTTCATATATCCGTCTCGTGCAATCCCCGCTTGCGGGGATAAAAAAAAACGGCATGCTTATCACTAAACACGCCGCCAAAACAAAATTATGAA
>CAZHCM010000123.1:2857-6193 GCA_964531005.1 uncultured Sangeribacter sp. | reverse complement strand
AGGCCGGAGTGCTTCTTGACGTATTTGCCAAAGAACGCCGGATTGTTGAATCCCAGCCGCACAGCTATCTCCTTTATCGAGGCGTCGGTGTGGATTAGCGAAGTGCGCACATCGCTCATCATGGCTTCGTTGATCCAGTCCGTGGGGCATTTCCCACTGGCCTGCCTGACTACACGTGCCAGGTATTTTGGCGACACCGACAACGCATCGGCATACCATCCCACATCCCTCGGCTTGGGATACGACTCTATGAGCAAGGAGGAAAAACGCTCATACAGCCGCGCCGCCGATTGTCTTGCGGGTGCCTTCCCATGGCCCATACCCGGGAGCGTGACAGACTCAAGCAGATCCTCCATCAGCGAGATTATCGTGAAGCGCACATTGTCCATCCCCATGGTATGTTTATGGCACAACAAGTCTCCATACATACCCAACAGCTCCGCCACATCCTCGCCCAAGTCGAAGACCATGCAGTTGGCCTTCAAGGAGGAGAGCTGGGGAAACCCTATCGAGCTGCGGCTTTCAAACGGCACATCGGCCTCGATGGCACACACCATGCCATCGCAATCGGGAGAGAAAAGCACGTCGGATATGAAATCGCCGGCCTTGTAGAAGACGATCTGGCCCGGGCCGGCCATAAGCGTTGTGTCATTGAGCGACACTGCCAACTTCCCTGTGGAGACATATATGAATCCGACAAAATCCACCACGATCTTGCTGGTCAACTTCTTGAGAGCCGAGAAGTCCCGGTAGAATATGAAATCGGAGCCAAACCTCATCCCCGCAGCCGCGGAGTCGAGGTCGCCGATAGTCCATATGGGAGGAAGTGGGCTTGGTGTCATCTCTGTGTCTTTTGATTTAAAAACATTCCTTAGGTGACATTGTTTGCCCATATTTCAAGTATTTCAGCCATAAAATATTCCAAATGGCGTATAAAACATCCCATTAGGGGATTGGGCAGTATCGCATAAAACCATCGTGTCTTATGGGTGGTTGAAAGGTAAACACAGTAAACCAACACAGCCTCCCCAATACGAGGCTATAAACCATTCCAACCTATGGCTGAAGCATTCATATCGAAGCATCTGATAGCTAAGGAATATCAGTTGCCTATGATAGACAAGATATTCGAGGCTTGTCAACTGCCGTTTGACAAGAATCCCTACGTCAGCATGCTCGGCACCAGTGAGAAACTGCCCGGATCGCAGGTGGTCACCATCACCGGCATGGACGGCAACAGCATCGACCTCTATATCTGGCGCCCCACCGAGCTGACCAGGAAGGGTCCCCTTCCCATCCTGTATTTCATGCATGGCGGCGGCTATCTCATTGGCGACGCCAACACCATGGCCACTAAGCCTGACGTGCTGACCAACGGCTTGCAGGCGATCCTGGTGAGCGTCAACTATCGCCTGGCGACCGTCGCGCCCTTCCCGGCCGACCTGCATGACGCCTACTCGGGGCTCAAATACATCCACGACCACGCCTCGGAATATGGCGCCGACCCCACACGCATCGTGATCTTGGGCGAAAGTGCCGGAGGTGGCCTTGCAGCCCGTCTCGCCCTCTACAATCGAGACCACGGAGACGTGCCCTTGTGCGGCCAGGCCCTGACATATCCCATGCTCGACTCCAGGACCGGGACCGACCAGGACCCCATGCCCGACCGCTACGCCGGGCAGCTGGTGTGGACGCCGGCCTACAACCGTCTCGGCTGGGACACCCTGTTAGGGGGACAGAAGTTGCCGAAGGACGAGCTCCCGTACTACTCCGCCTCCCTCGCCACGGACCTGTCAGACCTGCCACCGGCCTTCATCGCCGTCGGCACGCTTGATCTCTTCTGCATGTCGTGTCTCGACTACACCGCCCGACTCTCATGCACAGGCGTGAACGCGGAGCTCCATGTACTCCCAGGAATCTTCCACGGGTTCGACATGCTGCTGCCCGACTCTCCCCAGACACAGCTGTACAACCGTCTCCGCATAGCTCAGATCAAACGAATGCTTGGCGAGTGACGTTCTATATATGCGACATAACGTCTTTAAACATCATACAATCAAAAAAGAGTAATTATCATGAGCAATTACAGCAAGACACATGTAGCCGACGACGCCCCGCGCGTCGAGCTTCATGACATCCTCGGCCTGACCGGCGCCGAAGTATCGGTCAACCATCTGCCCGCAGGCACTGTCATCCCCTTCTACCACAGCCACAAGCAAAACGAGGAGATCTACTACATCGCCTCCGGAAAGGGCTTCATGGAGGTCGACGACGAGAAGGTGCCCGTCGAGGCAGGCGACTGGCTGCGTCTGGCTCCCGACGCCAAGCGCAAGCTACATGTCGAGAGCGACATGACCGAGATCTGCATCCAGGTCAAGGCAGGCAGCCTCACCCAGTGGACCGCCGCCGACGCAGTGATGCGATAAGCCCTCCATACATACAGCGACGCCTCCGGCCGACGATCATCGGCCGGAGGCGTCGCTGTAGTTGGTCGCCAACTTGCTAAGAGACAGCGCCAGACTCCCGGTCGGCATACAAAAAAAATCTCCTCCGGAAACAGAAAATTGCAAACTTTTTGCCAGCCGGACTTGGCCATACGCGAAATTAGTTGTAATTTTGCATCCCGTACTAATACATTTAGTCGTGGAAACAAAATACATTTTCGTCACTGGAGGCGTAGTCTCTTCCCTCGGCAAGGGAATCATCTCGTCATCTCTCGCCCGCCTCCTCCTCTCCAGAGGATTCAAGGTAACAATCCAGAAGTTCGACCCCTACATCAACATCGACCCCGGCACCCTCAACCCCTACGAGCACGGTGAATGTTACGTCACCGTAGACGGCCATGAGGCAGACCTGGACCTGGGTCACTACGAACGATTCACCGACATCCAGACCACCCGCGCCAACAACTTCACCACCGGCCGCATCTATCAGTCGGTCATCGACAAGGAGCGACGGGGCGACTATCTCGGCAAGACAGTCCAGATCGTGCCTCACATCACCGACGAAATCAAGCGAAACGTCAAGAGCCTCGGCCTCACCGGAAAATACGACTTCGTCATCACCGAGATAGGGGGCACCGTCGGCGACATAGAGTCCACACCGTTTCTCGAAGCGGTGCGCCAGCTCAAATGGGAGCTCGGCAAGAACGCCCTCAGCATACACCTGACCTACGTGCCGTACCTCAAGGCGGCCAAGGAGCTCAAGACCAAACCCACCCAGCACTCCGTCAAGCAGCTCCAGGCCATCGGCATACAGCCCGACATCCTTATACTGCGCACCGAGAAAGACATCCCGGCATCGATGAGACGCAAGGTGGCCCAATTCTGCAACGTC
>CAZHCM010000123.1:0-2757 GCA_964531005.1 uncultured Sangeribacter sp. | reverse complement strand
GAGCCCGACCACGACGCATGGACCGACTTCATCCGCCGTCTCGACACAGCCACAGACACCGTCACCATCGGGCTGGTAGGGAAATACGTCGAGCTGCAAGACGCCTACAAGTCGATCAATGAAGCCCTGATGCAAGCCGCCACATATCATGATCACAAGCTCAACCTCATCCACATACACTCCGAGAAACTGACCGAAGATAACGTCGGCGACCTGCTCGGCGCCATGGACGGGGTTGTCATCGCCCCCGGCTTCGGACAGCGCGGCATCGAAGGAAAATTCGTGGCTCTCAAATGGTGTCGGGAACACGACGTGCCCACCTTCGGCATCTGCCTGGGTATGCAGTGCATGGTCATCGAGTATGCCCGCAATGTCATGGGGCTGCATGACGCCAACTCCACCGAGATGGACCCCGCCACGCCCCACAACGTCATCGACCTCATGGAGGAGCAGAAGAGCGTCTCCAACATGGGGGGCACCATGCGCCTCGGCGCCTACGAATGCCGCCTCAAACCCGGCTCGATACCGGCTGAGGCATACGGCAAGGAGATCGTCAGCGAGCGGCATCGCCATCGGTTCGAGTTCAACGAAGAGTATCGCGCCCGCTTCGAGGAGGCCGGACTGGAGTGTGTGGGCGAAAACCCAGAGACGGGACTGGTCGAGGTGGTGCAGATACCCTCGCTCACCTGGTGCGTAGGCACGCAGTACCATCCTGAATACCAGGCGACCGTGCTCCACCCCCACCCCCTCTTCCTCTCCTTCGTAAAAGCTGCAATCCGACATTCCGAGACACGATGGAACTGATCAAGCACGAGTGCGGCATCGCCATGATCCGCCTCCTCAAGCCCCTAGAGTATTATAAAGAGAAATACGGCTCCGAGCTCTACGGCCTTGAGAAGCTCTACCTCATCATGGAGAAGGAGCACAACCGCGGCCAGGAAGCCGCCGGAATCGGATGCGTCAAACTCGACATGCCTCCTGGCACAGAGTACATCTTCCGCGAGAGGGCGCAGGGCTCCGACGCCATCACGAAGGTCTTCGCCGAGGCCCACGGTGCCATCGAGCGCTCCATGCGCGAGGGGGAATCCATGCGTGACGCCCCCTTCGTCGGCGAAGTCTACATGGGACATCTCCGATACAGCACCACCGGCAGATCGGGCATGAGCTATGTGCACCCTTTCATGAGGCGCAACAACTGGTCGTCGCGCAACATGCTCCTGTGCGGCAACTTCAACCTCACCAATGTCGACGAGATATTCGGCCAAATCACCGCCACGGGGCAGCATCCACGGCTGTATGCGGATACGTTCTTGCTCCTCGAGCAGCTCGGCCATGCGCTCGACCGCGAAAACGAGCGACTTTTCAAGAAGCATCATGAGGCCGGCCTTAAGGGCCTGGCCCTATCCGGCGCCATCGCACGCGACCTCAACGTCGCCAACATCCTCAAGCGCTGCGCTCCGTCGTGGGACGGAGGATACGTCATCTGCGGCATCGTCGGCAATGGCGACATGTGGGCCATGCGCGACCCCAACGGCATACGGCCCGCCTTCTACTACCGGGACGACGAGGTGGTGGTGGTGGCCAGCGAGCGCCCCGTCATACAGACCGCCTTCAACCTCCGTAAGGAAGACGTGTGCGAGCTCCAGCCGGGGGATGCCATCGTGGTGGACCGCGACGGCAGTGTGCGCCTCGACCATATCCTCCCACCCGGAGCCAACGCCCGATGCAGCTTCGAGCGCATATACTTCTCGCGCGGCTCGGACTCCGACATCTACCTGGAGCGCAAGGCCCTGGGCACACGGCTTGTGCACCCCGTGCTCAAAGCCATCGGCAGCGACATAGAGCACACGGTCTTCTCTTTTATCCCCAACACGGCCGAAGTGGCCTTCTACGGTCTGGTCGAAGGCGTGGAAGACCACCTGATCAAGAGCAAGATCCGCCGCATCCAAAGTCTCTCCCAGGCCGGAGAGCTCACTGATGCCAACGTCGCCTCCATTCTCAGGGAGCGCGTGCGCCGCGAGAAGGTGGCCATCAAAGACATAAAGCTGCGCACCTTCATCGCCGAAGGGGCCACGCGCAACGACCTGGCCGCCCACGTCTACGACATCACCTACGGCTCCATAAAGCAGGGCGACCAGCTGGTGGTCATCGACGACAGCATCGTGCGCGGCACGACGCTGCGGCAGTCCGTCATACGCATACTCGACCGCCTTGGGCCCAAGAAAATCGTCGTGGTGTCAAGCTCGCCCCAGGTCAGGTATCCTGACTGCTACGGCATCGACATGTCTCGCATGGGTGAGTTCATAGCCTTCCGCGCCGCCATGACGCTCCTTGAAGAGCGGGGCATGCGGCATGTCATCGACGACGTCTACAGCAAATGCGTGTCCCAGGACTCCCTGCCGAAGGAGGAGATACGCAACCATGTCAAGGAGATCTATGCCCCCTTCTCCGACGAGGAGGTGGCGGCCAAGATCGCCTCCATGCTCACTCCGGCCGACACCAGGGCCGAGGTGGAGATCGTCTTTCAGTCGGTCGCCGACATGCACAAGGCCATACCCGACCATCCGGGCGACTGGTATTTTACCGGAGACTATCCCACCCCCGGGGGCAACCGTCTGGTCAACCGCGCATTCATCAACTACTACGAAGGGCGAACCGGGGTCCGCTGACGCCCCGTCATCTCACCTACGATTAGCATGTTCTCGCCGTGTCCACACCCTATAGCTGAGGATGGGAGAAGTGGGGATGGTGGGCCAG
>CAZHCM010000122.1:0-6269 GCA_964531005.1 uncultured Sangeribacter sp. | reverse complement strand
GAAGGTAGAAGGTAGAATTTAGAAGGTAGAATTATTGACGCGGCAGGCCAGCCCGGTAGGGGCGCGGCCTGCCGCGCCCACATAGGCGACAGTAACTAATTAACTGTCATTGTTCCTGTGGTTTCTCCCACTCTCATTTATCAACCTGGAAGGTCGTTGTCCCTAAGGATTTGCTTCAGCAAGGAAGATTAAAGTTGATCCCATAATGTATCTATAGGAAGGGTGTCACCAGCCTTAGCTTGCTTTAAGGAGTGCGAGATTCCTGATAAAACTTCTTCTTCTCTGGTCTCAGATGTCTGGGTACACAAGGCTCTGTTCAGTTTGTTAGCGAGCCACTTTTTGTTTTTCATTGACAGAGAATCAATGATGGACCAAAGGCCGTCCATAGAGATTGTAGCGTTCATAGATTATTTTTTTGCAAATATACATAAATTTTTTCAAGATACAAAAAATATGGCCCCGCGTAGCGGAGCCATATTTTTTATTGTCAGTGTTCGGGGGAGTGAACTTACTTCACAACCTTGACAGCCTTGCCGTTCTGAACGCGGATGAAGAGACCGTTCTCGGGGTTGGCTACGCGTACGCCCTGGAGGTTGAAGTAAACAGCCTCGCCGTTGGCAGCTGCGATGGAAGCCACGCTAACCTCGGGGTTATAGACCACCTTCAGCTCGCCGGTTACAACATTGAAGGATACGTCGAATCCCTGACCTTCCTCTGCACCAGCAATAGTCATGTTGGCATCGTTGTTGTACAGTACGGATACCCACTCGTTCTGGGGAACTGCCTCACCATTCGAACGCCAGTCCTCAGCGGTGCCGTTCCAGATCTTTACCTTGAAGGGGCTGGTACCGATTTCAAGTCCAACGAGGGTAGCTACACCGTTCTCGTCGGGGTTGACGCCGTTGTCAAGCCAGCTGTTGAAATCGCCGAGTACATTCACATACCATGTGCTGTAGTCAATCTCACCACCGGTGTAGACTACCTTCAAGATGTTGGTCTCGGGATAGAAGGTAAAGGTCAGGTCGGAAGCTGAGGCGGCGGACAGGGTCATGTTAGCCATACCTATGTCAGACAGGGTGTACTCTTCACCGGACATAACAGGTATGGTAGTACCCAGCCATGCTCCGTCGCTCACTACCTTGAAGGAGCCGGTGAGAGCGTCCATGCTCAGGGTGTAGCTGCCATCGTCAGCCTTGGTGAACTGGTAGTTAGCGTCAGCACCGTTCCAGGAGTTGAACTCACCTGCAAGATAGATGGTGCGTGCAGCCGGGCCACCACCCTCGCCTTCGAGAGTCAGGGTCATAGCCTCGGGGTCGAACTTGAAAGTGATATCACCAGTCTCTGCGAGTGTCCAGTTGGTACCGTTCACTGCGCAGGGCATAGCAGTGTTCAGAGTGGCGTTTGCACTTCCGGCAGAAGCGATCCAATCTACCTGAGCGCCGCTTGCCTTGTCACACTTCTTGATACCGAAGGAAAGAGCGGTCGTCAGGTTGGCAGTGTAGGTCCACACGCCATCTTCCTCGACCATATCCTTGGACTCCCAGCTGGGAACGAAGGAACCGTGCACCTGATAGGTGTACTCAGCAGCTACCTGCTGGCCGGTGATAAGCAGTGTTCCTGCTGTGGGATTGAATACGATGTGGGGGTTGTCGATGTTGCCGGACATGTTGATGTTGCCGCTCGAACCACCTACCTGGAGAGTGTAGGTCTCGCCGATCACGAGGTTGGAGCTACCACCCCAGTTGGCTGCGTTGTTGCTCCAAGTACCGTCATTGATCTTGAAACCGCTGGTGAGAGTGCCGTTGTAGTCCAGCGTGTATTCACCGTTACCAGCGTCGGTGAACTTGCAGTTTGCCTGCTTGAGGCTCCAGCCGTTGAAGCCGCCAATCAGGTAGTAATCTGCTGCGGAGGCGCTACCTGCCGTGAAGAGCAGACCGGCAGCGAGTGCGAGTAAACCTTTTTTCATGATTACTTCTTTGTGTTGGTTAATATTATGTGAATAAAAAAGTTAAGCACTGGTTGTTGCAAGAGTAAGAGTCGGTACGTTATCACAAACTCGGCCTACTAATCCTTAAAGTCCTTCTTACCTGAGTCCTTCTTTTTAGATCTTTCGGTTAAGCCCTGTTAACATGGTCCCTTTCTCTTCCGCGACAAAATTAGACATTATTTTTTAATGTCACAAATACGTTAACATTCTTTAACATTTTCTCCCTTTCCTCTCCTTTCCCTACCCCTAACATTGTGCCGTTCACCCCGCTTTCCGACGATTAACCCAACGATTAACCCTCCGGTTTGCCCTCCGGCTGTGGGCGCGGCAGGCCGCGCCCCTACCAGGCTATGCGCAGACCGTGCCCCTCCCAGGAGACGCGTCCCCAGCCGCTTAGAGGCGGTTATAGTCCACTGTCCAGGTGGTGTAGGCGTTGGGGTCGCCGGTGTCGATGCCGCGCTGGAGCCAGCGTACACGCTGCTCGGAGCGGCCGTGGTTGAAACTCTCGGGCATCTCGCGGCCGTATGCCTTGCGCTGCAGGTAGTCGTCGCCTATCTTGGCGGCGGCGTCGACCGCTGCCTCCACGTCGCCCGGCTCTATGCTCCCGAACATCTCGTTGTCCCTGTGCGCCCATACGCCGGCGTAGTAGTCGGCCTGTAGCTCTATGCGCACGCTGACCTTGTTGGCCTCCGCCTGGCTCAGCCTTGACATCTTGCTATGGGCGTCGTCAAGGGTGCCGAGGAGGTATTGCACATGGTGGCCCACTTCATGGGCTATGACGTAGGCATAGGTGAAGTCGCCGTCGGCCCCTATGTCGCGTCGCATGTTCTTGAAGAAATCGAGATCGAGGTAGATGGTCTGGTCGGCGGAGCAGTAGAAGGGGCCCGTCTGGGCCGTTCCCTGGCCGCAACCCGTCTGCACCGAGCCGCTGTAGATCACCATCTGCGGGGCCTTGTACTCACCCCATCCTTGGCGGCGAAACTCGTCGCTCCATACGTCCTCGGTGCCTGCAAGCACCTTTGAGGCCAGGTCATAGAGGCGTTGCTCCTCCGGTGAGGATGGGTCGGAAGTGGATTGGGCGGTTTCGGTGCCTGCCAATTGCGGGGCGAGGTTGGTGAGGATGTCCGTCAGGCCACCCCCTGACATCAGGGTGATGATGGCCGCGATGATGATGGCGCCTATTCCGCCGCCGATGCCGATGGTGCGTCCCGACACTCCGCGTCGGTCGCTAACGTTGCTGCTCTGTCGTCTTCCGTCGAGTCTCATATATAGTCTAATGGTGGTGAATCTTTACTCTTAACCACTTTGACGGCTCAGCGGTTCAATTGGGAAGTGTCCGTTGCTTTCCCTATCCAGTTGTGGGCGCGGCAGGCCGCGCCCCTACCAGGGGTTGAGGCCCGTGGTCAGACCTTGAGGCGGAGGGTGGCTGGGCCGGAGGGGGCGTAGCGAAGGACGGGATCCCCTTGCTTGACGTCGGAGGCCATGAACTGGCCGGCGAGGTCCACGCCGTCGGCGCGCAGGATGGCCTGGGCGAGGGCTTTGTCCTCGTCGGTGCAGATGCTGATGTAGAGGCGGCCGTCGGCGCGGGCCTCACGCGAGAGGCGGGCGTTGGCCATGCGCGACTCGGGGTCGGAGGCACTCCAGAAGTGGAGCGTCACCTCGTGCCCTTTGGCATCGGCGAGCCGGAAAGACTCGCGTCCGTTCTCGATCTTGAAGTCTGCGGCCTCCCGGCCTGCCTGGTCCTCATGATAGGCAAGCGCCGAGGACAGAACCACACTTATAATAATAGAACCTAATAAACCTAATATTTTCATACAGAGATATAACGCCCTACCTGCCGTCGCGGTTCAGGCGTTTTATCGGGCGAGCGACATCTGGATGCTGATGCCGAAGTCGGTGTTGGTCGTCGGGTAGGAGGTGTTGGAGACCAGCGGTGTGTTGGCCTGATGGTCGAAGTATGCCCCCAGGGTGATGCGCTTGCTCAGCACATAGCTCGCCATGAAGTTGACGGAGAACGTGTTGGTGCCCTGGGTGGCCTGCGTGTAGGCCGTCTCGATGCGACGGATCAGAGTGGCGTTGTTGGCAAACGACAGGTCGAGGTTGAGCGACAGGTCGTTGCTCACGCTCCCCTGGCGTGAACCGATCTTGATGATCTTGTTGAAGTTGGCGATCTTGAAGCCGGCTCCAATCGTGATCTGGCGCGACCCTGTCTCCACCACCTGCCCGGCGGAGGAGTTGAGGTTGAGGGTGCGCGAGTCGTTGTATTCGGCCTTGAGCATCAGGTCGTTCTTGAAAGTCATGTTGACGCCCAATAGAGGCCCGAACTTCTCCGTGATGGCAACGCTCGAGATGCTGTATGGCGACGAGGGGATCGGCTGTTGCGTCATCTCGTCGTAGGTGAAGCCGAGGTCTGTCGCCCCTACGGCACCGCCGGTGCCCACCCAGTTCATGTAGCTGCCATAGGAGCCGATGCTGTAGGTGCACATGTAGGCGTGGTTGAGGGTGAACGACTTGAAGATGTTCTTCATATTTCCGATCTGGAGCAGGCCGTCATAGGTCACCTTCCAGTTGGGGAGCATCGAGGAGATGCCAGGGAAGAGGTCGAGCGTCACCTTGTCGGGGTTGCCGCCGCTGTACGCCGCCAGGAACGCGGGGATAAGCACGTCGGAAGAGGTGCTGCTGACGCCCCCGACCTCCGGATTGTAGGGGGAGCCCGCGAGGGGGTTGCCGTCCATGAAGCCTGTGGTCGGGTAGGCAGCCCCACGATAGAGGGCCTCGTAGCGTTCGGCCACGCGGGGGATGTAGCTCAGGAAGCGGTCGAAGGCCTCTGAGCGGTAGCCGTCGGAGGCCTTGCTGCTGCGCAGGGCCGACTTCAGGGCTATGTGGGTGCGAGTGTAGGAACCGGTGCGCGACGTGGGCATGCCGTCAAACATGAACTGCACCTGGCGCGTGCGGTTGTCGGTGTGGTTGTCGGTAAGCGTGATCTTCAGGCCGCGGATAGGCTCCAGGGTCAGCTCGAAGTGGAACTCGGTGCCCTGGTTCCAGACGGCGGGCGACGTCTGCGTGTCTGACATCAGGAGCCAGCCGCGGTCCATGGCCTGCTTTACGTAGTCCTCGTTGTAGAATCCGAAGGCGAATCCCACGCCGGGGGCCATCGGGCCGTATGCTGTCGACTGGCCGAAGATGTCGCCCACGTTGGGGGCGAACTGCGGCAGGGTCAGCGAGTGGCTGCTGCGCCAGCGGAAGGAGAGGCTGCGGGGGCTCATCAGCAGCCGCAGCGAGTAGTCGCGCAGCTCGTTGAGCCAGTTCTTCTTCTCCTTCTTCTCCTGCTCGCGCACCGACAGCTTCAGCGTCGTCTCACCCTTGGTCAGGATCTCGATGCTGTTGTCGTCGACGACGCGCGTCTCTATCTTGACGGGGTTCCCCTTGGAGGTGGCGCTGACGCGCACCTCCTTGGTCTTGAGGTTATGGCGCACGATGGTGGTGGTGTCGGGCGAGAGGTTGATGACGCGCTCAAACTTCTTCTGGCTCGGCCGCTTCGAGGACGTCTTGGAGTTGTTGCGGTTGCCTCGGTTGCCTCCCGAGGAGGCGAAGCGTGTGTTGATCTGCTTTAGCAGGGCCGACTTGTTGAAGAGGCCCTCGAAGTTGAAGCGTATGTCGGAGTTCCAGGTGCTCTGGTTCTGGATGGAGTTGCCGAGATAGAGGTCGTCCACGGTCGTGCCCTTGTCCCAGGCGTAGGTGGAGGTGTAGCTCAGCGTCCCCGTGATGTAGTCGAGGAAGGGGATCTTGTTGAAGGGGGCGCGGTAGGATCCGGTGAAGGTCTGGTTGTAGTTCCAGGGCGTGCCCAGCCCCTTGATGGAGCTCCACACTGTGTCCTTCCAGTCGCGGTACTGGTCCGGAAAGAGCTTCTTGTTGACGGCCCCGAGGGTCTCCTCGATGCGGGCCGTGGTGTTAGACGAGAAACTCAGCGAGAGCGACTGGATGATGTTCCAGGTCAGGGAGAACTGGCGGTCCCAGAGGAAGTTCTTGCTCACCTGCACCGGGAGCTGGATGTCGATGTCGGCGTCGGAGCGGGTCTGCTGCTCGTAGTAGTGGCGGTTCATCGACGTGTAGAAGGTCAGGTTGTTGAATAGCCAGTTGATCTGCCAGTCCTGGAGGAACTTGAAGAACTTGTTCTTCGTGTCCTTGCCTATGAGCTTCGAGAAGGGCTTCAACGGCTTGATCATCGGCGCGTAGGAATACTGGCAGGAGCCTCGGTAGTCGGTGGTGTGCGCGTATTCGG
>CAZHCM010000121.1:0-6298 GCA_964531005.1 uncultured Sangeribacter sp. | reverse complement strand
GAGCACAACACTTTTAATGTTGGGGTCGTGGGTTCGAGCCCCACGCGGATCACCTGACCTGCGAAGGCGAGAGATTCCATCTCCCGCCTTCAAATGTTATAAAAATAGTTCATCACCCACCTCAGCAAGATCAACGCCCATGACACAGTTCACACTCACCATATCGGATCCAAAGGATGTTTCTTTGATCAAAAAACTGCTCGCCAAGTTTGACGGCGTGACCCTGAAGCGCACAATCCCCAAGCGCAAGACCGGTCTCGAAGAGGCCCTGGACGATGTGAAGGCCGGAAGAGTGACCCGTTACAAATCCGTGGATGATTTTTTCAAGGAAATGGGGATATGAACAGATATACTCTTGAAGTCACTAATAAATTTAAAAAGGACTTCAAACGGTGTATGAAGAGAGGTCTTGAAATCGAAAAGATACAGGAGGCCATGAGAATGCTCGAAGCGTCAGGCTCGCTCCCCGATGAGTATCGCCCTCATAAGCTCGTTGGAAATTATATTGGTAAGTGGGAGTGCCATATCGGCGGTCGCAACAGCGACTGGCTGATGGTGTGGGAACAAGACGACACTAAACTGACCCTCCTGATGCTTCGCACCGGCACCCATTCCGATATCTTCTAAGCAAACCGAGCGGCTTCCGATAGGAAGCCGCTCCGTTATGTCGAGTTTGATGATTCGTTACTTACCGTCGGCGTGACGGTTCTTCTTCATCTCTTTTCTGTCCTGGATGTAGTAGTAGATTCCGCTACTTAATGCTACTATCGTGACAAAAGCATATGCCATGTATGCACCCATATTTCTGTGTTTTTAGTTGTTCGTTTCTTCGGCGTCATCGGTCGTAGGTGATTGATGACCCTCTTGGTTGCGAGTGGGGTTCGGTTTCACCAGAGATAGCCCTATGAATAGAGACAGTCCTGAGACGACCAAGCCACTCAAGTACATCGCTACGCCGTCAATGTCTGCGAATAATGAGGAAATGATTACGACTGTGACGATATACTTCGATATGTCCATCAGCCATTTGCCCAATTCTTTCTGCATCTGTAGGAAGTTTTGTGCAAAGGTAGTCATTTCTGTTATAATAACCAAATGACTACCTTTGCGGTTCATTTAGGAATCTACATGCAGACCATTCATGAATCTTCATTGTGGTTCATTCATGAATCTTCATTGTGGTTCATTCACTGCTTGTGGCTAACGCCATTGGGCGAAGTGACGCCGGCGGCTTAGGTAATTGAGGTCGGTCTGGTGGCGGTAGGCTTCCTGCTCGAAGGAGATGTGGCGGTAGGCGTTGCCGGGGAGGAACAGGCGCACCAGCCACTCGATGAGGTAGATCATATAGAACAGCACGTAGCCCAACTCCCGCATCTGGGCGGTGTGGATGCGCTCGTGGTTGAGGAGGGTGGGCGACATGCCGACGCCATGGCGCGCGAAGAGGAGGCCGCAAAGGTTGATTGCGGCGAAACCTGGGAAGGGGATGAGGCTGTTGTATATGACCTTCACTTCACCTCTTCCAATATCTGCTGGGCGTGCGTCTTGGTCTTGATCTGTTTGGGTAGGAAGATGCGCTCGATCTTGTGGTCGGGGCCGATGATGAAGGTGGTGCGAAGGGTGCCCATGTATTTGCGGCCGTACATGGATTTTTCGCCCCATACGCCCATCTGCTCCACCAGGTGGTGGTCGGTGTCGGCGACGAGCGGGAAGGTGAGGTGGTTCTTGGCGGCAAACTTCTTATGGGAGTCTGCCGAGTCGACACTGACCCCGATGACCTGGTAGCCTTCCTCGGCCAGCCGAGGGAGGTTGTCGCGCATGCTGCATGCCTCCGCCGTGCATCCGGAGGTGTTGTCCTTCGGATAGAAGTAGAGCACTATTTTCTTGCCGGGATAGTCGCTAAGCCTCACTTCGCGTCCCTCGGCGTCCTTGCCCAGAAGGTCGGGCACCACGTCTCCTATGTTCATGTCTCTGATGGTGTTTGGATTGTTATTGACTGCTATCTGATGCTTTTATATTGAATAACGTGTTTCCCCCCAATATCTTTCATGATGTCGGGCATCTTCTTTTCTGGTAGAGGCGGCAGGTGGGGCGGCAAACGGCCAATTTTGACGATTGGGTGGTGGAGGATTTGGGGGATTGGAGATTTTTTTGTAAATTTGCAGTGTTGAAAGCGCGCGTGGCGTAACTGGTAGCCGCGCTAGACTTAGGATCTAGTGTCTTGCGACGTAGGGGTTCGAGTCCCCTCGCGCGCACAGTGGCGAAGAGGCGCCCTTGCATATGCAAGGGCGCCTCTTCGCGTGGTATCCGGAGCCTGAACTTAGGTCAGAGGTCGTAGAAGCGGTCGAGGAGCTGCCGGCGGAAACTCTTGGAGATCTTGATCTCGGTGATGTCGGTGTATGGAGGGAGCAGGGTGCAGTTGGTGTTGGTGATCATCCCCAGATATGCCACGTTGACTATGTATGACTGATGGGTGCGAATGAAGTCCGGGCCATAGTTGAGGATTATGTCGGCGGTGGTGTGGCGTTTCAGGATCAGGCGCTGGAGATTGTTGAGCACCACTTCCCACACCTTGCGGTCCGAATCATACTTGAAGAAGAGGATGTTGGAGGGGGAGACGATCACCTTGTCATTGGTGATCGTGGTGATGGCCAGTGCCTGGGCATCGCGGCGTTCATGCACCAAGGGCATGTTCCCGGAGAAGAAGGAGGTGTTGCGCAGCTGCGCGTCCCGCTCCATGAAGTAGCGGTTCATTATGATGCTCAGTTCCTCGTCGTCCACCGGCTTGAGCAGGAAGTCGAAGGCTTGCAGGCGCAGGGCCTGGATGAGGTACTTGCTGTAGGAGGTGTAGAAGACGATGTCGATGTCGGCGCCTATCTCCTGTTGCAATGGCATGAGGTCGAGCCCCGACTCCTCCTCAGGAAACTCTATGTCGAGGAAGAGGAGGTCGGGCACTTGTTCGCGCAGCAGGTCGCGGGCAGCCTCAAGGCTTGTGGCGGTGCCGCATATCTCCACCTGGTCTCCATAGGCACGCAAGGCGTTGCGGAGCACCTGCACGGCCCCGGCGTCATCGTCCACTATGGCGATGCGCACCGGCTCGATGGGCTGTGGGGTGTCTTTGGGGTCGGTGTCGGACTGGTCGGCGGACTGTGTCGGGTGTCCGGGGAATTTTCTGAAAAGAGACATAGGTCAATGTTGATGTCGGATGATGAGGGTTGGAAGAAGTGGAAAGTTATGGTTGGCGAGAAGAAAGGAGCAGTCAAGGTCGTGGGTCTTCACCCGTCGGGGAGTGTGCCAGGGATGAGAAATCCGTGCCGGCTGGGATGGTCAGCACCGACCAGGTCCCCTCCCCGAAAATGGGATGTCGTCCCGACTGAAGGTCGAATGTCATGTCGGAGCCGGTCCGGGAATTGATGAAGGTCAATGTCTGGGCTATGATCTTGAGTCCGGTGCCGCCCCCCTTCCGGCGCCCATTGGATGGGGTGGGGGAGAGCGTGGAGGCATAGTTGCCGAATACGGTGGCCACATGTGCGCCTTCGTCGGAAGTCCTGACATCCACCACGAGGCGTTTCTCAGCCTCAGGGGCCATGAGCCGGAACCCATGCTTGAAGGCGTTCTCCACCATTATCTGTATGGTCATCGAGGGGCCGAGGGTGGTGGAGGGGTCGATCGAGGGCTCCACGTCTGTCTGGTAAAGGAAAGGGCCCTCGATGGTGTCGCGCTGCACGGTGACGTAGTCCTGCACGAAATCCAGCTCCTCGCTCAGGGGCGTTATGAGCTGGTCGGAGACGTATTGCTGGTGGCGTAGCAGAGAGACGAGCGACTTCAGGTGGGAGGGGGCGCCTTTCTGGCGCGCGAGCACCTCGTGGTTGAGGGCGTTGAAGATGAAATGCGGCGTCATGCGCGTGCGCACGCTCTGCATGCGCAGGGCTATCATGTCGGAATGCATGCGCTCGTCGCGACGGCGTGCCCGCGCACGCATCACGGCCATTCCCACGGCCAAGGCCGCTATGACCACCACCGCCAGGAATATGATAAGCGACAGACGCAGGATGCGTGCCGATCCGGCCTGCTTCTCGGCCCGAAGGCGCAGCATCTCCGTGTCGTGGTTGTACTGCAGGCGGCGCGCCGTGGCCATCTGCACGACCCGTTCCGAGCGCAAGGTGTCTTCCAGGTCCTGGTAGAGGCGGTTGGTGCGGAATCCCTCGCGCCATTGGTCGGTGCCGGTGTAATAGTCGGTCATAACTTTCAGGCGGGCGAGTTTCTGCTCGGCGCGCAGGGTGTCGCTGTAGGGGTAGAGGTCGATGAGGTGCTCGACGGCGGCATAGTTGCGCTTCTCCATGTAATGGCGCATCATCAGCGTGTGTATATAGGAGAGGGTGACGGGATTGGGCTGCACCGTGGAGAAGTATTCAAGCGTGGACTCGATGAGCGGGGCGGCCGAATCCGGGTGGTTGAGGTATAGATAGACGTCGGCCATGTTGACTGCCACGAAATTTCGCTCCCACTCGGCCTGGGGCAGGGAGTCGAGGTAGGCGTTCAGGCGCTTGAAGATGCGCAGGGCCCCCGGGTAGTCCTCGCGGTAGAAGTAGTCGTTGCCGAGATTGTTGAGGTTGTTGAATTTCTCGAAAGGGATCATGAGGTCCCATAGCTTCATGGTGCGGTCCCACCATTCGCGGCTCTGCTCGAAATCGCGCAGCTGCGTGTAGGTGGCGGCAAGTCCCCCGTAGAGAGGGATGTAGTCCTTGGGCTGCATCCCGATGGAGTCGGCCACATGGATGGCCCTGTGGTAGTAGTCCGAGGCTTCCGGCAGGAGGGTGTTGAGCTTGTAGGAGTCGGCCAGGTTGCCCATTGCCATCACGTAGTCCTCACCGATGCGGGAGCGGTGAGCGTACTCCACGCCCAGGGAGTGGTAGTGGATCGTCGAGTCGACGTTGAAGGCGTATTGGGAATAGTACGCCCCCTTGGTCATGTATGCCCTGTGCAGTATCGAGGCCCTTCGCGGGGTCTCGGGGCGGGCGGCCAGCCATGCGATGGCGGAATCGCTCTTGGCCAGCAGGGCGTTGGGGTCGGCGGCGTAGAACGCCCCCACGCCCTCCTGCATGATACATTCTATCCAGCGGTCAGAGTCGCCTCGGGCGAGGGCCTCGCGCTTTTCTGTCTCGAAATAACGGTGGTAGAAGTCACCGCGCCCCGCCATGAGCGAGTCTATGGCGGCGCGGTCGGCAGCGACGTTGCTGTCGATATCATGGTCGTGGCGAGGGGAGCATGAGGCCAAGGCCACAGCCACGAGAAGAAGCAGATAGGGACGTAAAGAGGCTAACATGCCTACAAAGTTATAAAATATTTTTTTGTGAAAAGAATGCCTAAAATTTATTTTAGACCACTTATCCCCTTTTTTAGACCACTTATCGCGCTTTTGGTAGAGTTATCCACTTTTTTCAAAAAATGAGGGTTGGACTGAAATTTTTTTTGAGCTAACTTCGCAGCCGAATCAATATCGCTCTCCCCGACTTTACGTCTGTAATGCAACAACACAACCCCCCGCCCCGCCGCTGTGACAGCGCCGGGGCGGATCTTTTTCCGGCCATATCCCGTGGGCGGCTCCCGGGTCCGGGAGTGGGTAGAGGACAGCAACGGAGGGTCCGGGAGAAGGTAGGGGATGGTAGCGGAGGGGCCGGCAGCGGATAATCGGGAAGTAACGTTACCAAAGCTGGCAAAAATGTTACATTCAGGGGAATTTTGACGTTTTGGAAACATTTGTTTTAGACCTATTACATTTATTAACAGTAATTTTGCGGCGTGTCAGAGGTCGTGCACCCTCAGGTGGAGGGTCCGGGCCCCTGCCGAGCCGAAAAACTCAATATCCATATACAGACACCAACATGAAGACCTATCTCTTGACCTTTGTGCTTGCGTTCCTGACAATACTGGCGGGGCGCGCACAAGACATCACCGTCAGAGGCACCGTCTGGGGCCTGGCGGATGATGAGCCGCTGATCGGTGCCACCGTTCAGCCCGAGAACAATCCCGGCCGCGGTGTCACCACCGACATCGACGGAGCCTTCACCCTCACCGTGCCCAAGGGCACGAAGCTCGTCTTCTCCTACGTGGGATACAACCGCCAGGTGCTTCCCGCCGAAGCCGAGATGCGCGTCGTCCTTGTCGACGACACCCAGGCCCTCGACGAGCTGGTGGTGGTCGGCTACACCGTGCAGCGCAAGGCTGACCTCACAGGCTCGGTGTCCGTGATGAACATGAAGGAGCCCCTGAGCGAAAACTCGGGCAACATCATGAACTC
>CAZHCM010000120.1:0-6341 GCA_964531005.1 uncultured Sangeribacter sp. | reverse complement strand
ACATCACGGCCACGAAGGTCGACTCCATGAAGAAGGCGAGGATACCCTCGATGGCGAGGGGGGCGCCGAAGATGTCGCCCACGAACCATGAGTAGTTGCTCCAGTTGGTGCCGAACTCGAATTCGAGGATAAGCCCCGTGGCCACTCCGATGGCGAAGTTGATGCCGAAGAGCCTCATCCAGAACTTTGTGGTGGCCAGCCAGGCCTGCGAGCCGGTGCGCACGTAGATCGTCTCCATGACGCCCACCATCATCGAGAGGCCCAGCGTCAGGGGGACGAAGAGCCAGTGGTAGATGGCTGTCAGGGCGAACTGCCAGCGCGACCAGTCGACTACGGACATTAGGTCGTTCATAAGTCTTTGGTTGTTAGATATTGTTTGTTAGATTCTTGATTGTCGTGTATCAGCGGGGTCGGGAGAGGGATTGGCGGACGTGGGCGGCGCGGTCGGCGTCGTTGTCGAAGTCGCGCTGCAGGATGTCGGGGAAGAAGAAGAGCTTGAGGACGGCGAACATCACGAAGAGCTTTATTAGGATGAGGGCCCAGAGCGTGCGCCCGACCGTCATCTCGCGAAAGCCCGTGACATAGAAATCCACCACGGCACGCAAAGCGCGCCAGGGGCCGCGGGTCGGAGTCGTAGAAGCATTCATAAGGCAAAATTAACATTTTTGCGCCATACTACGCCATAAAAAGGAAAGAAAATAGCGCTTCGGTCGGAAATAATTGCTAACTTTGCGTCAGTATAACCACCGCCGGCGAGGAGGCCTGGCACGAGTGCCGCCCGCCGGCCCCAACATAGACCCGACACAGACATGGCAATATGGTTTGAGACAAAAGTGCGCTACGACAAGATGCAGGAGAACGGCTCGGTCAAGAAGGTGAACGAGCCCTATCTGGTCGACGCCCTGACATTCACCGAGGCGGAGGCCCGCATCATCGAGGAGGTCACCCCCTTCATCTCGGGCGACTTCACCATCTCGGCTGTGAAGAAGACTAAGATAGCCGAGATATTCTTCGACGACAGCGCCGACAAGTACTACATGGTGAAGGTCAACTTCATCACCCTCGACGAGAAGACAGGCACCGAGAAGCGCTCGGCCAGCTTCATCCTCGTGCAGGCCTCCGACTTCGAGGGAGCCCTGCGCCGCTTCCAGGAGGGGATGAAAGGCACGATGGCCGACTACGACATCGCCTCCATCACCGAGACCATGCTCATGGACGTGTACCCCCTAAAGGCAGGCGAATGAGCAGCGTGGCAGAGCGACTCGCAGAGGTGCGCCGCGAGCTGCCCGAAGGGGTGGAGCTCGTGGCCGTCTCCAAGTTCCATCCCGTCGAGGCCCTTCGCGAGGCCTATGAAGCGGGACAGCGCGTCTTCGGCGAGAGCCGCGTGCAGGAGCTCCTGGCCAAGGAGCCCCAGATGCCCGGCGACGTGAGATGGCACTTCATCGGCCACCTGCAGACCAACAAGGTCAAGCAGCTCGTGGGCCACGTCTCGGTCATCGAGAGCATCGACTCGGAGCGTCTGCTGGAGATGGTGGACGCCCGCTCCGAGCAGCTGGGCGTCGTCACGCACGTGCTGATGCAGGTGCACGTGGCGCGCGAGGAGACCAAGACCGGATTCCTGCCCGAGGAGCTGGAGGCATACTTCGCCGAGCGGCGCTTCGAGCGACTGCGCGCCGTGCACATCGACGGCGTC
Source organism: uncultured Sangeribacter sp. (assembly GCA_964531005.1). Classification (GTDB taxonomy): domain Bacteria; phylum Bacteroidota; class Bacteroidia; order Bacteroidales; family Muribaculaceae; genus Lepagella. The sequence goes on along the minus strand of CAZHCM010000120.1, from coordinate 4,648 downwards.
ATGGGGATGGCCTCCAACACCGACGACCTCGGCCGCGTGCGCGCCGACTTCGCCGCCATCGTCGGCATCTACCGCCGCATCCGCCACGACATCGCCCCCGACCTGCGGGGCTTCGACCGCCTGTCGATGGGCATGAGCGGCGACTGGCGCATAGCCGTCGAGGAGGGGAGCAACGTCGTGCGCATCGGCAGCTTCATCTTCGGCCAGAGAGACTATACACTACATACTTAACATAAATAGAGACTTACATAATGAGTGCTAAAACCAACACCCCAGCCGCACAGGGAGGCACCAACCATCTGGTGACCATCATCGTGATGTTCTTCCTCTTCGGCATGATCTCCTTCGTCACCAACCTCGCCGCCCCCATCGGCACCATATGGAAAAACCAATACTCCTCGGCCGGCATGCTGGGCAACCTGATGAACTTCGCCGCCTACCTCTTCATGGGGATCCCGGCCGGCAAGATGCTCGGACGCGTGGGCTATAAGAAGACCACCCTCTGGGCCCTGGCCGTGGGCTTCGCCGGCATGCTGCTGCAGTACGTGTCGAGCTGCGTCGACGGCGGCGCAGGCATGACGGCCCTGATCATCTACCTCGGCGGCGCCTTCGTCGGCGGCTTCTGCGTCTGCATGCTCAACACCGTGGTCAACCCCATGCTCAACCTCCTGGGAGGGGGCGGCACGCGCGGCAACCAGCTCCTTCAGGCCGGCGGCTCCGTCAATTCGCTCGTCGGCACACTGACCCCCCTCTTCGTGGGCGTCCTCATCGGCGAGGTGACCAAGGAGACGGTGATGGGCGACGTCGACATCCTGCTGATGATCGCCATGGCCGTATTCCTGGTGTCCTTCTTCATCATCCTCAACGCAAAGATCCCCGAGCCGCACCTTATCGACCCCAACGCGCCCAAGGTGAAGCATACCCATAGCGCCTGGAGCTTCCGCCACACCGTGCTCGGCGTCATAGGCATCTTCTTCTATGTCGGCATCGAGGTAGGCATCCCCGGCACCCTCATCTTCTACCTCTCCGACAGCCAGGCCTCGGGCATCCAGACCAACGCCACGGCCATCGCAGGCGCCGTGGCCGCCATCTACTGGCTGCTGATGCTCGTCGGCCGCTTCACCTCCTCCTTCATCTCGGGCAAGGTGTCGAGCCGCACGCAGCTCATCGTCGTGGCCGCGACGGCCATCGCCCTGGTCATCGCCGCCATCTTCGTGCCCGGCGACGTGCGCGTCGACATGCCCGCATACAGCGTCGAGCAAGGCTTCTCGATGGCCGAGGTGCCCATGTCGGCCCTGCTGCTCGTGCTCTGCGGCCTTTGCACCTCCGTGATGTGGGGCGGCATCTTCAACCTCGCCGTCGAAGGTCTCGGCAAGTACACGGCCCAGGCCTCCGGAATGTTCATGATGATGGTGGTCGGCGGCGGCGTCATGCCCTTCCTCCAGGAGCTGATGGCCCAGCATGTGGGCTACATGACCAGCTACTGGCTGGTGGTGGCGATGCTCGTCTACCTGCTCTTCTACGGCCTGCAGGGATGCAAGAACGTCAACCGCGACATCCCCGTCACCGACGAGCAGCTCTATCTCTAAACATCAACCAAACCTTACTATTATCTACATCATGGACACACAACTGATGAACCGCGCTGCCGACAACATCCGCGTCCTCGTGGCGCAGATGGTCGAGAAGGCCAAATCCGGCCACCCCGGCGGAGCCATGGGAGGAGCCGACTTCGTGAACGTGCTCTTCTCCAAATTCATGGTCTACGACCCCAACGACCCGATGTGGCTCGGACGCGACCGCTTCTTCATGGACCCGGGCCACATGTCGCCGATGCTCTATGCCGTGCTGGCCCTGACGGGGCGCTACACGATGGACGAGCTTGCGCAGTTCCGCCAGTGGGGGAGCGTGACCCCGGGCCATCCCGAGCTCGATCCCGTGCGTGGCGTCGACAACGCCTCCGGCCCCCTGGGCCAGGGACACGCCATGGCCGTGGGATGCGCCGTGGCCGAGCGGTTCATGGCCGCACGCTTCGGCGAGGTCGTGGCCCACAAGACATACGCCTTCATCTCCGACGGCGGCATACAGGAGGAGGTCTCGCAGGGCGCAGGGCGCACCGCCGGCACCCTGGGGCTGAAGAACCTCATAATGTTCTATGACGCCAACGACGTGCAGCTCTCCACCAAGGTGCACGAGGTGACCACCGAAGACACCGCCGCCAAGTATCGCGCCTGGGGTTGGAGCGTGCTCGAGATCAACGGCAACGACCCCGAGGCCATCAGCGGGGCCATCCGCATGGCCCACGAGGAGGCCTCGCGCCCCACGCTCATCATCGGACGCACCGTGATGGCCAAGGGGGTGGTCAAGGGTGACGGCTCGTCGCTCGAAGGGGCCGTGTCCACCCACGGGCAGCCCCTGTCGAAGGCAGGCGCCGACGTGGACGCCACGATCCGCCGTCTCGGCGGCGACCCCGCCGAGGGCTTCAAGATCTGGGACGACGTGCAGGCTCTCTACGACACCCGCCGCCTGGAGCTGGCCCACATCGTCTCGGAGCGCAAGCAGGCCTTCCACGAGTGGAAGGAGGCCAATCCCGAATTGGCCGCCAAGCTCGGCCAATGGATGAGCGGAAAGTGTCCCGAGCTCGACTGGAGCCAGGTGGAGCTCAAGCCCAACGCCGCCACACGCGCCGCATCGTCGGCCATCCTCAACTTCCTTGGCAAGAACGTGGGCAACATGATAGTCTCCTCGGCCGACCTGGCCAACAGCGACAAGACCGACGGCTTCCTGAAGGCCACCGGGCAGATTGTGCGCGGCGACTTCGCCAAGGGGTTCCTGCAGGCCGGAGTGGCCGAGCTGACGATGGCCTGCCTGATGAACGGCATCGCCCTGCACGGGGGCATCTGGGCGGCCTGCGGCACATTCTTCGTATTCTCCGACTACGAGAAGCCCGCCATCCGCATGTCGGCCCTGATGGAGCTGCCGGTGAAATACGTCTTCAGCCATGACGCCTTCCGCGTGGGCGAGGACGGCCCGACCCACCAGCCCGTGGAGCACGAGACCCAGATGCGCCTGCTCGAGATGATGGACAACCTCCACGGCTCACAGTCGCTGCTCTGCCTGCGCCCCGCCGACGGACCCGAGACGCTCGTGGCCTACAAGATGGCAATGGAGAACGTGACCTCGCCCACAGTGCTCATCCTCACCCGCCAGGATGTGGAGGACCTGCCCGGAGACGACCGCATGGCCCGCGCCGAGGGCGCACGCCGGGGCGGATACGTGGCCTGGGGCGACGGGGAGCCCGACTTGGTGCTCGTGGGCAACGGCAGCGAGGTGTCGCTGCTTGTCAAGGTGGCCCAGAGACTGCAGGAGGAGGGCGTCAAGGCCCGCGTCGTTTCCGTGCCCTCGCAGGGCCTCTTCATGCGCCAGAGCGAGGACTACCGCAAGGAGATCCTGCCCGACGGCGTGCCGGAGTTCGGCGTCACAGCCGGTCTGCCCGTGGCCTTGATGCCCGTCATGCGCGGACGCTACGACATCTTCGGCCTGACGCGCTTCGGGGCCTCGGCCCCCGCCAAGGTGCTCGACGAGAAGTTCGGGTTCACGGTGGACAACGTCCTGGCGCGCGTCAACACATTCCTTGGACGCTAAGACCGGCAATATTTGAGACACAGGATTCTATCAACCATAGTGGCGAGCGCCATCGCCGCGACCGTCGTGGGAGCGTGGAGTGAGGTTCACTTCACGCTCCCCGTCGTGCCGGGCGACCTGCGGGAGCCGGCGCAACGAGCCGACTATGTCTGCCGCCACTACTGGGACAGCGTCGATTGGCATAAGGTCAATCCCTCGGACTCTCTGGACCGCCGGAGCGTGGAGGAGGCGTTGGCCGACTACGCCACCATCCTTCCCCTGCTCCCCGACACGGCTCGCCGCGAAGTGGCCGGGGAATGGCTTGGCAAGGTGCGCCAGTCCGGTGAGGATACCTGGCGCATGGCCCTTTCCCTGGCCCGGCAATATCTCTACGAACCAGCCTCCCCCGTCTTCAGCCTCGACCTGTACGATGCTGTCGCAGAGGCCGCTGCCGGCCTGGCGCCGGAAGACGAACGCCTTGCCTTGGAGAGCGAGGAACTGAGCCACGGGCGCCCCGGCACGAAGGCCGGGGATTTCGGCATGACGACCCGCGACGGCGAGGTGTCGACGCTCCACGCAGCCATAGAGAGCCTGGGAGACAAGGAAGAGATCCTGGTGATTTTCTACTCCCCCGACTGCGAAGACTGCCACCGCCTGATGATGACGCTGGCCAACGCCCCGAGCCAGGCCACGCAGAAGATAGGCGTAGTGGCCGTGTACGCATGGGAGGATGAGGAGCGATGGCGGCAGGACGCCCAGCTGTGGCCCCCGGAATGGATAGTGGCACGCTCGACAGAAGGTGACGACATCCCCTACGTCATACGGCGCACCCCCACCGTCTACACCCTCGACCCCCAAGGCCGGATACTTAGCCGCCAGTAGCACCTGGCCGATGAGCCTGGAGAAAGTCGTTATGGAGAGACAGGTGAAATATCCTGCAAATCAGCTGACTAACATTTTTTAACAAAAAAATACCCGTTAAAATTTGGCCAGGACGCAAAAACGCAGTAACTTTGCACTCGAA
>CAZHCM010000119.1:0-6401 GCA_964531005.1 uncultured Sangeribacter sp. | reverse complement strand
GAGAGCATCCAGCGAATCCTGTGCGCCGGCATCCCGGTGATGGGCCATTTGGGACTCACACCGCAGAGCATCAACAAGTTTGGCACCTACAGCGTGCGCGCCCGCGAGGAGGCGGAGGCCGAGAAACTCATCGCCGACGCCCGTCTGCTCGAGGAGCTGGGATGCTTCGGCATCGTCATCGAGAAGGTGCCCGCAGAGCTGGCGGAGCGCGTGGCCAAGGAGGTCTCCATACCCATCATCGGCATCGGCGCAGGCGGGGGCGTGGACGGACAGGTGCTCGTGATGCACGACATGCTTGGCCTCAACGAGGGATTCTCGCCTCGGTTCCTGCGCAAGTATGCCAATCTCGGCGACATCATGACCGATGCCGTGAAACACTATATCGACGACGTGAAGTCATCCGATTTCCCCAACGCCCAAGAGCAGTACTGACATGAGACCCATCCTTGCCATCGCGGCTCTCGCAGCCCTCTGCCTTCCCGCAGCCGCCCAGGATATCGCGCCGAGCCATCATGCCCACAACTCCGGGCATTCCTATCCACTCAACCACGACAGCATCGCCCACAAGGCCCTCGACCGTAATGCTCCCGGCGAACTGGAGACGCCTGGATACAAGCATCTGGGCCTCCACAGCAAGGACAACCGTTTCCATCTAACCATCGGCGGATATGCCAAGGTGACGGCCGGCTACGACTTCGGCGCCCCGCTCGACAATCCCAACTCCCTGATCGTGGCCAATATCCCGATGTACACAGCCCCGGGCGACGGAGCCAAGCTCAACCTCAGCGCCATGCAGTCGATGCTATACTTCAACTTCGTGGCCCTGCCGGGCGCCCGCGACCAGGTGGGCGTCTTTGTGGGTCTTAACCTGCTTAACGACTATGCGCCCCAGTTGCAGTTCGCCTATATGAAATATCGTGGCATAGAGGCCGGCTACGACTACTCCACGTTCTCCGACCCTGACGCCGGCGCCCCGACCATCGACTACGAGGGTCCGAACGCCTTCACGGCGCAGCAGACCACGTTGCTGAGCTACACCCACCCCATTGGAGCGAAATGGAGCGTGGGGGGTGGCGTGGAGGCGCCTGCGTACAGTGTCACCCCGGGGGTTGAGAGCGCCACGGTCCACCAGCGGGTGCCCGACATCCCCGTCTTCGCCCGATATTCATGGGACGGCGAGGGATGGGTGCGCCTCTCGGCCGTGGTGCGCAACCTCATGTATCGCGACCTCATCGCCGCCCGAAATGTCGACAAGGTGGGCTGGGGCCTGCAACTTTCAGGCAAGGCCACCCTCTTCGGCCCCCTGACCATCTTCTATCAGGGGGTGTATGGCAAGGGGGTAGCCTCGATGTTCCAGGATCTATCGGGCGAGGGGCTGGACATGACCCCTGCGCCTGGCAATCCCGGGATACTCAACACTGTGACCGCCTGGGGCGGCTATGCAGGCCTGCAATACGACTTCAGCAAGTCTGTCTACTGCTCGGCCACCTATTCGCACCTGCGCACCTATGCCGACCGCTACGCCCATCAGGGTGAGGACGCCACTCCCTGGGGAGAGCAGTACCGCTACGGGCAATATGCCGTAGCCAACGTCTTCTGGAACATCACCTCGGCCCTGCAGACAGGCATGGAGTACATCTACGCCCGCCGCGTGAACTACAACGGCGAGCAATCCCACGTCAACCGCCTCCAGGCCATGCTCCAGCTCACCTTCTGACCCCGTTCTCCAAAGTCGCGCCTCACTCTGCGAGGCGCGAGAGATAGGGATAGACGGCACAGAGGGGCACGTTGCGCATCCAGTCTTGCGCAACGAAGCCTTTCATCGAGAAGCGGTAGCCAGTCATGGCGCTTCCGGCATTGTCTATCGTCACAAACTGTCTTAGGGAGCGCGACTTGACATTCTCCTCGGCCTTCACCTCCACCGGGAGCAGATGGGCCCCCGCCTGCACCACGAAGTCGATCTCCAAGGTGGAGTTTTCCTTGGAGTAGTAGCCAATATATAAGTTGGGCACGGGCACCATCTGCGTCAGTACATAGTTTTCGGTAAAGGATCCCTTGTATTCCGAAAACACCCTGTCGCCGATGAGCACCATATCGGCGGGGCTTCCGGCCATGGCCCCTAAGAGCCCGACATCCAGCAGGAAGAGCTTGAAGGAGTCCTTCTCCATATAGTTCTTGATCGGGATGGCGGCCTTGGTCAGGCGGCACACTTTATACACCAACCCTGCATCCAGAAGCCATTGGATTGCATTCTCGTAGTCTGCTGCCCGCGCTCCTTTGCGCAAGGCTCCGAATATAAATTTCTTGTTCTCCTTGGCCAATTGGGCCGGGATCGACTCGAAGACAAGCCGGGCCTTTTGGGTGTCGCGGCCGGCATGTTTGCCGATGTCGGCATCGTAGGCGGTCAAGATGGCTTCCTGGATCTTGCGGATGGCCTGCGGGCCGGCGCCGTCGGCAAACTCCCGCACGGCCTCCGGCATCCCTCCGACAAAGTAGTATTGGCGCAGGTATTCCTGATACTTCGGCAAGAGGGTGTTGACCAGCTCCTCCTGCGCGGGGTCATCGAGCAAGGAGGCCATCTGCTGCTTCCCCAATGCATTGAGAAACTCCACATAGGTCATAGGATAGAGGTGGTAGATGTCCACCTTTCCGGTGGGGAAGGGATGACCCTCCATGTTGCGCACGCCTAAGAGGGAGCCGGCGACGGCAACTGCGATCTCCGGGGCGTCTTCGCAGAAATACTTCAGCGCCGACACCACCTCCGGTATCTCCTGCACCTCGTCAAGAAAGACCAGCGTGCGCTGTGGCCATATCTCCTCTCCAGTCAGGGCGGAGAGCCCCAACAATATGCGTCGTACGTCCGCATCCTGGCTGAAGAGCGTGGCCACCGCCTCGTTCTTGTAGCAGTTGACGTAGACCATGTTGTCAAACTCCCTTCTGCCGAGTTCACGGAGTATATATGTCTTGCCCACCTGTCGTGCTCCCAGAAGCATTAGGGGCTTGCGGCGTGGAGACTCCTTCCACTCCACCAATTCCTTGAAGATATGTCTTTCCATCCTACAATGTAATGTCGCATGATAACTGCCCGCAAAATTAAGCATTTACCTCGACTTTCGCAAGAATAACCACATTTTTATGAGGATAAAAGTGTGGTCATATCACATTTTTATGAGCATAAAAGTGTGGTATATCCACATTTTTATGAGGATACGACGACCTGGCCCCCTCTCCGAAGACACGCGCCTGAAGATCGACGCCATCCTCTCCTTCTAACCCATCTTCCTCATCACCGTCTTCCGAGACTCCCACGCACCCCGGGGAGTCTCATTCATTTTCTACTCTTCCGCCCCCAAGACCACCTCATCTCCCAACCTCAAAATGCCATAAATAACACAAAACGACCCCCTCAAAACGCCATAAATTACATAAAACGGCCTATCCAAAACGCAATAAATTACACAAAACGGCCCCTTCAAAATGCCATAAATTACACAAAACCACCTCCCCAAAACGCAATAAATTACACAAAACCACCACCCTAAAACGCAATAAATTACATAATCCCGCTCCGCACATTTGAATATCGCACTAATTGTCAACCACTTATCTTCATAACGACAAGAAAGAATATTTCCCAAGAACTCCCCCACTCCTCCCCAGCAATCCACGAGTCAACAAAAGTGCATTAGGAAGTGTTACGTTTTGCCGCCTCAAACGTATCTATGGTGTAAGACGATGAAAACAGATAATCTCACATCCTCATTCCTGGCCCTGCGCGATAGGCTGCACCGTAGCGCCTTGGGGTTCCTCAAAGACGACGAGGAAGCCAAGGATGCCCTACAGGACACCTACGTCAACCTTTGGAGCCACGGGGGCGCCCAATCGGAACCGGAAGCACGCAACAAACTCTTTGCAGCCCTCAAGAACGTCTGCATCGACCGCCTGCGCAAGCCCCGTACGCTTCCGATCGACGACACCGACACGGCCTCCCTCGCATCCACTCCAGAGTCGGGAGAGGACATGGAGAGATACGAGACATTGCTTACAGCCGGACTCTCCGACCTCCAGAGACACGTCTACTCCCTGGTCATACACGATGGACTGGAGTATGAGACGGTCGCCCGACAATTGGGCATGACAGTGGAAGCTGTCAGGATGCAAATGAGCCGGGCCAGAAAGAGAATACGTGACAACTATAGATTACTTGAGAAATGAACGACCACGACGATAAACTGACACTCCAAGACGCCGAGCAACTCTGCCGGCTATATATGGACTGCCGCCTCTCGGTGTCGGAGGAAGGCGAACTCCGCTACCTGCTCACCCGCCTCCCCTTCCGCTCTCCGCTGATCGACGAGACAAAGGCACTGATGGGCATAGAGCTGACAGTCTGCGACAAGGCCGTGACAGTCCCTTCCGACAAGAAGCTGCGCCCATGGCCCAAACGTCTCCTATACTCAGGCATTGCCGCATCCTTGGCTCTCCTCATCGGGCTTGCCATAGCCTTCAACATTGACCCCGCCGGCCCGCAGGGATCCGAAGCGCCCTATTACCTGGCCTATGCCGATGGCCACCGCCTTGACGAAGCGAAGGCCAAAGCGCAGGCCGAGGCCGAGATGCAGGCCGCCGAAGCCTTCATGATGCAGATGTCGGCCCGGGAGGCACAGGAGAAAGAAATGATTGACAACTTCATAACCGCTAACCCCTTAGAGCAATGAAAAGATTCCTCATCATATTCGCAATGGCCTTTGTCACAATGCTGGCATACGCCAAGGCCCCGGAGATACACGTGGCACAGTTTTTCGATGGCCGCTACAACAAGGAGAAGTCCGTCCGCACCACCATATCGCGCGACAACGGCGTCTACTATCGCGGCATGCAGGTCAACGACAACGCCCCCCTGGTCAACCTCATCTCTGAAACCCTGCAAAAGGATGCGCCACAGGCGACAAAGTATCTGGAGCAGACCGGAGCAGGGGGGACCAGTGTATGGATCAAACTCACCAACAACGGCGAGACAATCGACATCGGCCTCCAGCAAGCCCCTTCCGGCAAGAACGCCTACCTCTTCATCAAAGGCCCTGAAAAGGCTTTCAAGTAATCCCGCGCAACACATCCCCGCCATAGCTTGACAATCTAAACCCATCCATCTACATATGAAGACTTTCCTTACGCCGCTATTCGTAGCGGCGGCACTCCCTATGTCCCTTTATTCCCAGCAGCCCGCCGACTCCCTGGCCTCTGCATGGGAGAAGGAATTCGACCTCAACGAAGTCGTCGTGGTGGCCAGCCGCCCCGTCATCAAGCAGGCTCCCGACCGCATAACCTACCTTGTCAAAAACGACCCATACTCATTGGGGTTGAACGGCGTGCAGGTGCTCGACCGGATACCCCGCGTATCAGTCGCCAACGATCTTGTCAGCGTGCCGGCAAGTCGTCGGTGAAATACATCATCGACGGCCATCTGCTGGAAATGCCCGAGGAGGCAATAGCGCTGCGCCTGAAAAACCTGCAGTCGTCCGGCATCGAGAAGATCGAGCTCCTCACCACCCCTCCGGCCAAGTATGCGGCCTCCACCAATGTGGCCTACATCAGCATCACCACGCGCAACGAATCGCATGGCACGCGCGGCAACCTATGGGGCAACGCCACCATGCGCGAGGACTTCTGCTATCTGCTCGGAGGCAACGTCAGCCACACCACACGCAGGGTGGAGCTCTCGGCCGATGTCAGCTGGCAGGATCTGCAGGGACTGAACGATCTTGACCGCACCTATACATTCTCCGACTTCTCGCGCATCTCCAAGCGCGACAACCGGTTTGCCAACCGCGCCTTGGGGGCCAACGGACTGTTCAAATACAAGTTTGACGACCGGCTTAGTGCCGGGGCCATCGTCAACTACAGCATGATGCGCCTCAGGAGCGACATATCCGACGTGACCCTCGACAATGACCTCCCCTCCTTCTCCCGCAATGTCTCTCCGGCACGCCCCAACAATGCACTGACGCTTACCGCCTTCGGAGACTGGAGACTCGACAGCAGCGGGAAGTTGCTGAGCCTGACCTACAACTTCTTTGACCGACATACGCATTCCTTCTCCGACGTCTCCACATGGCAGGATGGAGAAGACGCCACAAGACTCACCGATGCCGGCGCCAACAAGTATCGAATCCAATCCGTGAAACTGGATGCCGCACTTCCTTTCCGGGGATTCCGGATGGATGCGGGTGCTGCCTACACCGGGGTGGACAACGCCACAGACCTGCGCATCACCGATTTCAAGGATGGGATATGGGTCGTCAATCCTCTCCAGAGCAATTCCTTCGACTATGACGAGAGGACAGCTGCCGTCTACGTCAGCGCGGAGAGGAGTTTCTCGGGTGCATTCTTCGGCAAGATCG
>CAZHCM010000118.1:0-6420 GCA_964531005.1 uncultured Sangeribacter sp. | reverse complement strand
AGGTTGGGAGGTTGAGAGGTTGGGAGGGGTTGGGAGGTTGGGGGTCGGTGGAGGTATGGGGGCGGTGGTCCGTTTGCCGCATGGCCCGCTTGCGGGCCCTTACTTCTGAGGTCTGGCCTTTGAGTTCTGACTTCTGACTTCTGCCCTCTCGGCGTTGCTGTGTGAAAAAATGTCAAACATGCTTAAATCAGGCCCCGCAGAGGGGGACGGGGCTTGCAGGATTGGAGAGAGTGGATTAAATTTGCGTTGAAATGATACCGACACTGACCAAACTCCTGCTCTTCCTAACGGCTCTCGCCGCCGGGCTCGCCCCGGCTGGCGCCCAGACGTGTCGCGTGTCGGCAGGCGTCACCCCCGACGGCAGACGCTGCTACCGCGAGGTCTTCGAATATGACTATGTGAGCGAGAAACCAGCCTTCCCTGGTGGAGACAAGAGCCTCGTCGACTTCATCAACGCCCACCGCACATACCCCGCCGAAGCATACCGCAAGGGGATCGAGGGACGCGTGGTCTGCTCCTTCGTGGTCAACGCCGATGGCGCCGTCTCCAACCTCAAGATCGTCAAGGGCGTCGAGCCCTCCCTCAACGACGAGGCCCTGCGCGTCCTCTCCCTGATGCCCCACTGGACCCCCGGGCGCCTCGAAGGGCGCACCGTCCCGGTGCGCGTCATCTGGCCAATCCCCTTCAGAAAGTAAGTCAAACAAGCAGCGGGGGGCGCCGACTGGCGCCCCCCGCTGCTTGTTTCCTTGGCTCAGACGAGCTTCAGGACGATGTCCTCGTCCTCCATTGTGATGAGGACCTTCCCTTCGCGGCCAAGCCAGCCGAAGGCGGCCATCAGTTCGTCCTTTCTCAGCTTGGTGGCCTTCTTGATCTGCTTCAGGCCAAGCATGTGCGTGTCACTGTTCTCGAGGGCTTTGTAGACCTCGCCGGCCCATGTGCCGATTTCTTCAATGCTCATAACTTTTTGATTTGTGTGTGTTTTTATATATTGTTTAGTTTTCAACGCCTGCCGAGCGCAAAAAGTTGAATTTTCCAAGCATTTGTATCAAGTTTTGTATTAACTTTGCAGGTTGAATACTATAGCTGACTACCGACATGGCTAAAAAGAAAGCAGGCTCCCCCGCGGCCCAACTCACCGGCGACGCCCGACAGGGCGTCGTGGTGCGCAACACCGGCAGCTCCTACGTCGTGCGTCCCGACGACGGGGGCGCACCCCTCAACTGCCGCGTGAAGGGCAACTTCCGCATCAAGGGGATACGCACCACCAACCCCGTGGCCGTCGGCGACCGCGTGACCGTGCGCTCCGCCGCCGACGACGCCGACTACATAACGGCCGTAGAGCCGCGCCGCAACTACATAATCCGCCGCGCCTCCAACCTCTCCAAGGAGAGCCACATCCTGGCCTCCAACCTCGACGCGGCCATCCTCGTGGCCACCCTGCGTGAGCCGGAGACCCCGCTGACCTTCATCGACCGCTTCCTCGCCACGGCCGAGGCATACAACGTGCCCCCGACCCTGGTGCTCAACAAGATCGACACCTGGGACGACGACGACCGCCAGCTCGGCGAGGCCGTCGCCACCCTATACCGCTCCATCGGATACCCGGTGCTGATGGTCTCGGCCCGCACCGGCGAGGGGCTCGACGCCCTGCGCGAGGCCACGCGCGACAAGGTGTCGCTCCTGGCCGGCAACAGCGGCGTGGGCAAGTCGTCGCTGATCAACGCCCTCGTGCCGGGCGCCGACCTGCGCACGGGCGAGATCTCGGCCATGCACCACACCGGCATGCACACCACCACCTTCTCGGAGATGATACCCCTCCCCTACGGCGGCGACATAATCGACGTGCCGGGCGTGCGCGGTTTCGGCGTCATTGACTTCGAGCCGGAGGAGGTGTCGCACTTCTTCCCCGAAATCTTCCGCATAGGCCACGACTGCCGCTATTCCGACTGCCGCCACACGGGGGAGCCGGGATGCGCCGTCATCCCCGCCGTCGAGGACCACCGCATATCCGAAAGCCGCTACGCCTCCTATCTCTCCGTGCTCGAAGAGGCATCGGAAGACGCGGGGGCCGACAAGTACCGCAAGCCCTTCTGACCCCCCTGCCAATGGACGACAACAAAGACCTCGCCCCCGACCCCCAGCCCTCCGGCACTGCCCCCCAGCCCTCCGGCGCGGAGCAGCCCCCTAAGGAGGAGCAACCCCAGGGCAAGCCGAAACGCAGGCACCGCGCCCTACGCATCGCGCTCAAGACGCTGATGTGGATCGTCATCGTCATACTGGCCATCCCGGTGCTGCTCTACATACCCCCGGTGCAGACGGGAGTGAAGAACCTCGCCTGCTCGATGGTGCGCAAAAGCTCGGGGATGGACATATCGATCGACCGCCTCCGGCTGAAGTTTCCGCTCCGGCTGGCCCTCGACGGTGTGAGCGTGGTCCAGGCCACGGGCGACACGATGGCCCGCGTGCGCTCGGCGGAGATCGACGTCAAGCTGCTGCCGCTGCTGCGCATGGACGCGCAGGTGGAGAAGCTGCGCCTGCTCGACGGCGCCTACAACATGGTCTCGCCCGACTCCTCGATGATCCTGCGCATACGCGCCGGCGAACTGGAGACCGACGACAAGGCGTCGGTGGACCTGCGCACGATGTCGATCAACCTCAACGAGGCGCGCATAGCCGACGGCAACGTCCAGCTCCTCATGGACGTCTGGAAACAGACCCCCTCCAACGACTCCACCCCCACGCAGATGGTGATCCGCGCCGAAAGGCTGAGCCTGGAGCGGTTCACCTTCGGCATGTCGATGCTCCCGACCATCGACACTCTACGCCTCAACGCCCGCTCGCTCGAAGTGCGCGGCGGCGTGGTGGACCTCTCCAAGAACCTCATCACGGCCCGCGCACTGCGCGGCGCCGACGGCACGGCCACATACCTCACCCCCACCCCGGAATACGTGGCCGCACACCCGGCCCCGACGCCCGACTCCACAGCCAACACCCCTGCATCGCCCCCGATGGTGATCCGCGGCGACTCGGTGACGCTGGAACGTTTCGACGCCCTCTACGCCATAAAGGGATACAAGCCGCTGCCGGGGTTCGACGCCTCATATATCAATGTCACAGGGCTCAGCATCGGGGTCAAGGACTTCTACAACGCCGCCTCGACGCTCCGCCTTCCCGTCTTCATGCTTCAGGGCACGGAGCGGTCGGGCCTGCAGATCACAAGCGGCTCGGGCACGGTCGGCATCACCGAGGCTGGCCTTACGCTCGACGACCTGGATGTGCGCACCCCCTGGTCGCACGTCGACGTCACCGCCGGGCTCCCCTTCGCGCTGATGCAGATGGAGCCTCAGGCCCCACTCGACGCCTCGCTAAACGCCTCGCTCGGATGGCCCGACATAGAGGCCTTCATGCCCTCGCTGGCCACCTACACGCGCCAGATGCCCCAACGCTCGCCGCTCTCGCTCGCCCTGGAAGCACAGGGGCGACTTGACCAGGCACAGATCAGGCGCCTGGACGTGGCCGTGCCAAGCGTATTCTCGCTCCGCGCCTCGGGCGACGTGGCCAATGCGCTCGACATGAAGCGGCTGGCCGGGCAGGTGAAGTTTGACGGCGAACTCTCCAACCCCTCGCTGGCCCAGCGCCTCGCCGGGCTGACCGACATGACCCTGCCGCCGATGCGCATCGCGGGCACCGCCAAGGCTCGCGCCCAGGAATACGGGGCCGACTTCCGGCTGACCTCGCCGCAAGGCAATGTGGTGGGGCGCGGCTCGGTGGGCCTCAATTCCGAGCGGTATGTGGCCGATGTGGAAATCGACAACCTCAACGTGGCCCCCTTCGCCCCGACCCTGGGCGTGGGCCACGTCACCGCCTCTCTCAAGGCCTCCGGCGCAGGCTTCAACCCCGAGAAGAAGGGGGCCTCCACCGACATATCGATCGACCTCGCCCGGGCTGAATACAACCGCCACCTGCTGCGCGACCTCCAGGCGCGGGTGAGGCTGATGAACGGGGAGTTCGCCATCGACGCCTCCTCCCCCAACCCGGCATGCGACTTCTCGCTGACGGGCACCGGCGCCGTGGCCCCGGACGACTACCGGTTTGACGTGGCCGCCGACCTGCGCCATGTCGACCTCCGGGCCCTCGGCCTCTCCGAGGCCGAATGTGCCGGCGGGGCGCGCTTCAACATAACGGGAACGGCATCGCCGGCACGCTGGCTCTACGACGTGGACCTCGACCTGCCGGAGCTGGACTGGCGCGTGGGGGAGGCCGAATACACCGCCCCCGGCGGCCTGAAGGCGAAGGTGCGCTCCACGGCGGCCGACACCTACGTGGCCCTGGCTGGAGACCAGGTCAATGTGCTCTTTGAGAGCCCCTACAACGCCCACAGCCTCGTGGAGACCTTTTCGGCCATCGGCGCCAACGTCAGCAAGGGGCTGGAAAAGAGGCGTCTCGACATGGAGACCCTGCAGGGGGACCTGCCGATGTTCCGCCTCCGCGCCTCGGCCAACGACCGGGGGCTCCTCTCAGGCTTCCTCTCCCCCGCCGGGCTGGGTATGGACACCGTATGGCTCGACCTCGGCAAGGACTCCATCGTCAAGGGGCGCGCACAGCTCCTCAACCTCTCGACGGCCACCATGAACCTCGACACCATCGCCCTGCGCCTCAAGCAGCGCGGGGGCCTGCTCGACTACGGCCTGCACATAGGCAACGGCCCGGGGGCGATGAGCGAGTTTGCGGACGTCAACCTCAACGGCTACCTGGCCACCAACCGTCTCGCCCTCTCCCTCGACCAGCACAACCTGAAGGGGGAGCAGGGATACCGCCTCGGCCTGACGGCAGCCGTGGCCGACAGCATCGCAACCATCCACTTCACCCCCCTGAGCGCCATGATCGGATACATACCGTGGCGCTTCAACCTCGACAACCACGTGGACTACAACTTCACCAACCACCGCGTGGACGCCAACCTGCAGGCCAAGAGCGCGGAGAGCTCCATACTGCTCGCCACCGAGCCTTCGACCGAGCATGACGGCAACTCGCTCCACATGAAGCTCGACAATATCAAGATACAGCAGTTCATCAACATAATGCTCGACCCGCCGCCGCTGGCCGGCACGCTCGACTCCGACCTGCGCCTCGACTACGACGGCAAGAGCCTCGAAGGGGACGGCGGCCTGCAGCTCACCGGCCTGGCCTACGACGGCCACCGCGTGGGCGACTTCGACCTCGGCCTGAAGGCGGGGCGCGACAACGCCGGCGACACCCGCGCCACGGTGGCCTTGAAGGTCAACGGCGACCCGGCGCTGGTGGTCCACACCGAACTGGTGCCCGACTCCGCAGCCAAGGCCCTGCAGCCGCAAAACACCTTCCTCACCCTCTCCGACTTCCCGCTCTCGGTGGCCAACCCATTCCTGGGCTACGACGTGGCGCGCCTGAGCGGCACGCTGAGCGGACGCATGGACCTGACGGGCACCTTCGCCGCCCCGGTGCTCAACGGCCAGGTGGCCTGCGACTCGGTCAGCGTCTTCGTCTCGATGCTCGGCACTGCGCTGAAGTTTGACGAGGATCCCATCACGGTGCGCGACAACGTGCTGCGCCTCAACAAATTCCAGATCCTGGCCGCCAACGCCAACCCGCTGACGCTCGACGGCACCGTCGACGCCTCACACCTGAGCGACGTGCGCCTCGACCTGACGGCCAACGCCTCCAACTTCCAGCTCCTCAACAACACGCAGCGCGACGGCGGGATGGTCTTCGGCAAACTCTTCATGGACCTCAACGCCTCGGCCAAGGGCTCCCTGCAGGTGATGGACGTCAGCGCCAACCTCAACGTTCTCTCCGGCACCGACGTCACATACACGCTCGACATGACATCGGACGTCCTGGGGGGCGCGACGCAGGACAACGTGGTGCGCTTCGTCAACCTCTCGGACACCACCCAGGTCTCCTCCGACGACAAGGCCGCGCAGGCCATGGCCATGCGCATCAACGCCTCGGCCACCATCTCGCCGGGCACCAACATCGTGGTGGTCATACCCAAGAACACCAGCGGCAGCGGCAAGGTGCAGCTCTCACCCTCGGGCACGCTGACCTTCTTCCAGAACTACATGGGCGACCAGCGCCTCAACGGCACCCTGGTGCTCGGCGAGGGGTATGCTCGCTACAACGTACAGCTCATGGGCGAGAAGAAGTTCGAGTTCGACCCCGCCAGCTCCATAGTCTGGAACGGCCAGCTGATGGCCCCGACCCTCAACATCCACGCCACCGACCAGGTGCGCGCAAGCGTGATGCAGGGCTCCACGACCCAGCAGGTCAACTTCCTCGTCGGCCTCAACGTCACGGGCACCTTGGAGTCGCCGCAGGTGCAGTTCGACCTCTCGACCAACGACGACATGAGCATCGAGAACCAGCTGCAGTCCATGAGCC
>CAZHCM010000117.1:0-6435 GCA_964531005.1 uncultured Sangeribacter sp. | reverse complement strand
GCATGATAATCCAATTGCTGTTTGTCCTTGCAGCCATCATCGTCGGTGCCCGCCTGGGCGGCATCGGCCTTGGTGTGATGGGCGGCGTCGGCATGGCGATACTGGTCTTCGTCTTCGGCCTGGAGCCGGGCGAGGTGCCCATCGACGTGATGCTGATGATCGCCGCCGTGATCTCGGCCGCCGCCGCCATGCAGGCCGCCGGAGGTCTCGACTATCTGGTGCGCCTGGCCGAGAAGATGCTTCGCAAGAATCCCTCGCAGGTGACCATCCTCAGCCCGCTGGTGACCTACTTCTTCACCTTCGTGGCAGGCACGGGCCATGTCGCCTACTCCGTGCTCCCGGTCATCGCCGAGGTGGCGCGCGAGACCAAGATACGCCCCGAGCGCCCGCTCGGCATCGCCGTCATCGCCTCCCAGCAGGCCATCACCGCGAGTCCCATCTCGGCGGCCACAGTGGCCCTGCTCGGACTGCTGACGGATTTCCATGTCACCCTTCTGGACATCATCAAGATCACCATCCCGGCCACGCTTGTCGGCGTGCTCGTCGGCGCCTTCCTGAGCAAGAGGGTCGGCAAGGACCTGCTTGAAGACCCCGAGTACCTGCGCCGTGTCGAGGCCGGCATGATCACCGAAAACAAGAAGGAGATCAACGAGATACGCACTCCCTGGCAGGCAAAGCTGTCGGTGGTGCTCTTCATCCTGTCGACGGCCCTGATCGTGGTCTTCGGGTCCATACCTTCGTTGCGCCCGTCGTTCAACGGCACCCCCATGGACATGCCGGCCCTCATCGAGATCCTGATGCTCTCGACCTGCGCCATCATCCTGATAGTGTCGCGCACCAACGGCATCGCCCCCACGCAGGGGAGCGTCCTCATCGCCGGCATGCAGGCCGTCATAGCCATCTTCGGCATCGCCTGGATGGGCGACACCTTCATCCACGGCAACCTCGCCGTGCTGACCGACGGAGTAAAGGGGCTGGTCACCGAGATGCCCTGGCTCTTCGCCGTGGCCCTCTTCGTGATGTCGATCCTGCTCTATAGCCAGGCCGCGACGGTGCGCGCCATCATGCCTCTGGGCATCGCGCTGGGCATGAACCCCATGATGCTCATCGCCCTCTTCCCGGCTGTCAACGGCTACTTCTTCCTGCCCAACTATCCGACGCTCGTGGCCGCCATCAACTTCGACCGCACCGGCACGACGAGGATCGGCAAGTATCTGCTCAACCACTCCTTCATGATGCCGGGCATGGTGGCCACCGTCGTGGCCATAGCCACGGGCTTGCTCCTCATCCAGCTCTACTGAGCCTAGGCGGAGAGAATGGACTAGTCAAAGAATATTCACAAACCACCAATAAAAATCCACACCTCATGAGAAAGGTATCACATCTCGTACTGCTTTTCATGCTCGCAGTATGCGGCGTCGCCACGATGACGGCGGCCAAGCCCAAGATCCACATCCTCGCCACGGG
Source organism: uncultured Sangeribacter sp. (assembly GCA_964531005.1). Lineage (GTDB taxonomy): Bacteria > Bacteroidota > Bacteroidia > Bacteroidales > Muribaculaceae > Lepagella. The sequence continues at coordinate 4,968 of CAZHCM010000117.1, read as the reverse complement.
CGGCACCATCGCCGGCGCCGGCGAGAGCTCCACCAAGACCAACTACTCCGCCGGACAGGTGGCCATCAGCTCCCTGCTTGAGGCCGTGCCCCAGATCAACGACATAGCCGACGTGACCGGCGAGCAGATCGTCAGCATCGGCTCCCAGGACATGACCGACGACGTATGGCTGACCCTGGCCAACCGCATCAACGAACTGCTGGCCGGCGACGTGGACGGCATCGTCATCACCCACGGCACCGACACCATGGAGGAGACCGCCTACTTCCTCAACCTGACCGTCAAGAGCCAGAAGCCCGTGGTGCTGACCGGCGCCATGCGTCCCTCGACGGCCATCAGCGCCGACGGCCCCCTCAACCTCTACAACGCCGTAGTCACCGCCGCCGCCCCTGAGTCCGCAGCCAAGGGCGTGGTCGTGGCCATGAACGGACTGATCCTGGGCGCCCACGCCACACAGAAGATGAACACCGTCAGCGTCGAGACCTTCCAGGCCCCCGACTTCGGCGCGCTGGGCTACATCCACGACGGCAAGGTCTACTACAACGGCCTGTCGCTGAAGCGCCACACGCTCGACTCCGAGTTTGACGTCAGAGGCCGCAAGGAGCTCCCGAAGGTGGGCATCGTCTACAGCTACTCCAACGTGGAGCCCGACGTGATGGACCCCTTCCTCAACAACGGCTACCAGGGCGTGGTGCACGCCGGCGTAGGCAACGGCAACTTCCACAAGAACCTGCTGCCCAAGCTCCTCGACGCCCGCAAGAAGGGTATCGTCGTGGTGCGCTCCAGCCGCGTGCCGACAGGCCCGACGACCCTCAACGGCGAGGTCGACGACAACAAGTATGAGTTCGTGGCCTCCGAGGAGCTCAACCCCCAGAAGGCCCGCGTGCTCCTGATGCTGGCCCTCACCAAGACCAAGGACTGGAAGAAGATCCAGCAGTACTTCGAGGAGTATTGATCCGCCCAAGATAAATCAGGATTAGTCAGGATTCGGCCTGATTAATCCTGATTAATCCTGATTCTCAAGATTAATCTTGATTTTTCCTGATGCTAACCCCCTAATCCAACCCCAATTATGAAGCGAATTTCCATCCTTGCGCTTGGCGCGCTCGCAGTGTGCGGAGCAGCCAACGCCCAGCAGAACTATACCACCGACGAGCAGGGCCTCATCGAGACCGTGGCCAAGATCGAGAAGAAGACCGACAAGTTTAACATGTACTTTAACATGCACGGCGACTTCGAGACCAACTGGACCGGCAGCGAGTTTGACGGCGGGAAGTTTCAGATGAAGCAGTTGCGCCTGGAGTTCAAGGGCAACATCAACGACTGGCTGAGCTACCGCTACCGTCAGCGCCTCAACAAGGGCGACGACCCCAACGGCTACCGCGACAACCTCTGGCGCAGCATCGACATCGCCGGCATCGGCATCAAGCTCGACAAGTGGCAGTTCTTCCTCGGCAAGCAGTGTGCGGCCTACGGCGGCATCGAGTTTGACCTCAACCCCATCGAGATCTACCAGTATTCCGACATGGTCGACTACATGACCAACTTCATGTCGGGCGTCGACATCGCCTACAACTTCAACTCCGGGCAGCAGCTGCAGTTTCAGATGCTCAACGCCATCAACGGGTCGTCGGAGTCGATGTATGGCAACTATCGCCCCTGCAAGTTCCCGATGGTCTACACCCTCAACTGGAACGGCACGGTGACCGACTGGTACCACACCCGCTGGTCGGCGTCGGTGATGCGCGAGCCGGAGGCCAAGAACATGTACTACTTCGCCCTGGGCAACGACTTCAGCTACGACAAGTTTGGCGCCTACTTCGACTGGATGTACTCCATCGAGGGGATCGACCGCAAGGGGATCATGACCGAGATCATCGGCGCCGACAACGGCTTCAACCAGAAGAAGGCCGACTACATGTCGTTTGTCTGGCATCTCAACTACCGCATCGCCCCGAAGTGGAACGTCTTCGCCAAGGTGATGTACGAGACCGCCGGCCTGGGCAAGGGCACGACCCTGCATGGTCGCGAGCTGGAGAGCGGCAACTACCGCACCTCCTGGGGCTACATCGGCGGCATAGAGTTCTATCCCATGGCCGACCGCAACCTGCACTTCTTCGTGACCTACGTTGGGCGCAACTACAAGTACTCCTGCCGTGCGGCTGCCGTCAACCCCGCCAACCAGGACTTCAACACCAACCGCCTCTCCTGCGGCTTCATCTGGCAGATGCCCGTCTTCTAAGTCAGAGGTCAGAGGGTGCCCCCGGTCGTAGGGACGCACCCACAGTGCATCCACCTTTCCCCTCGAAGGGGATAGATTTCGGCAAAAGTGTCCCCTTCAAGGGGACACTTTTGCATTTCGGCCTCACCTATTGGGAGGTCATAAGTCATAAGTCGGAGGTCATTTTTCACCTACGCGGCAAGGGATATTGAAGGATTTTTAGTAACTTTGTCATTGATAACCCTCTCCACCATCGGAGGCAAATGCAGCGACGACATGAAAGCGACTCTCAAATACCCGATCGGCATACAGGATTTCACGACAATTCGTGAGAATGGTTTCGTATACATCGACAAGACCCGGTATATCGGCCGACTAATCGAGAAGGGGGCCCGATACTGCTTCCTGGCGCGTCCCAGACGCTTCGGCAAGAGCCTCTTCCTGTCTACGCTCCAGTGCTTCTTCGAGGGCCGGAAGGAGCTCTTCCAAGGTCTCTATGCCGGGACCATTGATTGGGATTGGGACCCCTATCCGGTGCTCCGCCTCGACCTTAACTCCGACAACTATAGTGATGTCGGCAAGCTGGATGTGGTGCTCGACAATGTCTTCAGCAAGTGGGAGATGAAGTATGGCGTGGGCTTGAAGGCGGGGTCGCTGGCTACACGGTTTTACAATATCGTCGAGGGCGCCCATCACGCCACCGGACGGCAAGTGGTCATCCTGGTGGACGAATACGACAAACCGATGGTGGCCAACATCGCCAATGAAGCCGCCATCGACCATTACCGTGACCGGCTGGCTGCCGTGTATTCGATTTTCAAGAGCGCATCGGAGCATATCAGGCTCGTTTTTCTCACGGGTGTCAGCCGGTTTAGCAAACTCAGTATCTTTTCCGACCTCAACAACATCAGCGACATATCGTTTCTGGAGGACTATGCCGACATCTGTGGCATCACCGAGCGAGAGCTGGGCGAGACACTTCAGGAGGGGATAGAAGCCTTGGCCCGTAAGACGGGTGTCGGCCGTGACGAGGCTTTCAGTCAGTTGAAGCGAAACTACGACGGCTATCGGTTTGCCGCCGACGGCAGCGACATCTACAATCCGTGGTCGCTGCTCAATGCGCTCTCCAACTCCCGAATTGAAAATTACTGGAACGACACCGGGATGCCGCGGCTCGTCGCCGAGACCCTCAAGAGGGTGGATGCCGACTTGGAGGCCACATTCGACTGCTATTGCACGCTGGATGATCTCAAGGGCCTGGATCTGCTGACGCCTAAGCCGAAATCGCTGCTCTATCAGACCGGCTACCTGACCATCAAGGAGTTCCTCTCCAAAATCAACCGCTATCGGCTCGGCATCCCCAACATAGAGGTGAAGGATGGCCTCTTCAACGTCCTCCTGCCATACTACGTGCAGACAAAGACCAACGGGACGCCAAAGGAGCTGGTCGACGACATGGCCATGTATTTCGTATTGGGCGAAGCGGACAAGGCCATGAAATGCCTTCAGGCCTATTTCGCAGGGGTGCACTATAAGATGAGGATGGAGGAGGAAAACAACTTCCACAACGCCTTCTTCCTGCTGATGGATCTGATAGGACTCGATACGGAGACTGAGTCGGCCACCTCCGACGGCCGCATCGACATCACGATAAAGACCGCCGACTACATCTACATCATAGAGTTGAAATACGACGGAAGCGCCGAGAAGGCGTTGCGCCAGATAGAGGAGAAGCGGTACGCCCGGAAGTTTCAGATGGACGGCCGACGTCTCATCCTCATAGGCGTCAACTTCTCCTCCAAGACCCGCTGCATCGAAGACTGGCGTATTTTAGGTTAGAGGGCAGAAGTCAGAGGGTAGAGGTGAGGGCAGAAGTGTATCGCTTCACCTACGACAAACCTGCTAACGCCTAACAGCGTCATCCCTTTGACTTTTGACTTTTGAGCTATGCCTTGACGAAGCGGTAGATGGTCATCAGCTGGCGGCCGACGCGGGCGGGGGAGTAGCCTGTGGGACGGGCCAGGCCGGCGTAGGCCGTGCCAAAGTAGACGTCCTCGAAGATATGGGCCAGTTCGTCGGCGTCCACCTCGCGGATCTCGCCGCTGGCCATGGCCGCCTCGATGACGCCGCGCCAGATGCGGCACTCGTTCTCATACCACTCGCCGGCCTGCTTGCGGGTGCCCTTGTAGAGGTTGTAGTATGACACTTGGACGTTGAAGAGCGCAAAGTTGATGTTCTTGATGCCGATCTCGCGCCAGTGGCGCTGCTCCTCGGTGAGTAGGCGCACAAACGACTTGATGGTTCCCTCCAGCGACGACATCTCCTCCGGCTTGAGGGAGGTGAGGGTGTTGTTGCGGAAGACGAAGAGTTCGACAGCCTGCTTGAAGAGCGACTCCTTGTTTTCGGCATAATACATCACGGCGCCTCGGCTCAGGCCCGTGGCGGCCTCGATATCCTTAAGCGTGACCTTGTTGTAGGGTTTCTGCGTAAACAGCACCAATGCCGTGGTCAGCAGTCTCTTGCGGGTGATATCACCTCCAGTCCTCATATAGTCGTCAATTAACAGTGAAATCTCTCTATCCAACTAACGGCTCCTCCCCGCGAATGTTGTAGCCCCCCTCCCAGCCTCCAAATGTTAAAATAACTAAAATCTCCCCGAAAAATTTGCATATCCCAATTTAACTCCCTAACTTTGCCCGCAAACATGACCGCAAACGCGGTTATAATACCGACAAAATCATGACAAC
>CAZHCM010000116.1:0-6454 GCA_964531005.1 uncultured Sangeribacter sp. | reverse complement strand
GAGGTGGTGCGCCACAGCATGCGCGAGAAGCCGATAGTGCGCATCATCCGCATGCGCAAGGTGCCCTTCATCGACTCCACGGGCATCCACAACCTGGAAATACTTATCCAAAGCTCGCATGCCGAGGGGATCCGCATAGTGCTCTCGGGCGTCAACCCGCAGGTGGCCGAGGCCTTGCGCCACGCCCATGTGGACCGCATGATGGAGGGCGACGACCGCATCTGCTCCCACATCTCCGAAGCCGTCGTGGTGGCCAACCGCATCGCCGAGGAGCACAAGCAATGAGCCCGGGGGCTTCCCCCATGCCAGACGCCACACCCCCTCAGGCCCAGCGGCCTGAGGGGGTGTGGCGTCTACGGGTACAGAAGGAAAGGGCGCATCCTCGCGGATGTGCCCTTTCACGTTCATCTGATCTTTATAATAGTATTGGCGTTACTGTCATTTTGCCACGGAAGTGGAGCTGCTGACGGGGGCGTTGTTGTCCAGGATGCAGACAGCTACGCGGTTCCAGCTCTCTTCCTCGAACATGTGTCCGATGCCCTGGCCTTCAGCCTGGATGCGGTCAGCCTTGATGCCGTACTTGTTGATGAGCAGGTTCTTGACGGACTCGGCACGCTGGTTGGCGAGGCGTTCGTTGACCTCCAGAGGACCGTCGGCAGAAGCATAGCCCTTGATCTGTACGGTGGCCTTGGGGTGGTTCTTCAGATATACGCCCACGGCAGCGACGTTGGGCATCTGGTCGGCGGGCACGGTGTACTTGCCCAGTGCGAAGTTGACGTAGCGGACGGTGCTGAGGAAGTCGTTGGTGGTCGTGGTCTTCACGATCTCGGGCTTCTGGTTCTCGGCACGTACCAGCTCGGCCTGCAGGTTCTTGTTGCTCTGGAGGGCCTGTGCATATGCGCCGGCGGCATCCTGGAGCTGGCCGCGAAGGTCGTTGACCTCAGCATTGAGGGCTGCGATCTCGTCGAGGTTGTAGTTGGGCAGCACATAGGTGAAACCGTTGCCCAGAGCCACGCTTACGCTGGCCAGAAGGTTGAAGGTGGCCTTCTTGGAGTTGTAGGCTGCGGAGGTGTAGTCGACGTTGGCACCGCTCATGTTCCACAGCACGCTCGGCTTGAGCGAGAAGGTGACGCGGTCACCGGCGTGGAAGTTGAAGTTCAGGCCTGCCTTGGTGGCGAAGAAGTTGTTGTCATGCACGGGATCGCTCTGGTAGAGATGGCCCCAGCCTGCACCGGCCTGTGCCTCGATATCGAATACTCGGCCCTCGGCTGCTCCGTACGGGCTGAAGAGATTGAACAGGTTGACTACGCCGTAAGCGCCTACATACTGGCTGTCGAAGGCGGTTGTGCTGTGCTGCATGCCGCGCCAGGAGGAAGTGTTGACACCCCAGAGACCCTCGGCACCGACGCCGAATGCGGGGGTAATCATCTTCTGGATGTGCAGGCCGGCTACACCGCGCATGTTGCCGAAGAAGGCTCCGTTGTCAAGCGGGGTGGTTACACCGCCGTCGAGACCGATTGACCAATTGTCACCGAAGCTGGGCTTCTGAAGGGTGAGCTCTTGTGCGCTCATTGTTGCAGCGACTCCTCCGAGAAGTGCGACTGCGAGTAACGTCTTTTTCATAGTTTTAATATTTGATGGGTTATAATTTGTTTGCTTTTGTTATCATAACATCACCACTCGGCGAAAAGTTAAAATGGACTGAAAAATTTTTAGCATTCTTTGGCATTTTCAGCTTTCCACGCCTCCCTATCCTTCTTATTATTCGAGAGTTAGAAGGAGCCAAAGGGTGTTGTTACATTTTTATTTCTTGCAGTTGATGACCTCGATCCAGTACCCGTCGGGGTCTTCGATGAAGTAGATTCCCATGGCGGGGTTCTCGAAGCAGACGACCCCCATCTCGCGATGGGCGGCACGGACGGCCTCGTAGTCCTCGCCGGGGTTGAGGCGCATGGCCAGGTGTGTCTCGTTCTCTCCGAGCTCGTATTTGCCCGGATGGTCGCGCAGGGCGGTGATCTCAAGGCGGAAGTCGGTCACCCCGTCGCCGAGGTAGTCGATTGTGAAGGCTCCGTCGGGGCCGTCGATGTGCCCCACCTCATGGAGGCCGAGGGCGCGCTTGTAGAAGTCGATGCTGCGCTCGCGGTTGGCCACGTTGATGTTGTAGTGGTCGAAGTGTAGTTTGAAGTCCATAGATGGTCTTGTGTTGGTTTATGCGTCAATTCGCACCCCCGCACGTCTTGACGATGTGCGGGGGCGCAAAATATGTGCTTCGTATGTATAACGCCGGCCTTAGGCCGATGGTTCACGGGGCTTATCTCACCTCTATCTTCTTGGAGAGGCCTCCTGCACGGACGATGTAGATGCCCGGCGAGGAGAGGGTGAGGCTCTTGACGCCCGTGCCCAGGCAGCGCCCTGCGATGTCATGGACGCTCATCACGCCCTCGCTGACGCTCACCTCGCGGCCATGCACGGCGATGGCTGCCGAGGAGGTGATACCGATTACGGAGGTCGAGAGATCGACGGTCACTACGTTGGACTTGCCGGAGACGTGCTGGCCGTCGGTGGCGGTGACGTAGTAGGTGTAGATGGCGGGGCGCGAAGTGTCGAGGCCGGCGACACTCATGTGGCAGGCGCCGTGGGTCGAGACGCCGTCATACCCGGGCACGATCTCGGTGGTGTTGCCGCCGGTGAGGATGGTGATGTCGTCAAGGGCGAGGTTGCCCTTGGATTTCTCATACTCCATGCGGATGGCGCGAACGCCGGCAGGGACGTTGGAGATCTCATAGGTGGCGGCCACGTTCTTCTCGGGCTCGAGGGCGCCGAGTGTCACCTGCGATCCGTCTCCCTTGACTCCATATATATATAGGTAGCTTCCCTCGGACTGCTGTCCCTTGTACCAGAAGGAGAGGGAGTGTACGTCGGATTCGAAGGTGGGGCTCTGGATCCAGACGCCGCTCTTGGCCATCTTCAGCGAGGGAGAGGCGTTGCCGAAGTTGCCGATGGTGGAGTAGACTTCGGTGGTGCTGGAGGTCCATCCCTGGGGAAGTGCCAGCGACTTGCCGGAGCCCATGTTGTTGGTGAACGACTCCTCGCCTCCCCCTTCATAGGCGGCCATGACGGTGAGGTAGTAGTCGGTGGCGCCGTCCACGGCATCCCAGGAAGCGTCAAACCAGTCTTGGCCCACGCTGGAGGGAGTGTGGGCGAAGGGGGCGTCGATGGGGCTCTTGCCGCCGGCCACGTCGAAGGTCACCACACCGCCACGCTCGGCGATGGCCGTGATGGGAAGGCCGAGCGAACTCCCCTTCCAGGTCTTCATCGAGGGGCTGGTGTTGTCGGTGAAGGAAGTGGCTCCCGACGTGCCGGGCCATGCCCAGCCGGCGAGCACGGCGTCGTTGGTGGAGCTCTTGACGCCGTTGGCCTTCTCTATCTCCACATACTGGTGGGAGGAGGTGTTGTTGACCACGTTGTCGTCAAACACCTTCTGGTTGAAGTCGATGTGCCATATGAGCATGCCGTGGCCGGGGAGGTACTTGTCCCAGCCCTTCTGCTGGCGGTTCTCAAGCAGGAAGAACTCGGTGGTCACCGGGGTCTGGATGATGTATCCCTGGTTGGTGTCCACCAGCGGGTCAAGGACGATGGAGGCGGGGCCGTCGATGACCTCGGGCTCCATCCATCCCATGGCGTTGCGCTCGTAGATGGAGTAGTTGGGCGGGGTGCGGCCGTCGTTGTTGTAGGGGCCGTAGTCGAGCACCGACCACGATCCGGGTGTGCATGTCAGGTCGGACTCGGTGTCGTAGAGGTCCGGAAGGCCCATGACGTGCGAGAACTCATGGATGAACGTCCCCACGCCATCGGGACGCGTGCCCTCCCATTCGTTGGAGCAGGCGTAGTGGTCCACTGTCACGCCGTCCACCTTGAACTGCATTCCGGTGTCGCTGAGATCCCAGGAATGGGGCCAGACGCTTTCCAGGACGTTTGACGACGCCTCTCCCTCGCCGGCATAGAAGACAAACACGTTGTCGACATATCCGTCGCCGTCGAGGTCGTACTTGGAGAAGTCGACAGTGGAGTCGAGCGCCTTAACGGCCTCCACGACCATGTCCTGCGGGGCGCGGTCGTTACCCCATGAGTCGTTGCCACCGTAGTAGCGGCGGTTGTTGGCCAGGGTGACGGGCCCCAGCACGTCGAATACGGGGCGGAACTGGTTGTGAGAGTTCTCGCGGAAATACTCGGCGGCGCACCCGGTGCCGCCGTACTGCGAGAAGCCGTCCTTGTTGAGCAGGTCGTGGAAATACCCCTGCGGGTCGGAGAGCTTGAACTTGTAGTCCTTATATTCCACCAGGATCACAAGGCCGCGTATGTCGCCCACGCGGGGGAAATCGGAGGTGTAGCGTCCCATGCCGTTCTGCGGGATGGCGCGGCGTCCCCCTTTGGCCCTCTTGCGCAGGGCCTGGCGCAGGTTGTCGGCTGTGAACACGTCGGCTGCCGCCGTCTGGGCTGCGTCGCGCAGCGCGGGAGCGGCCGCAGGCACTCCGGTGGAGACGGTGCGCCCTGCCGCGTCGATGGTGGCGAAATACCATGTGTCTCCCTCCAGGGTGACGAGACAGTCGTCGGAGGTGAGGGTGAAGTGGCCGAATTCGTCGCCCACGGTCTTGACGCTCAGCGTCGTGCCGTCAGGCTGCATCACGGTGCTCAGACCCTGTTTGGCCCGCACGCCCGAGGCCGGCAGGGTGCCCGCCAGGGCCAGCAACGTCGCTGCCACGATGGAAATCTTCTTCATGATGGTCTATCAACAGTAGTTTAGTGATGTAACTTTTTAACGTTAATTAGCGCTGTTTTACTATGCTCATTTTTGAGGGCATAAAATTACTAAAAATTCTCCAATCCGCCAACCCCCGGCCAAGATTTAACCGTTGTTGGCTTGTACTTACCAAGTATTTTGGTAACTTTGTGGAAATTTTATTCACCTTGATGCAAGATTACCAGATAGAGCATTTATGTTGAAACCTGTCCTTACTTCCGTAGCCCTCTCGGCGGCATTGGCCGCCGGGGCGGACGTGATAGTCGCCACCCCGGCATACACCTGGCATGGCGACACGATCACCCAGGGGGAGTTCTTCGCCACGGCTCCCAGCGCCACCGAGATCGTCTCCACATATAGCGCCACCCCGGGATTCTTCATGCCCATAGACAAGGAGTGGCGCCTGAAAAACGACATCTCCTCCTACCCCCGCCTCACCACCCCCAACCGCCTGCACGAGGCCATCTACAACATGGGCCTCGACGAGATGGTCAATGCCGTCGAGCCGGACACCACCCTGCGCACCGGCAAGGAATGGGCCGGCGTCTGGACCCGCGACGTCAGCTACTCCATTCTCCTCTCGATGGCCTACATGCAGCCCGAGGCCTCCCGCATCTCGCTGATGAAGAAGGTGGACCCGCTGGGCCGCATCATCCAGGACACCGGCAGCGGCGGCGCTTGGCCTGTCAGCACCGACCGCGAGATTTGGGCCGTTGCAGCCTGGGAGGTCTACAAGGTGACCGGCGACCGCGAATGGCTCAAATACATCTACCCCATCGTCAAGCGCTCCCTGGAAGACGACCTCAAGAACGTCTACGACCCACAGACCGGCCTGGTGCGCGGCGAGACGTCATTCATCGACTGGCGCGAGCAGAGCCACCCGAAGTGGATGCAGACCGCCGACATCTTCCAGACCGAGACGCTCAGCACCACCGTGGTCCATGCACGCGCCTGGCAGGTGCTCGCCGAGATGGCCGAGACCCTGGGCCACAAGAAGGAGGCCCGCGAAGCCGAAGCCCAGGCCAAGGCTCTCGCCGAGGCGGTCAACGACCAGCTTTGGCTCGACGACAAGGGGTATTACGGCATGTACCTCTACGGCCGCGACAACCTGATAATGAACCCCCGCGTCGAGACGCTCGGCGAGTCGCTCGCCATCATGTGGGACATCGCCGACCCCGCCCGAGCCAAGACTATCACGGAGAACAACCCCACAACCCCCTTCGGCACGGCCATCTTCTATCCCCAGATAGCCGACATGCCCCCCTATCACAACAATGCGCTCTGGCCCTGGGTGGGCGCCTGGTGGGGACTGGCCAATGCCAAAGCGGGCAACGAGCAGGGCGTCATGGAGGCCATCGGCGCCGTCTTCCGCCCCGCAGCACTCTTCGCCACCAACAAGGAGAACTTCAACCTCGACAACGGCGACATAGCCACGGAGCTCAACTCCTCCAACATGCTCTGGTGTCTGAGCGGCAACATCGCCCTGACCCACAAGATCCTTTTCGGACTTGACTTCGAGCGCGACGCCCTCGCCTTCCGCCCCTTCGTGCCTAAGGCCCTGGCCGCCACCCGCTCGCTCGACAACTTCAACTACCGGGGCGCCCGCCTCGACATCACCGTCGAGGGTTACGGCGACCGCATCAAGTCGTTCAC
>CAZHCM010000115.1:0-6511 GCA_964531005.1 uncultured Sangeribacter sp. | reverse complement strand
TCTGCTCGAAGGGAGGGATCTTGTAGACCGTCGTGTAGTCCTGCAGGAAGGGGTTCTGTGCCATAGCTGTCATAGCTGGGGCCGCGAGCAGGAGCCCGGCGGCGAGGGTAAGGACGCTTTTGTGCATGATGTTGGTGTATAGGGTGGTTTATGGGCCCGCGCGAGGGCGCGGGGCCCGGGGTTTGTCATTGCTGGGGTAGGAACGCGAACTCCGCCATCAGCGGATAGTGGTCGGATGTGTCGAGCTTCAGCCGCTTGACCGAGAGGGCCTCGATGGGTCCGCGGAAGAACACCTGGTCGATGTGGAAGAAGAACATGTGCTGGTTGTAGGTGATCGTCGGCCCGAAGGCTGTCTCGGCGTAGGCGTCGGTGTATCCGGCCTGGATTAGCTTGCGGTAGGCCCAGGAGCCGGCCACGTCGTTGAAGTCTCCCGAGATGATGGTGGGGTTCATGGATCCTCGGGTGAGGGCTATGATCTCGTCCACGTTTTCAGAGCGCTTCTTGAAGGAGTCTGCCAGCTTCTCCATGATGGTGCCCCGAAACTCGTCGATGCTCGACTTGGCGGTCTTGATCGACTTTATGTCGGTCACTACCTGCCGCTCTTTCTCGCTGAGGTAGTAGGAGGCCATGTGCATGTTGATGAGCTGCAGCTTGCGGCCGTCGATGTTGACGATGAAGCGGGCGAACTGCTTGAGGTATTTGTCGACCTGGCGGCCGTTGGTGGCCCCCGGGATCATCTCCACCGGATACTTCGACCACACCTTGAGATCGGTATTGGAGCTGCCGGCGCGGTAGGGATATGTCTGGTAGAGGCTGTCGCGAAGGCTCTGCGGGAGGTTGGGTACCTCCACGCAGTCGTCGAGGTTGTCCAGCTCCTGGAGGTTGACGATGTCGGCCCCCGACTCGATGATGTACCTCACGGCGCGGTTGTCGTCCATCTGCGTGGGGTTCTTGATGTCGTTGAGATGAAGGCAGTTGAAGGTCATAAGGCGGAATGTGCGCGCATTCTCAGGCACGGGCTTCGACATCTTCAGGGGCACGCAGGGCCCCAGCGCGCCCCAGGAGACGAGCAGGGTCAGCACGCCCAAAGCCCCGGTCAGCCAGTTGCGCGACACGAACCACAGCACGGTGATGATGGCCGTGGCGATGCCGAGCCAGGGGAGGAAGAGGGTGGTGATGGCCGGGAAGGTGAAATACTCGGGGTCCCAGTATCCGCCATAGGCGGAGAATATGGTGATGGCGAAGACCACGCACGAGGCGATCTTCAGCACCAGCTTCAGGATTGGACTTACGATAAACATATGGAATTGCTAACGAATTTGAACCTTGGTTGTTTCTGCCATCATGACATCATGACATGTTGACAATCTGACATTATGACAATTTGACATCTTGACTTTTGACTTATGCCCTAAAGATGCTTGGAGAGGCGTTGCAGCTCTTCGCGCTCGCTGCGGCTCAGGGCGTCGTAGCCGGAGGTGGATATCTTGTCGAGGAGCTCGTCGAGGCGTCGCTTCTGCGAGCGGTCGTCGCCGGGAGGGACGGGGCGCGTGGGAATCCTGGAGGGCGCCCGCCTCACATACCCCTCCTTGGGTTCCTCCACCTTGGGCCTTCGGCGCAATACGAGGGCCATAGCCAGCCCGAAGAGGACCCCGCCGATGTGGGCGCTCTGTTCGCCTGCGCCACCGCCCCCTATACCGAGGAAGGTCAGGAGCACGGCCGCTCCGGCGACCCACTTCAGCCGCACGGCCCCGACGAGCAGGAACTGCACGTGGCGGTCGGGCATCAGCACCGCGGCGGCGGTCATTATGGCCATCACTGCCGCCGACGAGCCGATGAGCCAGTCGTGGTGCCAGCCTAAAAGACCGACGCAGACGAATGCCACGGCCCCCGTCAGGCCCCCGCCGACGTAGAGGCGCGTGATGAGGCGCGAGGGGACGGTCAGCAGCAGTATGCGGCCAAACCAGAAGAGCCATAGCACATTGAAGATCAGATGCAGGGGATTGAACTGCGTCACCATGTATGTCGCCACCGTCCAGGGGCGGGTGGCCAGCAGCGGCAGGGAGCCGGGCAGGGCGAGCCACGCGCGTGCCCAGTCCGAAGAGAGCCCGGCGAGCCAGCAGACGGTGAGGGCGAGCATCACGGCGATGCTGACGGCGAGATTGAGAAGGATCAACGTCGCCAGTTCACGCGAGCCGCCGCACAGGGCCACGCCACGCTCCCAGAGCGAGGCGGCTGACTGTCGGGCTGCCGGGGATGTGAAGGGGGTTCTCCTGTCGTTATACATGCTGTGAACTGTCTCTATCTTATATTTATGGTGTGGGTCGCGATGAGGGGGCGGAAAGAAGCTCAATACATGAAACGGTTGCCATGCAGGGTGCCCTTGTGGCGCCACCACAGCAGGATTATCAGCGCGACGAGCATTCCCCCGAGATGGGCGAAATGTGCCACGGTGCTCGACGAGCCCCCCACGCCCAGGAAGAACTCTATGACGCCATACCCGATGACCATGTACTTGGCCTTGACGGGCACGGGTATGAAGAAGAGGTAGAGCGGCATGTCGGGGAAGACGAAGGCGAAGCCGAGCAGGAGCCCGAAGATGGCTCCCGATGCCCCGACGGTGATGATGGAGTCCTTATAGGAGGCTATGGCCGAAAGGAAGGAGGGGTCGCCGCTCCTGACGGCCTGCTCCACGACGGCGTGCATCGAGTCGTAGGTCATGCCGTTGAGGGGGGCGATGCCCGATACATAGTCGTGCATCCAGCTCAGGGCCCACACTCCCTCCTGCACCAGGGCCGCCCCCACGCCGCACACCATGTAGAAGACGAAGAAGCGGCGCGAGCCCCACACCTGCTCCAGTATGCGCCCGAACATCCAGAGCGTGAACATGTTGAAGAGCACATGAAGCGGCGTCGAGGGGGCGTGGACGAACATGTAGGTCAGCAGCTGCACCGGATTGAAGGAGGAGGCTCCCACATAGTGAAGGCCCAGGACGTCGACGATGCGCGATCCGAAGCCGCGCACCAGGGCCTCCGCCAGCCACACCAGCAGGTTGATTATTATGAGGTTCTTTGTCACCGGAGGTATCTGCGAGAGAAAACCTCCACGGTTGAGATTAAACATTCCGTGTGCTTTGAGGGTTAGAACAGTGGAAGCCGTCATGGTCTCCCCAAAGGGGGGCCATGGGCAAGCCACGGTGCAAAATTAGCAATTTATCTCCAAATGCGCCGAGTGTCAGGGCTGAATTTACAGTTTTTAAGACTCCCGGATGCATTTTTACGGTGAAAAAGTTTGTTATTGAGCTGTAATGCGCTAAATTTGTAGCCACAAAAGAGAAAGTAACCATTATTCAACATTGAAATTATGAATAAAACAGATCTCGTTAACGAAATCGCCGCCAAGGCCGGCCTCAACAAGGTAGCCGCCAAGGCAGCACTGGACGCTTGTCTGGAATCCATCGAGCAGGCCCTGGCCAACGACGACAAGGTGCAGCTCCTGGGATTCGGCACATTCTCCGTGCAGGAGAAGGAGGCGCGCACAGGCATCAATCCCCGCACCAAGGAGAAGATTGAGATTGCCGCCCGCAAGGTCGTGAAGTTCAAGCCCGCTGCCGAACTGGCCAAGTGAGCTCCCGCGCCGCAAGCCGGCGCCAGACGCCGCTCACGGGCGGACGTGACTTAAACCTAATGCCAGCAGGAACACCATCCTCCCGTGGAGGTGTGTGTCCTTGCCGGCATTTTCACGCATTTATATGTCAACCGACATTATGACTATCGAACAAATCATATCCCAAGGCGTCTCAGACGCCGTCAAGGCCCTCTACGGCCTGGACTTCCCCGCCGACAAGGTCACCGTCCAGGCCACCCGCAAGGAGTTTGAGGGCAACCTCACCGTCGTGGTCTTCCCCTTCGTCAAGGGCGCGCACAAGAGCCCCGAGGCCACGGCCGCCGAGATCGGCGAGTGGCTCGTGGCCAACGTCGAGGCAGTCTCGGCCTGCAACGCCGTCAAGGGCTTCCTCAACATCAGCGTCGACCCCGCCTTCTGGCTCCGCCGCCTCCACGACATCGCCGCCGACCCGGACTTCGGCATCACCCCCGTCACCGACCAGAGCGACCTGGTGATGGTCGAGTACTCCTCGCCCAACACCAACAAGCCCCTCCACCTGGGCCACGTGCGCAACAACCTCCTCGGATACTCCCTCTCGCGCATCCTCGAGGCCTGCGGCCACCGCGTCGTCAAGACCAACATCGTCAACGACCGCGGCATCCACATCTGCAAGTCGATGCTGGCCTGGAAGAAGTGGGGCGAGGGCGCCACGCCCGAGTCGACCGGCAAGAAGGGTGACCACCTCATCGGCGACTTCTACGTGGCCTTCGACCGCCACTTCAAGGACGAGGTCAAGGCGCTCGTGGCCCGTGGCATGAGCGAGGACGAGGCCAAGGAGAAATCCACCCTCATGGCCGAGGCCCGCGAGATGCTCCGCCGCTGGGAGGCCGGCGACCCCGAGGTGCGCGAGCTCTGGAAGATGATGAACTCGTGGGTTTACGCCGGCTTCGACGAGACCTACCGCCGCCTGGGCGTCGACTTCGACAAGATCTACTATGAGTCGGACACCTACACCGAGGGGCGCGACCTCGTGCTCGCAGGCCTGGAGAAGGGCGACATGTACCGCCGCGAGGACGGCTCCGTATGGGCCGACCTGACCGGCGACGGTCTCGACCACAAGCTCCTGCTCCGCGCCGACGGCACTTCGGTCTACATGACCCAGGACATCGGCACCGCCAAGCTCCGCTACCAGGACTATCCCATCGACAAGATGATCTACGTCGTCGGCAACGAGCAGAACTACCACTTCCAGGTGCTCTCCCTGCTCCTCGACCGCCTCGGCTTCAAGTGGGGCAAGGACCTGACCCACTTCTCCTACGGCATGGTGGAGCTCCCCGAGGGGAAGATGAAGAGCCGCGAGGGCACGGTGGTCGACGCTGACGACCTCATCTACAAGATGGTCGCCGACGCCGCCGAGGCCTCCGCCGACCGCTTCAAGGACATGGACCCCGCCGAGGCCGCCGAGGTGGCCCGCATGGTGGGCATGGGTGCCCTCAAGTATTTCCTGCTCAAGGTCGACCCGCGCAAGAACATGCTCTTCAACCCCAAGGAGTCGATCGACTTCAACGGCAACACCGGCCCCTTCCTGCAGTACACCTACGCGCGCATCCGCTCCGTGCTGCGTCGCGCCGGGGAGGGCTTCGACCCCATGGCCACGCCTCAGGCGGTGCCCAACGAGAAGGAGTCGACGCTCATCCAGAAGGTGGCCGACTTCCCGTCGGTCGTGGCCGAGGCAGGGCGCAGCTACTCGCCGGCCTTGATCGCCAACTACGCCTACGACCTGGCCAAGGAGTACAACCAGTTCTATCACGACTATCCCATCCTCAAGGAGGAGGACGCCTCGGTGCGCGACCTGCGCCTGCTGCTCTCCTACGTCGTGGCGCGCACGCTGCGCACCGCCGTCGGATTGCTCGGCATCGAGATGCCCGAGCGCATGTGAGGCGGCCCGGCACGCTTTTTGCTGATATGTGCATTTGCCGGGGTGGTGGCGTTAAACACTATCGCCCCGGCGAATGTATATAGAGTATAGACTATATTGGAAATTTCACAAATACACAATTCTATGGCATACAATGATTACGGGCCCAACTACGGGTCTAATAATTACGGGTCGCCCACGCCTCCGCCCTACCGCGGATACCAGTCGCAGGGCGGCATGACGCTTGCGCAGCACACCACGGCTGTGATGCGTCAGGTGTACGTGCGCATGTTCATCGGCCTGCTCATCTCGGCTTTCGTGGCCATGGGCGTGGCTTCGTCGCCTGCGCTGATGCACATCTTCTATGGCAACTCGATCGCCTACTGGGTGATGTTCATCGCCCTGATCGCCATGGCGTGGATCATCCCCGCCAAGTTGCAGTCGATGTCGCCGGGCACGGTCTATGTGCTCTTCGGGGTCTTCGCGGCCCTGATGGGGGCCACGCTGGCGCCGATCTTCATCGTCTACCGCCTGGGCACGATCACCTACACGTTCTTCATCACTGCAGGCACCTTCGGCGCCATGTCGGTCTATGGCTACTTCACCAAGACTGACCTGACGAAGATGGGTTCCTTCCTGATGATGGCCCTCTTCGGGCTTATCATCGCCATCGTGGTCAACATCTTCCTGAAGAGCAGCACGCTCGAATGGGTGGTGTCGATCATCGGCGTGCTCATCTTCGTGGGCCTGACGGCCTGGGACACCCAGCAAGTCAAGCGCATGGCTTCGGTGCAGATGGATCCTGCGATGACGAGCAAGCTCGCCACGATGGGCGCCATGACGCTCTACCTCGACTTCATCAACCTCTTCATCTTCCTGCTCCGCATCTTCGGAGGCGGCCGCGACTGATGCCGGGAGGCCTCCCGAACTGCGAGGCTTCGGGAGCTGTAAGACCTCACCGGGGTGCACGCTTTTGCGTGCACCCCG
>CAZHCM010000114.1:0-6515 GCA_964531005.1 uncultured Sangeribacter sp. | reverse complement strand
GGTCGGCCTGCCAGTGGGAGTGGTCCCAGCTATAGTCCTGGGCCACGATGGCGCGTGCATGGATGTGGTCGCTTTCGTAGAACTCGCTCACGTCGTCTTTCTCGCGGCGCGGCGGCACTCCGTAGTTGCCGAGAATGGGATAGGTGGTCACCAGGATCTGGCCCTCGTAGGAGGGGTCGGTCAGTGACTCGGGATACCCGGTCATGGCGGTGTTGAACACGACTTCGCCGGCCGTCGCGCCGGGATAGCCGAAAGACTTGCCTTCAAAGACAGTGCCGTCTTCCAGTATGAGACGGGCCTTGAGGATTGGCTGCATAGATCGTTTCGATTTATTTTGCCTGCAAAGTTAATGATTTTTGCCCACATTTCCCATTTTGAGGGCAAAAACTATGTTCTTCAGCATAAAGCCTCTTGGGAGTGGTGGGAAATTTGGGAGGATTGGGAGTGGTGGGAGGATTGGGGTTGATGGGAGTGATGGGAGTGGTGGGGGGATTGGGAAAATGGGGAATGATGGGAAAGGGCCGCGTGGCTATCACGCGACCCTTTCGGGGGATTCTTTTTCTGAGGATTGGAATTTTGGGCTTGGCTTAGGGGTAAGGCCTTTGGGGCTTACTTCAGCACCTTGGCCGAGGTGCCGTCGGAATACCGCACTATGTAGACTCCAGCCGGCATTTGGCCTGCATCGACGCGCTGGCCCTGCAGGTTGAAGACTCCTGTGACGCTCTTGACGGGTTCGGCCACGCCGCCTATCACGGTCGAGGGGCTGGTGATGGTCAGCAGCTCGTTGTTGAGGTCGGCACGGACGTTGACGTTGCGCAGCTCAGTGTCGCTACCAATGTTTGCTCCCTGCTTGACCAGGTGATAGGGCTCGCCGAATATCAGTTTGGAGCCGTCGCCGCCATAGTCGACGGTCGACCAGTCGGAGGTGGCTATCTTGAATCTTCCCTCGATGTCTACGTTCTCGATGGTGTAGACACCCGGCTCCACCTCGGTCATGGGATAGGTGATGTCCCAGTTGTTGAAATCGCCACGAAGGTAGACGGTCATGCCGGTGAGGGGCATCTGCACGTTGGTGCCCAGTTTCTGTCCGAGCCAGGAGACGCTGCCACGCAGGCGCTCGTGGGCCAGCTGAAGACCATGTTCAAACTGTCCTGCCGAGTACTGCGGCCAGCGTGAGGCGTCGCAGCGTGCAGCCTCGCGGATGCCGGCGGCGCGGGTGTCGATGTAGCCGTCGAGGCCGGCCCAATGCTCCTGTGCAAACTCGCGCCACGCCTCGCGCACGCGCTCCTGAAAGGACGTCTTGGTGGCGAGCTGGCCGATCCAGGTCTGCCAGAACATCCCGCCGCGATAGATCCAGTTTTTCTGGTCGCGCTGGAAGGAATTGCCGAAGTCCCAGACAGGCCCGAACTTCCAGGTGTCTTCCCCAAGGTCATGGTAGAGGTAGCAGGAGCCGTGATAGGACTCGCAATCGTCCATCACCTCCTGCACTATGTAGTAGCGCACAGCCGACTCGGGGTCGATGAGCGTCTCCCACTCGCGCGAGTCCTCAGGGGTCTGGTAGAGCACGTCGTCGATGGCCTGCATCTGCGCCTTGAGCCAGCGCTCCTGCTCCGGAGAGAGCACCTCGGGGGTCTTGTAGGTGAAATAGGTCAGATGGTGGCCGTTCTCGTATATCTCGACGTGCGGGTCATAGGGGTAGTTGTCGATCTCTACAAGCCATCCGCCGGCCACCTGCTCGGGGTCGGTCTCCAGGTCGGCCTGTTCGGTGATGTCGACGCGGCTGGAATCCACGCGCACGTTTTCGGTCAGGAAATAGAGGCCGATGTAGTCGCCGTTGAGCACCACCTCCACAGGCTGCTCCGTCGGGGTCCATGCCAGCCCCATGCGGCGGCTGGTCTCGAAGCCCACGATGTTGCGCATGTAGGCGCAATAGTCGTCGGCGTGCGCCAGGAGAGTGTAGTGCTTGTTCTTCTCCATGCCGAGGAGCCCGGCCTTCTTGCCGAGCTTGATCTTGTAGGGCTTCTTGTCGAAGCCTGTCCAGGTGTAGTTGCCGCGTCCGCGTATCTCTATGGACATCGGCTCTGCCTCCGAGCCATAGGCGTCCATCCCTGTGGCGAGAGGGTCGATGTGGCATGTGGCGTTGATGTAGTCATCCTTGGAGACGATGGGCGCGCCCCCTTCGGTCTGGATGTGCACCACGGGGAGAGTGCCGCTCCAGGCGGCTCCCACGGCGCACGGGGCGCCGGCGAGAAGCCCTGCGAGGGCTATCGCCCCCTTGAGTAAGGTCTGTTTCATTGTAGTTTTCAGTTAAGCCAAAAATATATTAAGTATTAAGTATTAGGGATTAGGTATTAAGTGATATGGAAGTTGCCGCGAGTGGGGAGGATTAGTGGAGGTTGCGGTAGTCGCGCGGCGAGAGGCCGGTGCATTTCTTGAAGTATTTGCCGAAGAGCGACTGGGAGGGGAAATGAAGCTGCTCCGATATCTGCTGCACGTTGAGGTTGGACGACTTCAGGAGCACCTTGGCCTCCAGGATGACGAACTGCTCGATCCACTCCCCCGCCGTCTGCCCCGTCTGCGTCTTGATGGTGCGCGAGAGGTGCTTGGCGCTCACCCCCAGCTCGTGGGCGTAGAAGTCCAGGAACCTCTGCTGGCGGAAATGCTCCTCCACGAGCATCAGGAAGCGGTCGCTGAGTCGCGCCCCCCCGCTGTCGATTCTCTTGAATCGCTCGTCGTAGGTATGGCTGGCCGTGCGGAAGAAGAAGGCCAGAAGCGAGAAGAGCACCGCATTGTCCCTGCCGGGATAGGGGGGCTCGGTGGCCACGTCGCGAAGATCGGCGTAGAATTTCCGGTACTTCTCCACGCTCTCGGGGGCCAGCCTGACCAACGGCACGCCGTTGATGGCGGCGATGGTGCGCACGTCGTTGATATACATGAATATGGAGCGCACGAACGACTTCGACATCACGAGGAACGAAGCCTCGAAGTCTTCGCTCACCTCCAGGAGCTGGACGATCTCCCCGGCACGGATGTTGACGATGCAGGGCCCGACCACCGGATGACGCCGCAGGTTGAGCTCCATGACCGCAAATCCCGAGGCGACGAACACCGAGACCGCCGCCGAGAACTTCATTGGGCCGCTGACACCGGCCAGCATCGGGGCCTTGAGACCCGTGAACACCCAATAGTCGCCCCCGAGGATGTCGGCGACACTCTCCGGGAGCGGTATGTCGTAGGTAAGCGTTAGCGAAGTCTGGGTCATTTCAGGTTCGGATCGAGAGTCGTGCAGAGGTGGGTCTGCGGCATTGCAAAATTAATAAAAAAAGGTGAAATTTCCGAACACTCGGCGCAAAAAAGGGGTTTTGTAGTCAAAATACTGTTGAAAAACACACGATACTATGGATATGCCCATCATTCAATACCTGGCCGTCATCCTGGCCATCCTCGCCACGGGAGCCATCCTGGGGGTGACAGCCTATGAGATACGCCGCAGGCTTGGCCTCTATCGCCCCGTCGCACCCGCCTCATCCCTCTCCTCTTCCCTCTCTTCCTCCCATTCATCGACCCACGTCTCTGCCGACGCCCATGCCTCTTCCAGCTCCCCGGCTTCGCGGGCGGCCTGCGCGCCTGGAGAGGCTTCCACGCGCCGCCTCATAGGCAACGAGGCTTTCGAGCGTATGCGCTCCCGCATCGCCTCGCTGCTGCGCCTGCACAAGTCTGACCGCTCGGCGAGCCTCTGGCTGGCCGGGTGCCCCGGCGACCCCACCGGCTGGGAGGCGCTGCATTCGCTCCTGCCGGGGATGCCGGTTAGCCTGAAGGATGTCTCGCACGACGGCATAGCCGCCGTGGCCGTCTACTCGGGTCGCGTACGAGTCGGGACGCTGCTGCTCGACGAGGCAGAGCGCGCCCTGCGCGTCTCGGGTTCGGCCCAGGTCACGGGGGCATACGTGGCCGAGCAGAACAGCTACGGACCTTGCGAGGACATGTCGCTCAAGATAGTCCTTTTCTATCGGGATTCCGCTTCCCCTGAAGCCGTGGACGCCCCTCTCTCCCGTCCCGGGGAGACGCAGGAGCCCAAAATGTCGGCCCCGGCCGAGGAGAGCCGCATCTGCGAAGGCCCGGTCTCGGCTGAGGAGGCCGAACGCGACGCCCTGCTCCTGGCCCTAAGCTCCGACTACAAGTACGTGCACCGGGGAGAGGTCCCGGTGTTGATATACCAGAACTGACCGCAGCGGGGCCTCCCTCGCCTTCTACTTGATCTTGTCGGCCACCGCCAGACCGCCGATGATCAGGGCGCAGCCGATGTATCCGAGCAGATAGATATGCTCGCCGAAGATGAAATAGGCCGCTATCATCGTCACCAGCGGCTGGAGATAGAGATAGTTGTTGGCCGCCACAGGGCCTATGAGCCTCATCGACTCGTTCCAGAAGATGTAGGCCATCAGCGAGCACATCACCACGAGGAAGAGCAGGTTGAGCAGGTATTGGGGCTGGGCGAGGTTGAGAAGCTCCCCGATATGGCTCGGGGCCTCCTGAAGCAGCAGGAAGGGTATGGCTGTCAGCACCCCGTAGAAGAAGAGCTTGCGAGTGATGAAGAAGGTGCTGTAATGCGGTATGAGGCTCTTGATGGCCACTGCGTAGATGGCCCACGACAAGGCCGAGGATAGGGCCAGCAGGTCGCCCGTAGGGTTGATTTCAAGCCCCTCCCCCATCGCCAGGGGGGTGCTGAAGATGACGCACCCCACCCCTATGAAGGCCGCAAACGAGCCAATTATGACCCCCTTGCCAGGCTTCATCTTGTAGACAGCCGCCATCAGGAGCGTGGTGAAGAGTGGGGAGACGGCCGACAGCAGCGAGACATTGCCGGTGGTGGTGTAGAGGAGGGCGTAGTTTTCGGTGATGAAATAGAGCGTGCCGCTGCAGATGCCGCAGAGGAAGAACTGCAGCTCGTCGCGCCAGGAGCGCGAGAAGAGGCGCTTGAAAGTGAAACACAGCAGCAGGACGTATGCCAGGGCGAAACGGTAGATGTAGACCTCGACGGGCGTGAAGCCTCCATCCTCCATCAGCACCTTCGTGGAGATGAACGACGAGCCCCAGGCCGTGACGGTCAGCAGGGCCGCCAGGTGGCCGAGTGTCTTGAGCCAGGCGGGATTCTTGAGTGTACTCGTGGCGTCGGTGAGCTTACTCATAATGTATGTAGGTCAGTTAGAATATGGTATGTATCTAAGGTAATGGCGTCCCTCCCTGCATTGCGGGAAAGGACGCCACAAATTTAGTAAAAATCCCTCACATATCCACAATGTGAGGGAAGTTTTAATCTTCGCGGCCCGGTTGCCGGGCCTTATGTCTCTCTTGGCGACGGGTCTGCCGGCCGGGGGCGCTCACACCTCCTCGAGCTCGGGCTCCTCCACGAAGTCGTCCTTGCCCACTCCGCAGACGGGGCATACCCAGCTGTCGGGGATGTCTTCAAACGCCGTGCCGGGCGCGATGCCGTTGTCGGGATCCCCTTTGGCGGGATCGTAGATCCAGTCGCATACTTCGCAACGATATTTTTTCATAGTCTTGTGTGGTTTTGATGGTGTTTACGGGCTTATAACACGCGCCGGGGGCGGATGGTTGGAGCGGGGGCGTAAAAATGAGTCAAAAAAAATTTTCGCAATTACGGCGGAATGATTAACTTTGCACTCAAATGGCACACCGCTACGACCAAAAGACCCTTCTCGCACGAGCCGAGAACACCTTCTCCGAGTTTCTTGACGCCTCCGGGATGCGCAAGACGCCGGAGCGGATGCAGATCCTGCGCGCGGCCTTCGGCATGAAGGCGCACTTCGGCGTGGACCAGCTCTATCAGCTCATGGAGGAGTCGGGCTACCACGTCAGCCGAGCCACCGTCTACAACACCGTGGACCTGCTGACACGCAGCGGCCTGCTGCGCCGCCACCTCTTCGAGACCCACCAGGCCCGCTACGAAGTGGCCGGCAAGAACCATTTCCACCTCGTCTGCACCTCGTGCGGGCGTATCACCGAGGCCGACGACCGCCTGGCGGCCAAGCTGCTCGACTCCATCGACACCCGGGGCTTCTCGCCCGCCTACTTCTCGGGCACCGTCTACGGCCTATGCTCCTCCTGCTTCCGCAAGAGCCGCAAGGCCCAATCCACTCCAAAAAATCACCCTGACCCCCTCCAGAGACCCAAAGCAATCCCCAAGCCCTCTCCCCAAAAATAGCAAGTGTCCCCTCTCCCCAAAAAATGGCAAAAATCCCCTCTCCGTCCCCTGCATGGCCCGCTTGCGGGCCAAAAGAAAACCAAAGATACCAACAATCAAAATAACCTGACAATCTAAACAAATCCGCAACCATGGCAAAGGTAAAACCTTTCAAGGGCGTACGCCCTCCCAAACATCTCGTAGAGCAGGTGGCTTCCCGCCCCTATGACGTCCTCAACTCCGAGGAGGCCCGCAAGGAGGCCGAAGGCAACGAGAAGTCGCTCTACCGCATCATCAAGCCCGAGATCAA
>CAZHCM010000113.1:0-6579 GCA_964531005.1 uncultured Sangeribacter sp. | reverse complement strand
TGTCAAGATCGAGGGCCACGCCGAGGGTGTGAAGGCCGGCGGTAAGCTCCAGCTCTCCATGCGTAAGCTCAAGGTGAAGGCTCTCTACACCGAGATTCCCGAGAAGCTCGTCGTAAACGTCGACAACCTCGGCCTGGGCAAGACCCTCTCCGTAGGCGACCTCCACTTCGAGGGCCTCGAGCTGATGAACGCCAAGAACGCCGTGGTCTGCGCCGTACAGCTGACCCGTGCCGCCCGTGGCGCAGCTGCCAAGGCAGAGTAATTCAAGCAAAAGACTTTCTCCAGGAGACCGCCCCCCGGCGGTCTCCTTTTTAGTATGATATAAGATGAAAAGATTCCTGATAGTGGGCCTCGGCAACCCCGGGCCCGAATACGCCGACACCCGCCATAACGCCGGCTTCATGACCGTAGACCGCCTCGCCGCCGACGCCGGCGAGCACTTCTCCTCATGCCGCTACGGCGACATGGCCAAGATACGCGTCAAGAACTGCGAGCTCCTCCTCCTCAAGCCCTCCACCTACATGAACCTCTCCGGCGTGGCCGTCCGCTACTGGATGAACCACGAGAAGCTCCCGCTCGAAAACCTCCTCGTCGTTGTCGACGACCTGGCCATCCCCTTCGGCCACCTGCGCCTGCGCACACGGGGCTCCGACGCCGGCCACAACGGCCTGAAGAACATCGCCTCCGAGCTGGGCAACCAGAACTACGCTCGCCTGCGCTTCGGCGTAGGCAACGACTTCGCCCGAGGCGCCCAGATCGACTTCGTGCTCGGCGCCTTCCCCCCCGAGGAGCGCAAGGAGCTCCCGGCCCTGCTCGAGCGCGCCGCCGACTGCGTCAAGACCTTCTGCCTCTCCGGCCCCGGCGTGGCCATGACCCAATTCAATCAATAGGGTCAAGTCATGATGTCATGATGTCATGATGTCATGATGTCATTATGATATGATATCGGGCGAAGCCTCTCCTGGCCCGGCAATCGAACCAAAAAGCGGGGAGGGCGTTAGAAGTATATACCTTCAAGTACAAAAGATCACCCGCTATGGACACCAGAGAGAGAATCCTCATAATCGGAGGCGGTTTCGCCGGACTGAACCTCGCAAAGCGTCTCGACAAGAACCGCTTCCGCGTCATGGTCGTGGACCGCAACAACTTCCACTCCTTCCCCCCGCTTTTCTACCAGATAGCCTCCTCAGGCCTCGACACCAGCAACATATCCTTCCCCTTCCGCCGGGAGTTCAAGAAACTGAAGAACGTCACCTACCACATGGGCCATGTCAAGAACATCGACACGGCCTCCAAGACCGTGACCACCTCCTACGAGACCCTCTCCTATGACAAGCTCGTCCTGGCCGCCGGGTCGACCAACAACTACTTCGGCATGGAGGGGCTCGACCAGACCGTCTTCGGCATCAAGACCGCTGCCGAGGCCATGCACACGCGCGACGAGATCCTCGACCGCCTGGAGCGCGGGGCGATAGCCTCCGACCCCAAGCGCCGCAAGGAGCTGCTCAGTTTCCTGGTGGTCGGCGGCGGCCCCTCGGGCGTGGAGATTGCCGGCGCCCTGGGCGAGATGAAGCGCGACATCCTGCCGCGCGAATACCCGGAGCTCAATCCCGAGGACGTCTCCATAACCCTCGTCGAGGGGGCCGACCGCCTGCTCGGGGCCATGAGCGAGAAGTCTTCGCAGAAGGCCTACGAATACCTCACCGGCCTGATGGTCGACGTGCGCCTCAACACCGCCATGAAGGGGTACAAGGACAAGATCGTCACCTTCGGCGACGGACATTCCGAATACTGGGAGACCCTGATCTGGACCGCCGGCGTCAAGGGGGAGCCGATGCCCGGACTCCCCGCCGAGACCATCGGGCGGGGCAACCGCATCCTGGTCGACGCCTTCAACCGTGTCAAGGGGTTCGAGGACTCCATATATGCCATAGGCGACATCTGCCTGATGCTGACCGAGGAGACGCCGAAGGGACACCCGCAGATGGCCCAGCCCGCAATCCAGCAGGCAGTCAACCTGGCCAAGAACATGAACCGTGGCAGCTTCGAGACCAAGTTCGTCTACAAGGACAAGGGCTCGATGGCCACCGTCGGCAAGAACCGCGCCGTGGCCGAGATCGGCAAGTCGACCTTCGGAGGCCCCGTGGCATGGCTGCTCTGGATGTTTGTCCACCTGATCTCCATCCTGGGGATGCGCAACAAGATCTCCGTGCTCCTCAACTGGGTGTGGAACTACTTCACCTATTCCACCTCGCTGCGCCTCCTGCTGCGTCCCACCAAGTATCCTCTCCGCCGCCACTGGGGCGACTGATCCCAAAACATATTCCAAAATGACCAAGAGCTTACTTTATATCACCGTCGGCGCCCTGCTTTCCATGGGCGCCGTTTCATGCTCCGCCCTGAAGGGGGTGGGGGAGAAGTCGGCCAAGGCGCGCCCCGAGGTGCTGCCGACCGACCGCGAGAACGTACACAAGGACAAGGCCGACCGCGAATATTCGTCGGAGGAGCTGGCTTCGGGCACCATCAAGGGTGACTGGGCCATCGAGCAGGTCTACGGCGAGCACCCGAAGGGTGAGCGCACAGCCCCCTTCCTGCGCTTCGTGCCCTCGGAGAAGCGCGTGTATGGCAACAACGGCTGCAACGTCCTCAACGCCACCTACGCCTACAATCCCGCCGACAGCACGCTCTCCTTCGGCAACGTCGCCTCCACGATGATGCTCTGCGCCGAGGAGGGCCTGCGCGAGGCCGAGATAGGGCAGGCCCTCGGCAGCGCCTGCCGCTACACATGGTCGACGCGCGACACGCAGTACCTGCTCCACCTCTATGACGCCGCCGGCGTCGAGGTGATGACTCTGATGCACCAGAACTTCCAGTTTCTCAACGGCACCTGGGGCGTGGCCGCCATCGGCCAGCGGGCCATCGACGACCCCGACATGAAACTCGTCATCGACGTCGACGAGGGGCGCATACATGGCAACACCGGCTGCAACCTCCTCAACGGCCTCATGGAGATCGACATGGAGGCCGCCAACTCCATCTCCTTCTCCTCGATGGCCACGACGCGCCGTGCCTGCGAGGACCCGGAGCGCCAGACAGCCTTCCTCGTGGCCTTGGAGGACGCCACCACCGCCCGTCCCCTCGACGCCGACCGCGTGGCCCTGCTCAACGCCGCCGGCGAGACAGTGCTGGTCCTTTTCCGCACCACCGACAAGTAAGAATCAGGCAGGCTGTCATTATGTCATGATGTCAAGATGTCATGATGTCATTATGACATTATGACATGATGTCATTATGTCAGAAGAAGCAAGAAGGAATCCAATGGAAGTAAGAGTAGACAAATGGCTCTGGGCGATGCGCGTCTTCAAGACGCGCACGATCGCCACGGAGGCCTGCAAGAAGGGGAGGGTGATGATGGGGGGAGCCGCAGTCAAGCCGTCGCGTGCCCTGAAGGTTGGCGACGTCGTCGAGGTGCGCAAGCCCCCGATCACATACACATTCAAGGTCGTGCAACTGACCCAGAACCGCCTGGGGGCGAAGCTCGTGCCCGACTATCTGGAAAACCTGACTCCCAAGTCGCAGTACGACCTGCTGGAGATGTCGCGCATCTCGGGCTTCGTCGACCGCCAGAAGGGCCTCGGCCGCCCCACGAAGCGCGAGGGGCGCGAGCTGGAGCGTTTCCGCGAGGAGACCTATTCCGCCGACGACTTCTACCTCGACTGGGAGGAAGATTAGCACGGCGAAGCCGTGCTAATCTTCCAGTAGGGGCGCGGCCTGCCGCGCCCACAACCGGATGGTTTTTGATGTAGTTACCGGAAGGATTTCAGCAGCGGGTAGGCCTCCAGGATGCCGGCTTCGCCGGCCTTGCTCAGGTCGGCGAAGGCCTCGCGCCGGCGACCGGCGCGAAGATGGCAGAGGCCGCGGTTGAGCAATGCCTGCCCCATGTCCGGGGCCAGCGCCAAGGCCTTCGTGAAGGCCTGCGCCGCCCCCTCGTAGTCCTCCGTCGCATAGAGCACGCACCCCATGTCGTACCAGGCATAGGGGAGGCGCGGATTGAGCTGCGCCGCCCGCGCGAAATCGTCGTAGGCCAGCCGGTATTCCCCCTGCTCATACTGCGCCGCCCCACGGGCGAGATAGGCCAGCGTGTAGCCGGAGTTGGCCGCAATCGCCGCGTCCAGGTCGGCCAGGGCAGCCGGATAGTTGCGCAGCATCGCGTATGCCACCCCGCGCGTCAGGCGGTCCACCGGGCGCGCCCCCGCATGGTCGGCCGCCGGGGTCAGCGACTCCACCAGCGCATTGATGTCGTCAAACCCCTCCTCGTCCGACACCGACCCGCTTCCGGACACTATGTATAATGTGCGCCCCCCCGCATAATGGCCCGCATTGTAGGCGTTGACCTCCGTGGCCACGTCCGTGCGCGGGCGAAGCTGGCGCTCCGGGGGCAGGAACGACACCGTGAACGGCGGCGCATACTGCGCTGAGGCCGAGCGGTCCTGCACACGCCCCTTGATGCGGTCGGCATAGGCAAGCTGCTCCCGGTCAGCCCCCTTCACCGTCACGAGCTGGTTGAAGCGGTCCATGATCTCCGTGTCAGCATCCTCGTCGGAGGTGTCCGCGTCCGCCAGGGAACGCGAGTCGTTGGCGCGCCCCGGCGCGATGGTCGGGCGGTCGAGAGGGTTGCGCGACGGATCGTCAACGTATCTGCGCACCAGTTCGTCCCCCTTCGACACGTTTGCCACCGCCCGGCGCATGTCGCCCATCTCCTGCTCGCACTGCGCCATCGCATAATAGACGGGATAGAACTTCGGATACTTCTGCGCGATGGCCCGGAAATCCTTCAGCGCCTCGCGGTATTTCTCCTGCTCCATGCGCGCGATGCCCCGGTTGTAGCGGGCGTGGAAATTCTCCGGCTCCAGGCGCAGCACCTCCGTCAGGTCCTCCTCCGCATGTATGAGGTCGCGCACCTCCAGGCGCAGCAGGGCGCGGTTGAAGAGCGCGGCGCGGTTGTCAGGCTCCAGGGCCAGGGCGCGGTTGTAGTCGTCCATCGCCCCGTAGAAATCGTCGGCGTTGTAGCGCAGGTAGGCGCGGTTGATCATCAGCGACGCGTCGTCAGGGCGCAGGCGCATCGCCTCGTCCATGTCGCCCAAGGCCTTTTCCCACTCTCCCCGACGGGCGCGCAGCTCGGCCCGCTGCAGCCAGGGGTTGACCTGCGTGCGGTTGAGGTCGATGGCCCTGTCCAGGTCGTGGATGGCCGCCAGGGTGTCGCGCTGCTCCGCCCGGAGGCGGGCCCGCGCCGAATACCCCTCCGAAAACGACGGGTATTGCCTGAGCAGGGCGCGCAGCGTCTGCTCGGCGTCGTCGAGGCGCCCCAGGTCGGTCTCCGCTATCGACTTGTAGAATAGAAAATACTGGTCGATGGGGTTGTAGGTCAGTCCCTCGTCGTAGTCGGCCACGGCCAGCGAGTCGCGCCCCAGGCACTGGCGTGCGAAGCCTCGCAGCTTGTAGGCCTCGACCTTGAACTTGTTGCGCTCCAGGGCAGCCGTGCAGTCCTCCTCGGCCCCCTGGTAGTCGTCGAGCTGGAGCTTGGCCAGTGCGCGGTAGAAATAGGGGTCGGCGAGGTATGGCTTGGCCTTGATGGCCGAGTTGAAATACTGTATGGCGAGCATGTAGTCCTGCATCGACAGCACGTTGCGGCCGATGACGAGCACCTGCTCGGCGTTGACCTGCGCCGAGGCCGCAGCCGGCAGGCCGAGCAGCGCGCAGAGGGTCAAAGTATGGCGAAGGAACCGTTTCACGACGGCAAAGTTACAAAAAGTTTTGAAAAAATCATAACTCCCCGGGCCTACGCTTGCATGAATGGCGAAAAATGATTAACTTTGCACGTTAAAATAAAAACACTACATAGAGCATCAACCTATGATCAACATAACCTTTCCGGACGGAAGCGTGAGAGAATACGAGTCGGGCGTCACCCCGCTGCAGGTGGCCGAGAGCATCAGCCCTCGGTTTGCAGCCGACGTTCTGGCTGCCAAGATCAAC
The DNA here is from genome assembly GCA_964531005.1 of uncultured Sangeribacter sp. GTDB lineage: Bacteria > Bacteroidota > Bacteroidia > Bacteroidales > Muribaculaceae > Lepagella. Next base: position 543 of record CAZHCM010000113.1, on the reverse strand, counting down.
GGCCAGGAGTGGGACCTTTCCCGCCCCGTCAGCGAGGACGCCAAGATTGAGCTGTTCAAGTGGGACGACCCCGAGGGCAAGCATGCCTTCTGGCACTCCTCGGCCCACCTGCTGGCCGAGGCCCTGCAGGAGCTGTATCCCGGCGTGAAGTTCGGCATCGGCCCCGCCATCGAGAACGGTTTCTACTACGACATCGACCCCGGCGAGCACAAGATCACCGCCGAGGACTTCCCCAAGATCGAGAAGAAGATGCAGGAGCTGGTGGCCCGCAAGGAGGCCATCGTGCGCTCCGACATCTCGAAGGCCGACGCCCTGAAGATGTTTGGCGACCGTGGCGAGAGCTACAAGTGCGAGCTCATCTCCGAGCTTGAGGACGGCCACATCACCACCTACACCCAGGGCTCCTTCACGGACCTCTGCCGAGGCCCGCACCTGCCTACGACAGCCCCCATCAAGGCTGTCAAGATCCTGTCGCTGGCCGGCGCATACTGGCGCGGCGACGAGAAGCGCCCCCAGCTGGTGCGCGTCTACGGCATCACCTTC
>CAZHCM010000112.1:0-6707 GCA_964531005.1 uncultured Sangeribacter sp. | reverse complement strand
CGGTGGCGATGGGGGCGAGCAGGTGCGGCTCGGTGAGTTCGTTGGCCTCCAGGGCGCTGAAGAAGCGTTGGCGGAGACGATCGTTGGGCACCACGGCATAGGAGCTCACCACCCCGGCCATGTTGAAGGTCTTAGTGGGGGCGGCGAAGGTGATCGAACGGCGACGCGCAGCCTCCGACACGCTCCAGAAGGGGACGTGCTCCCCTCCCCACATCACCATCTCGGCGTGTATCTCGTCGGCTATGACGATCACGCCGTGGCGATCGCAGATGTCGGCCACGCGGCGCAGTGTCTCGCGGCTCCAGCATATCCCGGCGGGATTGTGGGGGCTGGAGAGGATGAGCATCCGCCCTCCCTGGCGTATCTTCTCCTCAAGGTCGTCGAAATCCATCTCGTACTTCCCTTCGGCGGTCTCTCGCAGGGGGTTGAAGAGCACCTCGCGGGCGTTGGCCTCCGGCACGAGGCGGAAGGGATGGTAGACCGGTGGCTGGATGATGATCTTGTCGCCCGGCTCGGTGAATGTCTGTATGGCCAGCCCTATCCCCTTGACGATGCCGGGGATGTAGCAGAGCCAGTCGGGGTGTATCTCCACGCCGTATAGGTCGCGCTGCCAGTCGATGATGGCCTGGCGCCAGTCGGGATGCTCTACGGTGTATCCCAGCACGGGATGCTCCAGCCTCTTCTTCATGGCGTCGATGATGAATGGGGGCGTGGCGAAATCCATGTCTGCCACCCACATCGGGAGCAGGTCTGCGCGTCCGTACCGCTCCTTCAAGGCGTCGGTCTTCAAGGCTCCGGTGCCGTGGCGCTCTATGACGGCGTCGAAGTCGTATCTCTCTTCTTTCCGGGTCGGCACGCCGGCTGTCTCCTTCGGGTCCCCGTGCCCCTCCAGGGCTGAGGCGACGGCCTGGCGCAGGTCGGCGATGATGTCTTCCGGCTCCTCCAGGCCTATGGACAGGCGTATGAGGCGGTCGGAGACGTCCATCGAGGCGCGCAGCTCGGGGGTCAGGGTGCCGAAGATGGTGCTGGCCGGGTGTATGGCTAAGGTGCGGTTGTCGAAGAGGTTGGTGGCGCGCTTGACCATCTTCAGGGCGTTGATGAAGCGTTTGCACGCCTCCTCGTCGGGAAGGGTCAGGGTCAGCATCGCCCCGAAGCGCCCTCCGAACTGCCGGGCCGTGATGTCATGGTAGGGGTCGGAGGCAAGGCCGGGGTAGCGCACCTCCACGCCGGGGATCCGCGCCAAGGCCTCGGCCACGGCCATCGCCCCCTGCTCCTGTGCGGAGTAGCGGGCGTCGAGCGTCTCCAGGCCCAAGGTCTGCATGTAGGCGGCATGGGGGTTGAGGTATCCGCCGAGGTTCATCAGCAGGTCCTTGCGCAGTTTCTCGTCAAGGCCGGGGATAGTGCCGTAATCCACCACCAGGCCCCCGAGCGAGGTGGCGCCCCCGGAGAGGTATTTCGTGCTGGAGAGTATCTCCACGTCCACACCCATCCCCTTGGCGTCGGTGTAGACGAAGGGGATCATCGTGGTGTCGGCCACGAGAGCCGCGCCGTGCGAGTGGGCGATGTCGGCGAGCATCCGCAGGTCGGCCACCTCCATCTGGGGGTTGGTGACGGTCTCCAGGTAGATCATTGCAGTGTCGTCGTCGACGGCGCGGCGCACGGCCTCCTCGTCGGTGAGGTCCACCAGCTCGGTCGTCACCCCGAAGCGGGCCAGCGTGCGTGTGAAGAGAAGATAGGTGTTGCCAAAGAGATGGCGCGAGGTTACGATCTTCCTCCCCGCAGTCACCAAGGCCATGGCCACGGCGCTGATGGCCGCCATGCCGGAGTTGAAGGCCACCACGTCGCGGGCCCCGGTCAGGGCCTTGACCACGTTTTCGTAGTGTATCACCGTCGGGTTGGTGACACGCGAGTAGTCGGGGGCGTCGCTGCGTCCGCAGAAGGAATCGGCCATCGTGTCTGCGTCGGCAAACTCATAGGCGGCGCAATGATACACAGGCATCGACAGGGCGCCGTAGGCGTCCTGCCGGGGATAGGGCGTGTGGATAGCCCCGGTCTTCTTATTCATCGTATATTGACTCTTTTTTACCTTTTCTGACTGTAAAGTTACAAAATTTCCTCCAAACCGCCAAAACACGGGGAGCCGGAAACGCGCTTTCGGCGTTTCCGGCTCCCCGTGATGTAATCTGCGGCATCCGCTTAGCGGGCCGGGTAGCTCATGTCGATGTCGGGGGTCTCGTTGCGGAAGGAAGGCATGCAGTCTCCGACCTTCGAGCCTATGTAGGTCGGGTCGCAGCTGTAATACGTCTTTCCGTCGAGGGTGTAGGCGGTGCCGGGCACAGCCTCGGCCAGACGCACGGCTGCGCTCTCGTGGCCAGGATACCCGATCAGGTGATTCTCAAGCCCGAGGCCTTCCCACATCAGGTAGGTCATCATGATGGCGCGGTCCTCGCAGTCGCATTCGGGATAGTAGAGGGTCTCCTCCAGGAAGTAGGGCTTCTCGAATCCGTGTGCCTGCTGGTCGGTGGCGTAGTCGAATCCGTAGTGGAAGAACTTCAGCAGGGAGTTGACGGCGTCCACGTCGTCCTTCCCCTTCAGCTGCTCCTTGACCTGCGCCACCACCTCGCGGCGCACCTCGGGCATCAGCGTCGATGTGGCGTAGCCCGACAGGGGCATCTGGGGATAGCGGTAGAGCAGGGGGAAGAGGTTCTCGTTGAGGGTGCCGTGCAGTCTGAGGGCGTCGGTCTTGATGTCAAACTCGCAGGGCTTGTACGGAAGGTTGAGCCCGTCGAGCCTGAGCGACGACACCTCGCCTGTCATGGCCCCCTTGGGGAGGTTGGCTGTGTAGATGGCCCCCGATAGCTGCTCGGGATCCACGCCGGGAGGCGTGAAGATGGTGTAGTTGCGGCCATCCACGGTGATGTACTGGCGTGCATACACCGTCGAGTCGAAGGGGAGCATAAGCAGGGGCATCCCTGAGCCGTCCGTGGCCAGGCGGGCGTCGTAGCCGTTGCAGGCCATCAGGAAATGCACGAGGCTCATGATGGAGCCGGGCGTGGCGTCGAGGAATTTCTGCGAGGCATAGGCGGCTGCCAGCTCGTAGGTCAGATAGCCGTTGAATCCGAGCTGGGCGGCGCGCTCCTTGATGGCCGCAGCCACCTTGGCCGCCTGCGGGTCTTCGCTGAGACGCTTCCAGGCGCGGGCCATGTCTCCCGTGGTCTTGACACTCTTGTCGATGCTCAGGTTATGTCGGTCCACCCCGATCTGCATCCCGTAAAGCTCGATGATGTCCTGGGGCGTGGCAGGGGCAGGGGCAGGCGCGGGGGCTGGAGCCGGGGCAGGGGTAGGTTTGGGCTTCGGCTCGGGCTTAGGCTCCGGCTTAGGCTGAGGCTTCGGCTCGGGTTTCGGCTCAGGCTTGGGTGCAGGGGTTTCCTGTACCACCGGCTCGGGCTTCGGCTGAGGCTTGGGCTCGGGCTTTGCCTGTGGCTTGGGTTCTGGTTTTGGCTCCGGCTTGGGCTCCGGCATGGGGGGAAGGGCCGCGAGGCGTCCGTCAGGCGTGGGCTTGACGGAGATGTCGGGGCGGGGAGTCACGCGCAGTGGCTTCGGCTTGGCCACGGGCGCCGGCGGCGTGTCAGGGGTCTTCTCGGGCGCCACAACGGGCTTGGGTTCCTCGCCGCGTATCACCATCTTGGGCTGGAACGGCACCCACTCCCCGTCGAGCCACTTGGCATAGTTCTCCATCACGTCGCTCTTGAACTCCTCAAACTCCGATATGACGGAATTGCGGAATTCCTCAAACGAATCCGGAGCGCCGTTGGACGCCGACGCGCTTCCGCCGCCGGCACATATCGTGCCGGCCACGAGAAGCGCGCCGGGGAGATATCTGGATCTCATGGCTCAGGCCATTTACTGCAAGTATGCCTTGCGGATTTCGTTGGCCAGCTCGTTGGAGAGCTTCTGCTCCTCGATGGTCTTCTCCAGGGCGCGGGCGCGGGCGTTGTTGGCGGCTGCGGGATCCACCAGGTAGTAGATCTCCACCACATAGGTGCCGTCGGGATTCTCCTTTACCATGGAGACTGCTTCCTTGAGCTCGCCACGCACCTGCTGGGTGGTCTCGGTCAGGAAGGCGGACTCGAACTGGTCCAGGGCAACCTCGGAAATCATGCCGTCACGGGAGAGGTTCTTGGCCTTGCCCTTGATGTTGGCCTCGTTCTTCAGGGAGTAGCTGTTGAGAGCGGAGGTGAGGCACATCTGGCGTGCATTGTTCTTGGAGCGGGAGGGATTGGACACACCCGGCTCGTAGTCCAGCCCCTTCTCGGTCATCTCGTTGTACATGCGGAAAAGTGACTCTTCCAGGGGGAGGGGACCCATGTTGTCCCAGCCCTGCTTCTTGCGTTTCTTGGCCTCGTTCTTGGCCATCTTCTCGTTGTGCTTGAGCTCGTCCTTGGAAAGCTCGGCGTAGGCGGCGGGCATCACCATGCACAGCGCCATCAGGAACACGATAATCTTCTTCATTGCTGTTGGGATTAGTAAATTATTGATTATTGGTATTATGAGTGTCTATTTGTCGCCCCTTTCACTTCAGGATGATCACCTCCTCCTTCGAAGGCGCGGGGACGATAGTCAGCCGCAGGGCCTGCCAGGTCATCGCCGGGTCGTGCATGGCCATCTTCTGCAGCCAGCCGTTGAAGTCGGCCAGGGGCATGTGCGGCAGCTCGCGTCGGGTCGCCCCCCTCTGCCACGGCCCTTCGGCATAGGGTTCGGGCGAGAAGATGAAATAGAGGGTGTTGAACTCCATCTTCCTCCCCGGCGCCACGTGAAGGTTGACCTTGTCCATGCGGCTGCCGTCGTCGCTCTGGCGCCTTTGGTCAAAAAACACGTAGTCGTATCCCTTGGTCACCTTGAAGGCCTTCGAGGTGGAGGAGCGTCCGGGGAGCAGACGGCTCACGGTGCCCGTCTCGTCGGTGATGCACACCGTCAGGTACCCGTCCGTGGTCGGCGAGCAGAAGGAGGCGTAGAGGTTGTCGCCATCCTTGTACCGGCTGCCGAGGCTCCTCAGGTCGGGGGCTATGAGGGTGGCGCACTCTATGGCGGGGGCCTGGTTGGTGATCTGGCGGGCGCGAAACTCTATCTCGCACGTCACGGCCAGCCCTGTCTTCTGCAGCTCCGAGACGTACTCGGTCTTGACGTCGGAGATCCACTCCCCTTTCAGCTCGAAGGCGCTGCTGTTGTAGAAACGCGACATCTCGCCGGTCTCGTTGAGCATGTCCTCCTGCATCACGGTGTGGCTCACCACGGAGCCGAAGGCCTCCTGGATGCCGTTGTAGATGGCCATCTCGCGGGCCTTCTGCTGCGCTTCGAGGGGGCTCTCGCTCATCTCGGCGTAGTAGGTGGCCTTCCCCTTGAGGGTCTTGACGGCCGGCGCGCCCCAGGCGGACACGCCGCCTCCCCCGCCCGCCATTACGACGAGCAGCGCCAATATTGCGATATATCTCTTGATGATTGTTGCGGTCATGATGTAAGCCATGATGTAAGCCATCATGTAAGCTATGTGTCTGCAAATTTACACAATCTAAATCAAATATCCCACTTTTTCCCCAATTATTTCCACTTCCTACCGCTGTTTTTTCGCTGCCAGGACTCCTGCCGCCTCCCTGCCTTTAAGGATTTCGGGGCCAAAATTAGCTTTTTTTGACGCTCGCCAAACACAATAACGCCCCCTCTCCGCGCGTATTGTAAATGTATATTTAACCTGAAATTTCTTACATGACTTTTTCCCGCATCAATCTGATGGCAGCTTCCGCCATGCTCTTGGGTGCAGCCGTCTGCGCCCCGGCTCACGCACGCAGCACCTTCGACGAGCAGTTCGTCTCCTATCCCACATACTCCGGCGACGACCTGGAGCTCCGCGTGGACGACTACGGCACCCACTTCCGCCTCTGGAGCCCCAAGGCCGAGGCCGTGCGCCTCTCCCTCTATGACAACGGCCGAACGGGCAAGCCCTACGAGACCATCGACATGAAGTTCAACGCCGACAACGGCACCTGGACCGCTTCCGTGCCCTCGCAGCTCTACGGCAAGTTCTATACCTTCCAGGTCAAGCACGGCGGCCGGTGGCTCGACGAGACCCCGGGCGTTTGGGCAAAGGCCGTGGGAGCCGGCGGCGACCGCGCAGCTATCATCGACTTCGCCAAGACCAACCCCGAAGGGTGGGAGGCCGACCACGGCCCCCGCGTCGACAACTTCTCCGACGTCATCCTCTACGAGATGCACCACCGCGACTTCTCCATGGACCCCTCCTCGGGCATAGCCAACAAGGGTAAGTTCCTGGCCCTCACCGAGCCGGGCACCACCACCCCCTCTGGGCAGGCCACGGGCATCGACCATCTCAAGGAGCTGGGCGTCACCCATGTGCATATTCTCCCCTCCTACGACTATAACTCCGTGGACGAGACCAATCTCCAGCTCAACACCTACAACTGGGGATACGACCCTCTCAACTACAACGCCCCCGAGGGATCCTACTCCACCAACCCCTCCGACCCCTCCGCCCGCGTGCGGGAGATGAAGGAGATGATCAAGGCCCTGCATGACGCCGGCATCGGCGTGGTCATGGACGTGGTCTACAACCACACGGCCGAAAACGACGGCTCCAACTTCGAGCTCACCGCCCCGGGCTACTATCACCGCCACCTCGACGACGGCCGCTA
>CAZHCM010000111.1:0-6709 GCA_964531005.1 uncultured Sangeribacter sp. | reverse complement strand
AGGGTCTGCGCTACGACCTGACGGTGCCGTTCGCACGTTTCGTGGTGCAGCACCGGCAGGAGCTCCAGATGCCCTTCAAGCGATTCCAGATCCAGCCCGTATGGCGCGCAGACCGCCCGCAGAAGGGGCGTTACCGCGAGTTCTACCAGTGTGACGCCGACGTGGTAGGCTCCGACTCCCTCAACAACGAGATCGAGCTGCTCTCGCTCATCGACTACGTGATGAAGCGTCTCGGCATACGCACCACCGTGAAGGTCAACAACCGCAAGATCCTCTCTGGCATCGCCGAGATAATCGGCGAATCGGACAAGATCGTCGACATCACTGTGGCCATCGACAAGATAGACAAGATCGGGTTGGACAACGTCAACGAGGAACTGCGCTCCAAAGGGCTTTCCGAGGAGGCAATACAGGCTTTGCGCCCCCTGCTTGAACTCTCGGGCGACAACGCGGCCAAACTCACCACCCTTTCCGGACTGCTGAAAGACTCCGAGACAGGCATGAAGGGAGTCGAGGAGCTGCGTGAGGTGATCGAAGGCATCGACGCCCTCGGCCACGACTGCGAAGTGGAGGTGGATGTCTCCCTGGCGCGCGGCCTCAACTACTACACCGGCACGATCATCGAGGTCAAGGCCCGCGACGTGGAGATAGGGAGCATCACCGGCGGCGGACGATATGACAACCTCACCGGAGTCTTCGGCGTGTCGGGGCTCTCCGGAGTGGGCATCTCCTTCGGAGCCGACCGCATCTACGACGTGCTGAACCAGCTGGGGCTTTACCCGAAGGAAATCACTTCTGCCGTGAAGGTGATGTTTGTCAATTTCGGCCCGAAGGAGGCTGCGCGCGCCCAGGCCTGCATCAAGGCCCTGCGCGAAGCCGGAGTGTCAGCCCAGCTCTATCCTGACGCGGCAAAGATGAAGAAGCAGATGTCGCTGGCCAATGCCGAGCAGATCCCCTATGTCGCCCTGATAGGCGACTCGGAGCTGGAGGACGGCACCATCACGCTGAAGGACATGGCCGACGGCTCCCAGTCGCGCCTGACACTCCCCGAGCTTGTGGCCGCATTATCCAAGTGAAAAATCAACGAAAAAAAAACACCATAGCATATGGAAAAACTAACGATGCAGAAGTTCCTTGTCAGGCAGCCAGCCTATCCCGAGGAGACTTCGACCGACAAATTCTTCTTTGACCTGGCCAACCGGCTTCTTGAGGTGACTGAGAAGGAGCATCTGTTTCCTTCCTTCCCCGACGTAGCATTGCGCCAGTGTGCTCTTTCCGTGATAGGCTATTACCAGGACGTCATCGCTGATGCGGGTGTCTGGCACGCCTTCATCAACGAGAACCGCCGCCTTTTCGGGCGTCACCTCCCCTTCTACGAGACGCCGGAGGATTACATAGAATATGAGCTCAACGAGGAGGACGTACGCTTCATGTGCTGGTACACCCTTGCGATGAGCTGGGAGAAGAAGCGCGACATGGACCCCATGGATCCCGAGATCCTGAAGGGGGCGCGCCGCTGGTACGACATCCTGGAGGAGAAGTACGAGGAGGCTCCCGTGCCTGAAGACTACCATCTGGCCCACGAGCTGGAGGTGCATGCCGCCGAAGACCGCGAAAAGATCATGACCTTGGCCAACTGGCTCTACTTCAACTGCTACCTGATGATACCGGCCAACACCATGAACCTCTCCAAAATCCTGGAGGAGCCCGAGGTGAAGGCCGACGACAGCCGCGAGGCCCTGACACGCCGCCTGCAAAAGGCCATGTCGGAAGACCCCACAGGCCCGCTCGCTCTCTATGTCAAGGAGTGGGTCTACCTGATACTTCACGACAAGATGCCCCCCAAGCCTCGCAAGAAGGAGGACGAGGAGGCGCCGGCCGAGCATCCTTATTACACGGCCTTCATGCAGGCCACCGGCGGCAAGCGCATACAATACTTCTCCAACTATTCCCAGCTCAACCGCTTCTTCATCGAGGCTCTGGGCTGGAGCCAGGGGGAGGATCACCTGCCGCAGCTTAAGAACAGCTCCGACTTCGTGTTGCTTGTCAATCCGGAGAAGGGGATGCTGCTGGCCAAGGGCGTGGCGCGGTGCATCGCCGACCCCGAGAATCCCCTCTATGACCCGGCGTATGCCTACAAGCACGCCTTCGAGCTGCTGACGGTGCGCGGGCGTTGCCCCGGCGACCTGCTCAACTTCATCTACGAGCATAAATGGCTTCCCGACGCCCATTTCCCGGGCAACGGCGACCTCAAGCTCGTGGCCGAGAACTGGATTTTCATTGCCCGCTGCTATCTCCAGCAATACTACGTGGGCGATTAATCTATTAGGTAGTCAATGAAAACCAGGGTTTTTGCTTTCGCGGCGCTCCTTTGCTCATTCGGGGCCTTCGCGCAGACCACTCCCGAGGAGGTGATGGGCGACCTCAACAAGGCCGGAGGCGTATATTACGCCTATCCCGTCACAGAGAGCCTCAATACGCCTCCGCCATCCGGATATAAACCATTCTATATCAGCCACTATGGTCGTCATGGCTCACGCTATCTCATCAGCGACAGCGACTATACACGCGTTGCCGACCTGCTGCATAAGGCAGACGAGGCCGGAGCGCTGACCCCGCTCGGGCGCGAGACGATGCTGGCGGTGGACTCCCTGATGGTGGAGACGGCAGGGCGCGGAGGCGACCTATCGCCGGTAGGGGTGCGTCAGCACCGTGGAATCGCCGAACGCATGTACAAGGCCTTCCCTGAGGTGTTTGCCGGGGAGGCACCCGTGTCTGCCCGGTCCACCACCGTGATCCGTTGCGTGCTGAGCATGGACGCCTTCTGCGAGCGGCTGAAGGAGCTGAACCCGAAGTTGCAGACCACCCGCGAGTCGTCGGGGCGCTACATGGACTATCTCAACTACCACAGCCCCGAATCGAACGCCTACACCGGCAGCCAGGAATGGAGGGAGGAGTACAGGAAGTTCGAGCGCGAGCACGTCAACCCCGACCGCCTTGCCACAAGCCTCATCTCCGATCCCGACTTCCTGCGCAAACATGTCAATCCCGACGAGCTGATGTGGGGGCTCTACTGGATAGCCGTGGGGATGCAGGATGTGGAGACCGACCTCGACTTCATGCATCTCTTCACGCCACAGGAGCTGTTTGACCTTTTCCAGATCAACAACTACCACTTCCATGTCTGCGACCATGCCTATCCCGGCAACAAAGGCCTCGTGGTGGGCAACGCCTCCAACCTGCTGCTCAACATCATCGAGTCGGCCGACGAGGCTATAGACTCCGGATCGAATTCGGCCACTTTGAGGTTTGGCCATGACGGCAACCTCATCCCCCTGAGCGCGATACTTCGACTGGAAGGATGCGACCAGGGCACGGACGTGCCGGAGGAGATCTACACCAAGTTTGCCACCTTCGTCATCTCGCCGATGGCGGGCAACGTGCAGATTGTCTTCTTCCGCAATCCCCGCAAGAAAGGGAAGGATGACGAGGTGCTCGTCAAGTTCATGCTCAACGAGCGCGAGACCTCTATCCCCATAGAAGCCTATTCAGGGCCCTTCTACCGTTGGACCGATGTCCGCTCCTTCTATCTCGATGAGCTGGAGAAATATCCTCAGGCCGCATCCCGCCGGGAAGCCCGAGACTAATGAAAACGACTCCCCCGCGCAGCCGCATGGCTGGCGCAGGGGAGTTAAATTTTTGTTAACAAGTAGGCAGAAACGCAATGCAGTGGTGTTGTAAAGTCAAATTAGCTTAAAAATACTATGGACACAACATTTAGCTTCATGCCCACCAATGCGGCCATCCACTATACTCCCCAGCCCTTCGACACCACCCTGCTGACCCGTCGCCTGCGCCGAGTGGCGCAGCAGCGCGAGAAAGAGAGCGAGACGGCGGTGGAGGGACGCCTGACAGAGTTCCGTCCCGTGACCGCCGAGGCCATGAAGGAGATATGGCCCATACTGCGCACAGAGCAAGGCCGGACGACTGACTTCAGCTACGGCGGCCTGCTGATGTGGGTGGACTACTTCAAATACGAATACGCCATCGTCGACGACACGCTCTTCATAAAAGGGCTGGTGGAAAACGACGTCACCACCCCCGCCTTCTCCCTGCCCGTCGGGAGGCTGCCCCTGGCCAAGTCGGTGGCCATGGTGCGCGACTATGCAAGGCGCGAAGGCATCAAGGCGGAGTTTTCCGCAGTGCCCGAATACGCCATGGAGGAGCTCCGCGCCCTCTCGCCTTCCAAGGAGGAGGAGCTGACGGACTGGGCCGACTACCTGTATGACGCCCAGCCGCTGGTGACACTTTCCGGCAAGAAGATGGCCAAGAAGCGCAACCATGTCAACAAGTTCCTCAACACATATCCAGACTGGGAGCTCGTGGAGATGACCACGGCCAACGCACACGAGGCGATGGAGTTCATGGACGACGTCTTCGAGCTTGAAGGCGACGACACGCCCATGGCCATCGAGGAGCGCAAGCTCACGCGCGAGCTGGTGGAGGATGTGGCGCGAGGCGACCGCTACCTGCTCGGGGCCCTGCTGAAAGTGGGGGACAAAGTGGCGGCCTTCACCATCGGCGATGTCAAGGGCGACACACTCTTCGTGCACATCGAGAAGGCCACCCGCGCCGTCGACGGCAGCTACGAGATGATCAACAAGGCCTTTGCCGAAAGGGTGCTCCAGCAGTGCCCCGGAGTGAAGTACATCAACCGCGAGGACGACGCCGGCGACGAAGGCCTGAGGAAGGCCAAGGAGTCGTACCATCCCGTGGAGAAACTCCGCAAATACAACGTTATTTTCGATTGACAAGAGAAATAAGTCGCTAAAGAATCACAAAAACGTCGAAACGCCGCAGGTGTTTCGGCGTTTTTTATTAATTTCGCATGTTTAAACGAAATCAAGAGACAATGAGCGACGTATTGGTCATCATACCGACATATAACGAGATAGAGAACATCAGCCGCATGCTTGAGACCGTGATGGGTCTCGAAGACGGTTTCGATGTCCTCGTCATCGACGACGGGTCGCCCGACGGCACGGCCGACGCCGTGCGCGAGGCGATGGGCAGGTACCCGGGACGGGTGCACCTGGAGTGCCGCACGGGCAAGCTTGGATTGGGCACGGCCTACATACACGGTTTCCGCTGGGCGTTGAAGCGCGGCTACGAATACATCATCGAGATGGACGCCGACTTCTCGCACAACCCCGCCGACCTGACACGCCTCTACCACGAATGCAAGGACCGAGGGGCCGACGTGTGCGTAGGCTCCCGCTACATCACGGGGGTCAACGTCGTCAACTGGCCCATCGGGCGAGTGCTCATGTCGTATTTCGCCTCGGCCTACGTGAGGTTCGTGACCCGGATGCCCCTGCGCGACTCCACGGCAGGATACGTGTGCTACCGCCGCAGGGTGCTGGAAACGCTCGATCTCGACAAGATCGAGTTCAAGGGGTATGCCTTCCAGATAGAGATGAAGTTCAAGGCATACCGCCGCAAGTTCAAGGTGGTGGAGATACCCATAGTGTTTGTCAACCGCCAGTTGGGGACGAGCAAGATGAACTCCAGCATCTTCGGAGAGGCGGTGTTCGGGGTGATGAAGCTGCGTCTCGGGGCGTTGCTCGGAAAGATCTGACATCTCCGCTGGAGAGCGGGGTGGAAGAAAGAGGATAAATTGGCGATTTTTATGACTTTTTATAGGGAAGACTGGAATATTTTTAGTAACTTTGCAAATTGTCTGTCCGCCCACTAAGAAAAAGGCTCCGGCGCACGAAGATCCGGGTCTCGGGCGGCAGGCAGGCAGTGTAATTTTTAACAATGTTTCGGTAACATCTCAACAAAATGCAAATCAACGGTATCACTGTGAAATTTGCTGAGCCCGAGAATGCCAAGTACGCCGAGCAGATAGTGCGGATGATATACGAATCGGCACTGCAGCGCGGCACAGGAATCGCCAAGAGGACGCCCGAATACATCGCTCAGAAGATCACGAGCGGGAAGAGCGTGGTGGCCCTCCACGGCGACAGGCTGGTGGGGTTCAGCTACATTGAAAGCTGGGGCCATGGAGATTTCGTTGCGACGTCCGGACTGATTGTCGACCCGGAATACCGTCATCTTGGCCTTGCCGGCGCCATCAAGACGAAGACCTTCGAGCTGGCTCGACTTCGCTTTCCGTACGCGAAACTCTTTTCCATCACGACCTCGCTTCCGGTCATGAAGCTCAATTCCAAGATGGGCTACAAGCCGGTGACGTTCTCGGAGCTGACCGACGACGAGGAGTTCTGGCAAGGGTGCCAGGGATGCAAGAACTACGACATCCTGCAGCGCAACAACCGCCGCATGTGCCTCTGCACCGGGATGCTCTTCGACCCCAAGCAGCCTCTTCCGGCCGACAAGAGGGCCAATCCCTACATGATAAAGTTCAGAAACAGGATGAAGCGGATGCTGCATCTCAAGAAGTAGGGGAGGCGTCGCAGGCGCCAAGGCACGTTCAAGTACGTTTTAAAAGTTTTCTCAGGTATTTTTCAGGTTCACACAATCATGACACAAGACAAGAAGAAGAAAGTGCTCCTCGCATTTTCCGGAGGTCTCGATACCTCTTTCGCTGTAAAGTATCTCTCCGAAGAACTCGGCTATGAAGTGCACACTGCTATCGCCAACACCGGTGGTTTCTCTGAAGAGGAACTCGAAGCGATTGCCGACCGTT
>CAZHCM010000110.1:0-6741 GCA_964531005.1 uncultured Sangeribacter sp. | reverse complement strand
CTGGGGTCGCTCCGTCAGCCTCTACCGTCTCCACGCCCGAGGGGTCGTCCCAGAGCATCTCCCCGTCCTTCGTGGTGACGGAGGAGACGAACCACCATTCATCTGAGGTGTCAGTCACCCACCATCCCAGTTGGGGCGCACACAGCAAGCCTCGTTGTGGGCCTATACCCTCGATGACAGTATTACGCTCCATGTAGTCTGCAGGAGCGACTTGTCCATCATAGAGAATCATCGCATATTCCTGATACAGGTAGCTCTCTCCATTGACTTCCTTGGTATATACATCGGTGACCTCGGCCTCAACACATGTGCCGACAGCAGTCTCCAACAAACTAACTTCCCAAAAAGCTACGGTTTGGAATCTGTCCCCAACAGCAAGTGAGAAGTCATATAGCTGGTATTCGTCCTTGGATGGTGCTCCTGTGCCAAATTCTTCATGTATGCCGATACGCCCCATGAAATTGCGTACATACACACGTGGGCCTTCCTGGCGCATGTATGCGTATGGCTCACCTTCGGGCGTTCGATAGATGGAGTACTCCACGCCATCTATCTCCTCGGTTCCCTCGAAGTGGTAGCCGTCATAGGATGTGATTCTCGTCTCGCCACTGTATATTTGCTTCCAGATAGAGGTGTAGTTCCACACCTTCTCGTCGCTCAGCATCGAGGGGTAGTTGTCCCAGTCCGGGCTGTGGTAGATAACCTTGCCGGAGGCATCGGTCACCTTCTCCAGGACGGGGCTTAATTGGGGCCTGAAGTCCACGGTCTGGTCCTCCCAGATGAATGGGAAGAGGAAGAGTCCCACAGGCCCTGGTGAAGCCAATCCCACTCCCTCCACTAGCGTTAGGTCAGTCAGCAGATCCTTGGTCTCCGACTCCCCCCACTCCATACAGTAAGAGCCAGTGTATTTGCGGAGATCATCGGCATACCATCCCTCTTCATCTATCCTGATGAAATACCTAGCGTCCCTATACGAACTCTGCATCCAGCCGTACGAGAGTTCACACCCCACTCCGGGGTTGCGAGGATATAGAAGCGCGGGCCATTCTGTCTGATCCCATTCATTCCCAATAAAGTCCCCTGTCATGTGATCTTTCTCAGGGAAGGGCACAAGATACTTGTAGGCCTCCCATCCATACTTGGTCAGATTGCCTTGCTCGTCTCTCAAAGCCTTCAATTTCTCCTGCGTATCGATGCCGGGGAGCACATAGCACCCCTCCTCCGTCTCGCGCAGGTACGCCACCGGAAAACTGAGGATATCGTTACCTGACTCGTCAACGTACATGACATTGTGCCACTGCTCACCGTCGATTTCGGTGGTGGAGCGAATGGTGAGGCCAAAAGTAAACTGCTTCTTCTTATAGGAGGGGGGCGACTCAATGTAGTCTTTCTGGCTGTACCACCAGGTCTTCCCCTCCTCGGCGATCACAGCCCGGGTCTCTGACCTCAACTGTGGGAAGGCAGAGCCTAACAGCATCAGCAAGGAAAAGAGTATTGTCTGCTTCATGTCAACTATGTGTTTGATTAGTACTTCTGTTATTGGAAACTCACGGTTATTTCAGAAAGCCAGGAGCTGTGTGGCGGGGAGTCGGCCTGCGACAGCCTGGTAGGGGCGTCGGCCTGCCGCGCCCACAAAGGCGGTGAGGTTTGGGGGGTGTGGGAATGTTTGGGGCTGGGAGAGTCGGAGAATCTGAGAAGCGGAGACTGAAGGTGGAGCCTGGTAGGGGCGTCGGCCTGCCGCGCCCACATAGCACCGCTCCCCCGCCTCCGATTCTCTGATTCTCCGATTCTCACAGCCATAAAACGACCAGCCTCCAGTTCTCCCCATCCGGGTATGGGCGCGGCAGGCCGACGCCCCTACCCGGCTGCTCCCAGCCCGGGAGGGGTTATTCGCCGTACCCCCACTGATGGAGGACAAGGGGTAGGAAGTAGGGATAGTGGGTGCCGGTCATGCGGTCATAACACAGCTTTTTGTCCTTTGACTCCAGGTAGATCTGTATATGGCGCCGTTCCGTGGAGTGGTTGGGCATGATCTCGCCGTAATAACCATCCTCCGAATTGCCGTTGATCACCAAGATATCGGAGATCCGGTCCAGCTCGTCGGCAGGTATGATGGTCTGGGGGCCGTGTCCCGTGCCCGTCTTGCTGATAGCCACAGCGGTCACTTCCCAGTCAATAGGAGTCTGTCCTTCGGGGAAGTTGGGGTTGACGAGGCGGAAGGGGGTGCCATTGGCCGACACGTCGAGATACGACTTGCAATGATCGATTGCCGGGTCATCAAAGCTTTCGCCGGAATAGAACGACAACGCATTATTGGCCACATAGAGTCGGGGACAGTCCGGGATATCCACACCAATCCAGGTGAATTCCCCTCCTATGAGCTGTATGTAACCGTTGGGCTCGAACGTGAACACCCAATAGTGGCCCACTCTATCAATCAGCTCTTCGCCCACGACTTCGTAGGGATTCTCATGACGCACGCTTTGCGCGTTACGGTTCATGGCAATCTGGGGGGTGTTGCCGTTGACTTTCTCGCCGTCCCAATCGGGCCATTCAGACGACGAGCATGCCGTCGCTCCCACCGTCAGCAGGAGCAGGAAAACCTTCAAAAGGTTGGAAATTCTCGTTTTCATGTTCTTAATCTATATTATGGTTGTTTACTCATATACTTTGATGTTGGTTTGTATTCGCAAAGTTACAGCTTTTCGGCGGCTCCATCCAAATTTTCGAGGCGAAATTTTTCTCGTTTTTCGTCCATAACCCATTGATTATCAATAGTCTTTTAAACTATTTTCTCGTTTTAATATAACATTCTGATTATCAATATTTTACACCAACCATATCTATAACAAGCTAAAAATATGCGACTTAACTATTATAATGCCGATTTTAGTGTCCTCCGCTTACAAATACTGGTCGTATCTCGCCCGTCTTTCCTCCGGCAGCTCCTGCACCTTGGCCTTGATGCGGTAACGGCGGTTGTAGACCTTGTCGGCCTTGTCCTCGCCAAGGAGAAGCGTGATCGTCGCCGTGGAAAAACCAAGCACAGAATATAGGAACAGCCGGTAGTCGGCCTCCTTGAGGTGAAGCGGCTCGGCACGGAAGGCACCAACGACCCCAGAATGCATGAGGTCTGCATATTCTTCCAGTTTTCCAATCTTGTCCCCATCCTTGGAGTACGCCGTCAGAAACTTCCGGAGTATGACCGCCAGCTTGGCGTTGACCTTCTCGGCCCCAAGGTTGCTCGCCGCTATCCTGCCGACTTCGTCGAGGAAGTCGCATTCCGTCTCCCGGAGGATGCTCAGCAGCCCGGACACCTGTGTCTCCCTGGCCTCGGCCTTTGCAAGGGCCTCGCGTAGCTCCCCGGTCACCCTCGAGTGGTCGCCTGCCTCCGCCTCCAGGCGGCTGATCGTCTCCCGAAGCTGGGAGGCGACTTCGGAGGAGGCCTTCTGCCTTGCCTCGTACTCGCCGAGCGACCTGCGCAGTTCCAGCCTTAGTTGCTCCGCCAGGGCGAGCCTCAGCTCCAGTCTGCGCCGGCGCCGTCTGTAGGTCATGAAGGCCACGCTGCCAAGTAACACAACGACGACCCCCAGCGAGAGCAGTGAGAGCAAGTACCGCAGTCTGTCCCTCTGCCGCATTGCCTCGTCCAGGCGGCGGCTGAGGTCGTAGTGGCTCTCCAGATAGTAGCTCAGCGTACTGGATTCCGTTTGTTCCTGGCTCTCCCCGGTCACGCTGTCAAGGCGTTCCATTACCTCGACGGCCTTCCGGTAGTCCCCGGTCGCCTTATGACGTCGCACGAGCAGTATCTCCCTCAGAGGGCGCCCGTCTCCCTCGATGGTGTCGACCATCTCCAATGCCTTGTCCAGATCTCCCAGAGAGGCCATGCACCATGCCAGGTTCAGGGAATCCATGGACAACGCCACACGGGACTCCCAAAGCTCCTTCAGCATTGGATAGGCTTCCCGATACCTGTCTTCGGCCAGCAGGCACTGGCTCCTGTACCTGAGGGCCTGGTGATACAGACCCCTATCATTTCTAACTATTGCGGTGTCGATGGCCTGGTCAAGGACTGCAAGGGCACTGTCGGTGTTGTGGGCGTTGTGAAGTGCCCATGCGTAGTCAGTCAGCGCATACCCGACATAGGGCGACCGTCCGCTTCTAAGCGTGTGGTCCTTCTGCTTGCGGGCGTAGGTGAGCTGGGCGCCATAGTTGCCCACTCTTCTATATGTGTCGGCCACGCCGCGGCACGACATCCCGGCCCAGAAGTGGAGGCCGTTGCGCTCGGCGATGTCCTTGGCACGCAGGTAGCTCACAAGGGCTGCGGGAAGCGAGTCGCGCAGGTAGTACACCCTCCCCTGGTAGTAGGAGGAGATGGCTGAGCGCAGGGGGTCGTCGTGGGTGCGGTAGTAGTCTACGGCCACCGAGATCAGGGAGTCGTCGGTGGGGTCGAGATAATTCTTGTCGCGTGCCTCGGTCAGCAGCATGGCGTGGAGGGCACGGTCGCCTCCGCCGCGCAGGCTGGAGGGATGCACCGAGTCGAGGATGGCCAGCGCCGAGTCGGGGCGCTCGTCCATCAGCGCCTCGGCCCGCGCAAGGCGCGGGTCGGGGCGGTGGCTGCACCCGGCCAGCAACAGGGTCAGCGCCGCAAGCAGCGGCAGCAGCGACCTGACAATATTTGCGCCTCGCCTCATTTATGATATTTTTATGCAAAGGTAGTCAATTTCTCTCTATTTCACAAGTCGCCTTCGCTTTTCAGGATGCGGCGGCATGTAAATAGGCAACGCAATGAAAAAGGCCCTTCCTTTAGCAGGAAGGGCCTTTTTCATTGCGTTGCCTATTCGTCCTGGAGATCAGCGGATGCGGACCTTGGTGGTCTTGTTACCGCGCTTGACGATGTAGAAGCCGGGGGTGGGGTTGGTGACACGCACACCCTGCATGTTGTAGATCTCGGCGGGGGCGTTGTCGTCGTCCGGGATACCTACGACACCCACGGAGTTGTGGCCGCTCCATACGCCCAGGCTCTCGAAGTTGCGGTTGCCGAGACCCTTGTAGATGAAGCCATCCTGGAGGTTGGTGACGTCGTTGGTCTGGTCGCCGCTGCCGTTGTTGAATACCACGCCGGTGGTGCCCACGGGCACGGTGTACTTGAAGATCTGCGGCTGCACCTCTACCATCTCCACGCCAGGCCAGGAAGTCTCCTCCACGGGCCAGTGGTGCACGAGCACGCGGCTCCAGCTGGTCACGGAGTTGTCGTAGTAGACGGTGATGCCTTCGGGCTCCACGGGCTGCTCGATCTTGGTGTAGACGGCCGAGCCAGTCTTGGTCTCGGTGCCGTTGGTGGCGCTCCAGGTCACTGTCACGCTCTCGCCGATGGCCATCGTGCCGCCCAGGGTGAAGGTGGCGCTGTTGCCGTTGATGGCGATCTGCGCGCCCTGGCCGATGCGGTACCATGCGGAGGTGGCGTTGCTGACGGTGGCCGTCACACTCACCTGGTCGACGAAGCTGCCGCCGTTGGGCGAAAGCTTCACCACGGGCACGGGCGTCACGTTGACGTCGATCTTCTTGGCGTTGCTGCCGCCGTCATACTCGAAGTAGGTGTCGGCGTCGATACCCTCGATGTTGGGGGTCTGTGCGCCGGAGTTGTTGAAGATGACGTTGACGGCGTCCATGTCGTCGAAGGTGTAGTAGTAGAAGTCCTTGCCGTCGACGGTGACTGTCTCGCTCAGCGTGGTGCCCGGCCATGCGCCGCAGGGCTGCACGTTCTGGCCGTCGCTGTTGGTGCCCCAGGCGTAGAGGGTCGGCTTGGAGGGGGCGGTGACGTAGACGGTGATGGTGGCGTTGGGGTCGACCTTCTTGTAGGTGGCCGTGCCGGAGAATGACTCGCCGCTGTCGTCGGTGGCGCCCCATGTCACGCTCACACTCTCGCCGAAGGCCATCCCCTCGCCGAGGGTGAAGGTGCTGGTGGAGCCGGCGGCGATGTTGACGCGCTGGCCGCCTGCCACCTGGTACCAGCCGGCCACGGCTGTCTCGTTGAGCGATGCCGTCACGCTGAGGGTCTCGGTCTTGAAGGTGCCTCCGGCGGGGGAGAACTTCACTTCGGGATCACCCACTGCGTCGGCTGCGGTGTAGTACTGCGTGGTGCCGGGGTCGGTGAAGGACACACGGCCGCCATGGGCCACGGCGGAGGTGTTGTAGATGAACTTCCCGTCCTCGCCCACGACGCCGCCGGTCCAGTCCTTGACCAGGACGCGCACCTGGCCTTTGGTCTTGGGGGCGTCGACGGTGATAGTGCCGCCTCCCTGGTAGGTCTTGCCGGTCACGATGTCGGTGTATGTGCCTGCGGGGACGCCGGTGAACGTGGCGCCGCCGTTGAGGGCCACAAGGGCGTAGGAGTCCTTCCAGGCGCGCTTGAAGGCGTGGCCGCCGTTGGCCGAGCAGCCGTCGAAGGTGTACTGGCCCTTGCGCAGCGCGGGCACAGCGGCGCGAATCTGGTTGAGGCGGCGGATGTGCTGGGCCAGGTCGGCGTTCAGCGTGGTGGCGGCGTTGCCGCTGGCGGTGTACTCGCCGAAGTCGGTGGCCGTCACATCGCCCTCCAGGTAGTGGCCGAAGTAGGCGCGGCCCGACTCCTTGACGGGCATGTCGGTGCCGCCGGCGTCAACCTTCTTGCCGGCCTGGAACTCTACCTCCGAGCCGTAGTAGACGCAGGGGATGCCGCGGAAGGTGAACATCAGCGAGAGGTTC
>CAZHCM010000109.1:0-6782 GCA_964531005.1 uncultured Sangeribacter sp. | reverse complement strand
TAACCTTCTGATCCGTAGTCAGATGCTCTATTCAGTTGAGCTAGCGAACCGTTGTGAATCAATAAACACCTAAAAACTAATTATGAGAAGCCTCTCGGCTTGGTGATTCGCACAGGATTCAAACCTGTAACCTTCTGATCCGTAGTCAGATGCTCTATTCAGTTGAGCTAGCGAACCATTGTAACTTCCTTCCCTTTTGCGAGTGCAAAGTTACAACCTTTTTGCGAGACCACCAAATTTTTTGGCGATTTTTTTCAAAAAAAATATTTGACGCCTGTGGTTCCGACGATGCCTGAAATCGGCGGGGTGACCTTAACGATTTCTATCTCACCGGATTGGATGGTTGGGAAGGTAGCTTTGAGGGCATTGGCCGTTCGGACGCAGACCGTCTCCAGGAGGCGCGCGCGGCGCGCCATCTCGCGGGTAAGCAGGGCGTAGAGGTCGGCATAGGAGAGGGTGGAGGCGAGGTCGTCGGCTTCGGGGTCGAAGTCGACGGCGGGGATTCTGACGGTGAGATTGACGAGAAACTCGTTGCCGATCGCCTCTTCCTGGGGAAAGACTCCATGACGTGCGTGGATGCGCACGTCATGGAGCTTTATCTCGAATGTCTGGGTGTTCTCAGGCATTGCAGGCATTGGTTGTGAGCATCCACAAGGCGTGGGGGCTCAGAGGAAGTTGGAGAGGGGTATCTTGTCGATGCGGCGCTGGTGGCGCCCCCCCTCGAATGTGGCGTCGAGGTACGCGTCGACGATCTTGCGTGCCTCCTCCTCGCTTACGAAGCGGGCGGGGAGCACGAGGAAGTTGGCGTTGTTGTGCTGCACGGCGAGGGTGGCTATCTCCGGGCGCCAGCAGAGGGCGGCGCGGATTCCCTGGTGCTTGTTGAGGGTGATCTGCATCCCCTGGCCGGAGCCGCACATGCCGATGCCGAAGTCGCACTGGCCCTTCTCGACGGCCACGGCGGCCGGGTGGGCATAGTCGGGGTAGTCGCAGGATTCTTCGGAGTGGGTGCCGAAGTCCTCGACTTCGTAGCCACGCTCTTGGAGGAGCTTCTTGATTGCTTCTTTGAGGGTGAAGGCGGCGTGGTCAGCCGCAAATGCTATCTTTTTCATGGTTTTTGGGGATTTATCAAGATTAATCAGGATTTATCAGGATTAATCAGGATTTATCAGGATTAATCAGGATTTATCAGGATTAATCAGGATTAATCTTGATTATTCAGCTCGGAAGGCTCCGCTTGCTCGGCTTGCTCTGCTTTCTCTTCGGCCAGATCTTCCCCTTTCTCGACGGCTTCGTTGACCATCCCTATGTATTCAAGGAGGTTTTCGCGGCCGAGGCCGGTCTCCGAGGAGGTCACGAAGACGGGGGGAAGCTCCTCCCAAGACTGGAGGAGGGTCTTGCGGTAGGCCTCGACGAGGGCGTCGGCCTTTGTCTTTGACACCTTGTCGGCCTTGGTGAAGACGATGGCGAAGGGCACCTGGTTCTCGCCGAGCCAGGTGAGGAACTCGAGGTCGATTTTCTGCGGTTCGTGGCGGATGTCGAGCAGCACGAAGAGGCAGGTCATCTGCTGGCGGTGGAGCACATAGTTTTCGATGATGCGGCGGATCTCATCGCGCTGGGCCTTGCCGCGCTGTGCGTAGCCGTAGCCCGGGAGGTCGACGATGTACCACTTGCCGTCGTTGATCTCGAAATGGTTGATGAGGAGGGTCTTGCCTGGGAGCTGGGATGTCTTGGCAAGGTTTTTGTTACGTGCTAACATATTGATGAGAGAAGATTTTCCGACATTGGAGCGCCCTATGAAGGCATACTCCGGCACGTCAGTGTCGGGACACTTGTCGGCGCGGGTGTTGGAGATGATGTACTTTGCGTTTTTGATTTCCATTTTGTTTTCGTGTTCTTATAGTGTCATTTCAAGATTCCGATTTTGAGAAGAGGTGGGAGTGGATGATGCGGAGCACGTTGTCGGCCTGTCCGCGCTCCACTGTGACTGTGATCGTGGAGTCGGAAGTGCCTTCCGATATTCCCACGACCACGATCCCTTTTCGCACGAGGGTGTTGACGATCCTGGCAGGGAGCCCCTTTATGGACCGCAGGTCGTGGCCCACGATGGCGACGGTGGCAAGATTGTCGAGGGTGTTGATCGAGTGCAGGGTACCGGCGAGCAGCTCGGGGGCGAACTCCTCGTTGAGCGCCCGCACGGCGTCCTGAGCATCCTTCTCCGAGACGGAGAAGTAGAATCCCTGGCGCAGTCCGTCCACTTCCGGCTGGGCCAGCAGGTAGACCTGGATGCCGTGTCGCGCCATGCAGTTGTAGGCCCTCGAGGTGACGGAGGCCACATTGTCGGTCATCGGCCCGGAGACGCAGACCATGTTGGTGTCGCGCAGCGCCGAGAGGCCCGTGACGGCCGGTTCGACGGCGGCGGTGGGCTTGTCGGAGATGAACGTGCCGGGTGCCGAAGGGTTGAATGTATTGAGGATGCGGATGGGGATGTTCTTGTGGAAGACGGGATAGATCGTCGGAGGGTATATGACCTTCGCCCCGAAGGAGCAAAGCTCCATGCTCTCGACGAAGGACATCTCCGGGATGACATGCGCATCGGGGATGATGCGGGGGTCGGAGGTCATGAAGCCGTCCACGTCCGTCCAGATGTCTAAGAGGTGTGCGTCGAGGGCTGCGGCGATGAGGGCGGCCGTGTAGTCGGAGCCGCCGCGTCCGAGATTGGTGATCTCGCCCGAGTCGCGGTCTGCTGAGATGAAGCCCCCTGTGACCTCGAGCGACACGCCTGTGCGCTCGAACTCCTGGCGTATGAGTGCGTTTGTAAGGGCGGAGTCGGCGATGTCGCGGCCGAACCACTTCTCGGTCTTGATGAAGTCGGGCGAGTAGTGGCGTCTGGCCCCCGGGATCATGCCGGCCACGATGGGCGCCGACATTCGTTCTCCGAAGCTGACGATGATGTCGAGGGTGCGTGCCGGGAGCGACCCGATGAGGGCCAGCCCCTCGTAGAGGCGTCCGAGCTCATCGAGCATGGGGTCGATGGTTGCGAGCACCTCCTCGCGGTTGTCGGGCAGGACTACTTCGGCCACCAGGTCGTGGTGGCGGCGGGCGATGGCCTGCATCTCCTGCGAGCAGTCGGCGCCCGAGGCGGCCTTATGGGCCGTGGATATGAGTTGGTCGGTGAGGCCACCGAGGGCTGAGACGACAATGATTGCCGGCTCTTCGAGGGCCAGGGCAATGTCGCGCACGTTGCGCAGGCTACGGGCCGTCCCCACGGATGTGCCTCCGAATTTCAATACAATCATATTGCAAAGTTAAGAAATATCCGTGTTCTTACATAACTTTAACGAAGAAAATAGGCATATTTCACCTTTTTGATTCGGAAAATTCGCATTAAAAGCGTAATTTTGTAGCATGGACATAGAGAGATTGTTATTTGGAGGGGTCACGCCGGCGGGTGTGCCCGAGCACAGGAGCCTGCTTTTGGCGGAGCCCCTGATGCTTGAGCCGTATTTTCGCCGGTCGGTGGTGCTTCTTCTTGAGAAGGATAAGGCAGGGGGGTATCTGGGGCTTACGCTCAACAAGCAGGCGGGTCTGACGATGGGCGACCTTGTGCCCGGATGGGAGCGAGGCCGCGACGTGGAGGTCTTCAGCGGAGGCCCTGTCGACGAGCAGCGCCTTTTCATGCTCCACACCTTGCCCGATGTGCTGCCCGGGAGCCGCGAGATCTTGCCGGGGCTGTACGTAGGCGGCGACCTTGAGGCCATTTCCTCCTATATAGAAGGAGGCGGGTCGATAGAGGGAAAGATGCGTTTCTTCCTCGGCTACAGCGGCTGGGCCCCGGAGCAGCTGGAGAAGGAGATCCTTGGCCGGAGCTGGGCGGTCGGCGAAGCCGTCGGCCCGAAGATGGACGACAGCACACGCCTGCTCGACGGGCGCGAGAACGAATATTGGCGACGCGAGGTGGCCCGTCTCGGAGAGGACTACCGCAGTTGGCTCGTAGTGCCTGAGACACCGTGGCTGAACTGAACATCAACCCTAAGGGCGCCGGTCGCCCCGACCACTCCGGCAGGGAGGCACACAGCGTGCGCCTGAGGGCGGTGGAGCCGGGGGATGCGGAGTTCCTGTGGCGCGCCGAGAACGACGATGCCGACACGAGCGACTATCTCGCTCCTCTTAGCCGGCACCAGCTGGAGGAATACGCCCGGGGCTATAACGCCGACCCCTTTGGAAGCGGCGAGCTGAGGCTCGTGGTAGAGGCGGATGGGGAGGCGGCTGGGCTTGCCGACCTCTTCGAGATTTCGCTTCGCGACCTGACGGCCAAGGTAGGAATATATGTCGCTCCCGCGTGGCGGGGGAGGGGAGTGGGCTCGGAGGCTGTCAGGCTGCTGACCCGCTATGCCTTCCGACGCCTGGGGCTTGAGGCTCTGTGCGCGATGGTCGGCGAGAAGAACGCCGCGAGCCTGGGCCTCTTCAGGCGGCTCGGCTGGGAGAGCGTCGGCTTTCTCCCCTCATGGCGGCGGCTCGGCTCCCGCCGGCTCGGCTGCTGGCTTCTAATCAAGCTAAATCAAGAATAATCATGATTAATCATGATTATTCAGGAATTAGCCTGATTTAGTCTCAGGAAAAGGTCTCCTTGAAGGGGATGCGATTGAGGATTGAGCGGCCGAGGGTCAGCTCGTCGGTGTATTCCAGTTCGTTGCCTATGCTGACGCCACGGGCGAGGATGGTGATCTCGACGTCGAGCGGGGCCAGTTTTCGGAAGATGTAGTAATTGGTCGTGTCCCCCTCGATGGTGGCACTAAGGGCGAGGATCACCTCCCGGATACCCTCCGTGCGCACGCGTTCCACGAGCGAGTCTATCTCCAGGTCGGAGGGGCTGATGCCGTCAAGCGGCGAAATGACGCCCCCCAACACATGGTAGAGGCCGTGGTGTTCGTGAGTGGCCTCGACGGTGATGACATCCTTGACGTTCTCGACGACGCAGACCACCGAGCGGTCACGGCTATTGTCGGCGCAGATGCTGCATGTCTCGCTCTCGCTGATGTTGTGGCAATGCTGGCAGTAGCAGATGTTGCTGCGCATGTCGATGAGGGCCTGCCCGAGGGCCATGGCCTCCGAAGGGTCGCGGCGCAGCAGGTGGAGCGCCAGACGCAGGGCGGTCTTGCGGCCGATGCCGGGGAGTTTGGAGAGCTCGGAGACGGCCGAGTCGAGTAGACGTGAATTGTAAGTCTGATTCATGGTGCAAAATTAATCATAATTTTTTTAAATCAAGATAAGATGATAGAATATGTAAGCGGCGAGATCGCCGAGTTGACGCCGGCCGTCGCGGTCGTGGACTGCAACGGCCTCGGCTACGAGCTTAACATCACCCTCACCGACTACAGCGCCCTCCAGGCCAAGGGGCACGAGAGGGTGCGGCTCTACGTGCATGAATCCATACGCGAGGACGCCTATCAGCTTTTCGGTTTCCTCACGCGAAGGGCGCGCGAGCTCTTCCGGCTTTTGATCGGGGTGAGCGGTGTCGGGCCCGGGACGGCACGCATGATCCTGTCGGCCCTGACAGCCGACCAGCTTGAGGCGGTCATTCTCGAGGAGAACGTCTCCCTGCTCAAGCAGGTGAAGGGGATAGGGGCCAAGACCGCCCAGCGCATCATCCTTGACCTTAAGGATAAAATAAATAGCACCGGCGCAACGTTATCAAACAGTGCGCCCGAAGTCGGCGGAGCTGTCTCCGAAGACGCCGTGGCCGCCCTCGTGATGTTGGGTTTCGCGCAGCCCCAGAGCCGCGCCGCCGTGCGCAAGCTCTTGGCGGCGGAGCCGACTCTGACGACCGAAGCCGTCATCCGCAAGGCCCTCAAGCTGCTGTGAGGCTGTCATGGCCCGGCACGGGAGGGACGGGGAAGGCCCGTGGCAGGTGCGCATGAGGAGAATAACGACTGACTGACTTGAAGAATATCCGGAAACGAATACGCCACGCTGCGCTCCTGCTGGCCACGCCCGTACTGGCATGGCTGGGCACTTCATTGACCTTCTCGCAGTATCAGAAGGAACCGGGCATCCCGGCTCCCCCTCCCCCCGTGCCCGAATATCTGCCGGGCACCCAGATCCCCGACAGCGTCATTCTTCCCGCCCCGGTGCAGACCACGTTGCCGCAGAGCTATGAGGACTATCTCAACCGCGAGTATGTGGCCGACCTGACCACCCCTCCCAACATCAAGACCGAGGCCGTCTACGACCCCGAGACGAGGATGTATGTCATCCACACGCGTCTTGGCGACCAGGATCTAGTCACCCCATTCATGATCGACGCCGAGCGCTACCACGAGATCCAGAACCGCCGCGAGCTCTTCGGATACTTCCAGGAGCAGAACTCAACGCAGTTTGAGCAGAACGGCAAGCAGCCCTTCGACATCCTCGACATGAACTTCGCCCTCGGGCCCCTGGAGAAGATCTTCGGCCCCGGCGGCGTGCGCCTCACCACTCAGGGCACCGTGCAGATCAAGGCCGGCATCAAGAGCAACAAGACCGACAACCCCTCCCTCTCGCTGCGTTCGCGCCGCAAGACCTTCTTCGACTTCGACCAGAAGATCCAGGCCACCATCGGGGCCTCGGTGGGCGACAAGATGAAGTTTAACATGAACTACAACACCGACGCCACATTTGACTTCGACTCCAAGAACCTCAAGCTCGCCTACGAAGGTAAGGAGGACGAGATCATCAAGAGCATCGAGGCGGGCAACGTCTCGATGACCACCGGGTCGAGCCTCGGACGCGGCGGCTCCGACTAC
>CAZHCM010000108.1:0-6837 GCA_964531005.1 uncultured Sangeribacter sp. | reverse complement strand
CGTAGATGCCGCCATGGTTTTCGGCTATGCTCATCTGGTTGTCGTTGACCACCACGATGAAGTTCGTGCCTAACGTGGCGCCGTAGTCCATCCCCTCGAAGGCCACGCCCCCGCTCAGCGAGCCGTCGCCGATGACGGCCACTACGTTCTCCTTGCCCCCCTGCAGGTCGCGCGCCTTGGCCAGGCCTGCGGCCAGGGCCACGGCCGACGAAGTGTGGCCCAGCGAATAGAGGTCGTAGGGGCTTTCGGCGGGGTTGGTGTAGCCCGTCACGTCGTCGTAGTGCGCCGGGTCGGTGAAGGCCTTCATGCGCCCCGTCAGCATCTTGTGGGGATAGGTCTGGTGGGAGACGTCGAAGACTATCTTGTCTTCCGGCGTGTCGAAGACGTAGTGCAGGGCTATGATGGCCTCGACCATGCCGAGGTTGGGCCCGATATGGCCGCCGTGGGCCGAAAGTTTCTGGAGAAGGGCCTTGCGCATCTCGGCGGCAAGGGCCGTAAGCTGGGGCAGCGACATCGAGCGGATGTCGGCCGGCGAGAGTATCTCGTCAATGTTTACGTTTTCCATAAATGGTGTCGGATAAATGTCTTTACCATTAAGAACACCCCGGGCGCGGGATGGTTGATGGCAATCAGGGTCTTGGGGGCCCCGGGAGGGCCGAAAATGTAAAAAAGGTAGTGGAATCCGTAATAAAGGTATAAAACAAAAGGGGGGCGGCGGCGTTATAAAAATGATGTTTTGATGATCACGACGTCGATTCGAGACTGAGTGACATAGATTGATGAGGAGGAGCCCCGACGCTGACATGACAGCGACGGGGCTCTGTGTCTCTCCGTTTCCGCATGGCCCGCTTGCGGGCCCCGTTTCAAAGCCGGTGCCGGTGCCAAAGCCGGGTCCCGGTTTAAACCGGCGCCCCGGCCCCGGCGTTATCACTATATATATATATCCTTAAAATCTTATGGCAAACGAACGCATAATCCCCCCCTCCGAACTGATCATCAACGAAGACGGCTCCGCCTTCCACATCCACCTGCGCCCCGACCAGCTCCGCGACAAGATCATCATGGTCGGCGACCCCGGCCGCGTCGACATGGTCGCCTCATACTTCGACGAGATCGACTTCAACGTCTCCTCGCGCGAATTCCACGCCATCGGCGGCAAGTACAAGGGCAAGGAACTGATGTGCATCTCCCACGGCATAGGCTCCGACAACATCGAGATCGTGGTAACCGAGCTCGACGCCCTGGCCAACATCGACTTCGCCACCCGCACCGTGCGCCCCGAGCACCGCACGCTCACGCTCGTGCGCGTCGGCACCTCCGGCTCCCTGCAGGAGGATCTCCACATCGGCGACTTCGTCATAGCCGAGAAGGGCACCGGCACCGACGGCATCCTCAACTTCTACGCCGACCGCGACCGTGTCTGCGACCTCGACTTCGAGCACGACCTGATGGCCCACACCGGATGGCGCAAGAGCTGGGCCGCCCCCTACACCGTGGACGCCGACGCCGAGCTGGTGGAGCGCATAGGGCGCGACGACATGGTGCGCGGATACACCATCTCCGCCGTGGGCTTCTATGCCCCCCAGGGTCGCGAGGTGCGCCTGCGCCTGGCCGACCCCGAACTCAACGCCAAGATCGAGAGCTTCCGCTACCACGGGCGCCCCGTCACCAACTACGAGATGGAGTCCGGATGCCTCCAGGGGATGGCCCGGATGCTCGGCCACAAGGCCATGACCGTCTGCTGCATCATCGCCGAGCGTCGCCTCAACAACGCCAATACCGACTACAAGCCCTCGGTGAAGCGCCTGATCGAGACCGTCCTCGACAGGATCTGAAGCACCCACGCCGCCCCCCAGATGGCGACGAACGACAGCAGGAACATCACGTACATGTCCGCGCGGTAGTAATGCCCGTGCTGCCACATCCACACCTCCTGCCAGTGGTAGAGGAAGCGGTGGCCGAACTCCCCGTCCTGCAGCAGGTAGCACCCCAGCGAGGCCCCGGCCAGCGAATTGATCGCCCGCGACCGCAGCCGCAGGCGGCTGAAGCCCAGGTAGAGCGACACGGAGGCCAGCATGATGAGCACGTTGTTGTCGCCGATCCAGTAGGAGGTGTCCTCCCCGGCCGCGGCCAGTCGGCTCGCCGCCAGCCCCGAGCACAGGCTGAGCGCCACATAGGCCGCCAGCCACCACCGCGTGCGCATCAGCGACTCCAGGCCCCCAGTCCCCGTTCGCCCGCCTTGTAGGGATGCACCCTGGTGCATCCGTCCCAGCGGCGCCCCTGCCCGCGCATGGCTGAGCCAATAACCCAGACAGTAGAAATACAGGCCGTACATGTACGACCCGTGGGCCAGCGGGGAGTCCGGATAGTAGATCATCACCGTCCAGACAAGCAGCACCGTGCGCAGGAGCCGGGGCTCCACGGCGCGAAGGCCGGCGTTGACCACCGGGGCCGTGACGTAGAGCATCACGTATATTTTCATAAACCACCAGGGACTCGCCGTCACCGGGAAGAGCACTGCCTGCCAGAGCATCTCCCCGGTGACGGCCTCGCCTACGGCGGCGAGCAGGCCGAGGTTGATCAGCCCGTAGACAAGGATCAGGAGCACCAGCCGCGCCAGGCCACGCAGCGAGAAGCGTATCCCGAACCTGCCCGACACCATGAAGAAGGCCGGCATCCCCACCCAGCAGAAGGGTAGCACCCAATAGTATCCCCCCCAGGGCACGGAGTCGGGAATCTGCGCATGGAGGAAGAAGTGGGCCACTACGATGAGCGACATGGCCGTCACGCGCAGCGCCTCCATGTTGCTCTGCCGCTCCCTGCCCCCCGGTGAGGCCGGGGCAGGGGAGGGGAGGGGGCCTGTGGAGGCCTTCATTCAGCGAAACTGGTTGATGGCCGGGACATACTCGAAGCCCGCCGCGCCGAGGGCCGACTCCAGCGAGGCGCGGTCAACGCCTTCGGCCGCGCAGAAGGCGTCAAGGTCGGGATATTCGTCGCGAAGGCGCGTGTTGACCACGCTCAGAAGCATGAAAGGGTCTTGGGGAAGTGTTGACATAAGCATATGGAGGCCCTCCGGGGGCCCGGATTTCTGAAATTCGATTTTTTTTACTAACTTCGCACCGCCCATGCGCCCCAAGAGGGGCCCGCGGGCAGCAGACACCACTCCTGACACAGCACACAGACCGATGCAGACACTTCATAAACGTATCATGGCGGCCGTATGTTGCACGCTCTCCCTCGCCCCCGCAGCCTGGGGGTGCACCTCGGCCATCGTCAGCGCCCGTCTCAACCCCCACGGGCGCCCGATGCTCTGGAAGCACCGCGACACCAGCACCACCGACAACAAGGTGGAGTACGTCCCCGCCCGCGACGGC
This sequence comes from uncultured Sangeribacter sp., assembly GCA_964531005.1. Lineage (GTDB taxonomy): Bacteria > Bacteroidota > Bacteroidia > Bacteroidales > Muribaculaceae > Lepagella. Next base: position 3,463 of record CAZHCM010000108.1, on the reverse strand, counting down.
GACCACGCCTACGTGGCCCTCTTCAACGCTGCCGACCGCGACCTGCGCGAGGCATGGACAGGCATGAACGACGCCGGCTTCGCCGTCATGAACACAGCCTCCTACAACATCAAGGACGATACCGTGCCCGAGCGCGAGATGGACCGTGAGGGATACGTCATGACCATCGCCCTGCGCTCCTGCCGCACCGTCGACGACTTCGCCCGCCTCCTCGACTCCCTGCCGCGCCCGATGGGCGTGGAGGCCAACTTCGGCGTCATCGACGCCTCGGGCGCCGGAGCCTTCTTCGAGACCAACAACGACTCCTACGTGCGCTTCGACCTCGCCGACGCCCCCGATGGCATACTGATCCGCACCAACTACAGCCACCTGGGACGCCCCGGCGAGGGGTACGGCTACGTGCGCGAGGCCGACGCCGAGACGCTCCTCGCCCCCTATGTCGAGACCCGCGCCGTCACCCCGGAGGTGCTCACCGAGGATGTAAGCCGCTCCTTCTACCACGCCCTCTACGGCCGCGACATGCTCCAGGATCCCGACCGCTGGCTCATCGACCAGGATTTCATCCCCCGCTACAAGTCGACGGCCACCATAGTCATCGAGGGGTGCGAGCCCGCCTCCGGCCCTCTCTCGCCCGAGGACGTGGCCGCGCAGTATGTGATGTGGACCGGGCTGGGGTATCCACCCGTGGCCGAGATGGTGCCCGTGTGGTGCGCCCCTGACGGCGTCGACCCCGGACTGCGCGGCACCGGCCCCGGAGGCACCTCTCCGATGGGCAACCTTGCCCGCCAGCGTCGCGACGAGGTGTTCCCGCTCCACCATGACAACGGCGACAAATATATCGACACCGAGCGCCTCGTCAACGCCGAGGGCACCGGCTATCTCCAGGTCATCCCCCCACAGAACCGCGAGACATACGCCAAGTATTACCGCAACCGTGGGGGCGACGGGGGCAAGTGAGCGGCACTGAAAGCGAGCAGATGGCAGCGACAAGGAAATTCACCGTCCCCTCCTCCGCCACCCTCTCGGCCCTGGCCATGCGCCACGGCCTGCCGTGGGCGTGCGGGGCTGCGGTGTGCGTCCTGGCCAGCGTGGTCCTGGGCATCGTCTGGGACGCGCGTTTCTTCATCGTGGCGCTGATAGTCGTCTTCCTGCTCGCGCCCCCGGCGATGGCCTTCCTCTATTTCTGCCACGGCCTGCGCCCCGCCACGGCCCTCAACGGCGTGGAGCACGCCGTCGCCATCGACGGCCCCGACCTGGTAGTGACTGTCTGGCCCCCCAGGACCCGCCCCGCCGACACCCGCGTCTTCGACCCGGCCGCCGAGCGCCGCGCCCTGGAGCAGCGCAGCCAGAGGCTGGCCCCCAATCCCCTCCCTTACCGGGCCGCGGCTTCAGCCACGGAAGAAAAGCCTTCAGCCCCGGAGGATAAGCCCAGGCAGGTCCGCTTCCCGCGCAAGGCCGTGCGCCCCTACAGCGTAGGCCTCTCGTCGGTCACTGTGCCCCTGCGCACCGACGAGCAGAACTACGGCTTCCTCATCCTCCCCCTCTCGGCCTTCCCCTCCCCGGAGGCCATGAAACAGTTCCTACAAGACCTTACCGCAAGATGAAATTCATAAAAGACCTCAACCAGCGCTTCTCCTTCGTCATGGACATGGAGGTGCGCGACTACGAGCTCGACACCGAGTCGATTGTCAACAACGCCAACTATCTCCACTACATGGAGCACACGCGCCACAAGTTCTGCCAGGCGGCAGGCGTGTCGTTTATCGAACTGCACCGCCGCGGCCTGGACGGCGTGGTGCGCAAGGCCGAGATAGAATATCTCTCCTCGCTTCGCAGCGGCGACCAGTTCCTGAGTTGCCTGCGAGTCGAGCGCAAGGGTCCCCGTTTCCTCTTCCACCAGGAGATAATGCTCACCGACGGCACCCCTGTTGTGCGCGCCGTGATCACCGTCGTAATCCTGCACGAAGGGCGCCTGACGCGAGGCGACGAAGTAGCCGAAGCCTTCAAGCCCTATCTCTGACACCGTAAGCCCTCCCTCCGGCCCTCAGGCTCCCCCATCCCAGGCTGTCTGTGCAGCGCCCAAGGGGCGCCGATAGTCTTTCCCAGGCTCCCCCTCCCAGGCTGTCTGTGAGGCGCCCAAGGGGCGCCGATCCGATCCGATTCCTACTATGTCAGATCTTATCCCCAAAATAGCCCTCGGCCTCCTGAGAGGCCTTCCCCCAGCCGCCGTGCGCCGCATGGCGGAGGCCGGCGTCTCCCCTGGCGAGCTCTTCGCCTCCTCGCCCGCGCCCCTCGCCGCCCGCCTGGGCGCGGCGGCGCCCCTCCCCCTGCAGCAGTCCGACCTCGACGCCGCCCTGGAGCGCGCCCGGCAAGAGGCCAAGTTCGTGGAGGCGCACGGCATCCGCGTCATGGCTATGACCGACCCCGACTATCCCGCCTCCCTCTACGCCACTGACCGCGCCCCCCTCACACTCTACGCCCTCGGCCCCTGCCCGCTGGCAGGGGAGAGGATGCTCAGCGTCGTGGGCACACGCCGATGCACAGCCTACGGCGCCAACTTCGTGCGCAAACTGATCGAGGAACTGGCCGGCTATTTCCCCGACCTCGTCATAGTCAGCGGACTTGCCTACGGCATCGACAGCGCGGCCCACGAGGCCGCACTGGCCTGCGGCCTGCGCACGATAGGCGTCGTGGCCCACGGCCTCGACACCATCTACCCGGCCGCCAACCGCGAGCTGGCCGCGCGCATGGTGCGCGCCGGAGGCGCCGTCGTCTCGGAATACTGCAGCGGCACGACGCCATATCAGAAGCGGTTCCTGGAGCGCAACCGCATAGTGGCCGCGTTGGGGCAGGGGGTGTTCGTCGCCGAGAGCGACCTCCGGGGCGGCGCCATGTCGACGGCCCGCACCGCCCATTCCTACGGGCGCGAGGTGATGGCCCTCCCGGGGCGCGCCACCGACGAGGCGAGCCGAGGCTGCAACAGCCTCATCCGCCGCCAGCAGGCCGTCATGGTCACGACCACCGCCGAAGTGATGGAGACCCTCGGCTGGACACCCACAGCCACAGGGGAGGCCGTTCAGCCGAGCCTCTTCCCCGAACTCGACGGCGATGCAAGGCGCGTCGTCGACCTCCTGCGCGCCGAGGCGCGCCCCATGCCCCTCGACGAGCTCCACGCCCGCCTCGGCATCCCCGTCCCGACCCTGACCTCCCTCCTGGCCGACTTAGAATACGACGCCATCCTCGCCCGCCATCCCGGCAACCGCTTCACCCCAATCCTTTGATTAGGAATCAGGAATCAGGTATTAGGTATTAGGTCAAAGCCCAGAGCATCAGCCTGGTAGGGGCGCGGCCTGCCGCGCCCACAAAGCCGCCACTAACTCCAAATCAGAGCCGTCAGAGCCATCAGCCCCATCGGAGCCTCTCTAACTGTGCGGGGGCTTCAGCCCCCGAATCCAAGACCGAC
>CAZHCM010000107.1:0-6837 GCA_964531005.1 uncultured Sangeribacter sp. | reverse complement strand
CGCCCGCCACTTTCTGCAGGCCCTCGCTCATCACCTTCATGCCGTAGAGGAAGAGACAGACGGCTCCCAGGAGGCTGATGAAGTCAAGAATGGTATAGTTCATATGGAATTCAATGGTATTACGTCAATCAAACATTGCAAAGATTAATGGTGTTTAATCCCGTCGCGGAAAAACGCGCCAGGCCCCCGCCCATGCGGACCCTCCTCACTGCTCGGGGGTCTGGCTGGCCCTCGGGTCGGCGCCGAGGCTGGAGCCTCCGGGGCGGTCGTATTCGGGGCGCAGCATGTCGAGCACGGGATGGTCGAGCCCGCGCAGGACGTTGCTGCGCGGCCCCTTGGAGTCGAAGACCATCACCTCGTTGGCCCCCTCACGAAGCCATGCGCCGGGCAGGAAGGCGGTCTGCTGGGGCCCTATCTCCCAGAAACGTGAGAGGCAGTGGCCGTTGACATATACCAGTCCTTTCCCCCATTCACTCATGTCGAGCCAGGTGTCGGCGGGGCTCTCCACCGTCATCACGCCGCGCCAGAACCCGGGCGTGCCCAAGGCCTCCCCCACTTGCGTCTCGGTCAGGGGCGCGTACGGGCGCGAGGCCGCGAAAGCGGGGTCGGTGGGAAGTGGATACACTCTCCAGCCGGTCAGCACCACGGGGTCCGGCTCCTGGGCCAGGGGGCCTTGCCCCGCGCCTTCGGGGACCGGTGCGGGGCAGAGGAGCGCCATCCCCACGATCCCCTTGCGGTCGTGGATGGAGCGGTCGAAGTTGACGCGCCCGAGGGCATCGACGAGTATGCGAAGCGTGTCGCCGCGCTGCACGTCGCCGAGCGGCAGCTGCTTCTGGCCGTGGCGACGGTCGAGCTCGCCGGCCTTGCGGCCGCCGACCCACACCTGCGCGTAGTCGCGCGCCTCGTCAATGACGAGGGAGGCGCCGGAGGCGTCGACAGGAATCACCGTCTCGTAGAGGAGGCTCCCCCACCCCTGCCCGTACTTCTCCATCGGGAGGGGAAGGACGCTTTCGTGGGGGGCGTCAAGGGCACGGGCAAGGGGCACGAACTCCGTGAGCGTGAAGTCGGCCACGCTCGTCACAGGGTAGTCGGCCGGGGGCTCCGGCAGGGTCTCGCCCGCCGGGAGGCGACGCGCCAGCTCGGCGCGCAGCAGCTCGTATTTGGGAGTGCGGTGTCCCGCCTCATCTATGGGGGCGTCGTAGTCGTAGGAACTGCACATGGCCGAATACGGGGGGTTGTTGGCTCCTCCCCAATGGCCGAAGGTGGTGCCTCCGTGCGTCATGTAGAGGGAGAAGGAGATGTCGCGGTCCAGCATGTCGGTTATACCCTGCACCATGGCGTCGGCGGGGCGAGTCTCGTGGGGGCGCCCCCAGTGGTCAAACCATCCGCTCCAGTATTCCGAACACATCAGCGGGGAGTCGGGGCGAAGGCGCGACAGCTCGTCAAACTCCTTGTCGATGTCGGCGCCGGTGCCGAAATTGATGGTCCAAAGGAGGTCGTCGAGTCCGTTGAGGGTGAAGTTGCTGCTCCAGTCGCACTGGAAGAGGGGCACGGCGTCAAACCCGGCCTCGCGCACTGCGTCGCGCACTGCCGACACATAGGGGCGGTCTTCGCCATAGGAGCCGAACTCGTTCTCCACCTGGGCCATGATGATCGGTCCTCCCCGGCCTATCTGCAGGGGGGCGAGCTGCTCCCCCACGGCGTTGAGGAATCGCTTCACAGGCTCCATGAAGCGGGGGTCGAGCGAGCGCAGCTCCACGCCGTCCTCCTGCAGGAGCCACCAGGGGAGCCCTCCCATCTCCCATTCGGCGCACACATATGGCCCGGGGCGCACGATGACCATCAGGCCCCGCTCGCCGGCCATGCGCACGAACTCGGCTATGTCGTTCTGCCCGGTGAAGTCGAATTCGCCGGGACGCTGCTCGTGGACGTTCCAGAAGACGTACATGCAGACGGCGTTCATGCCCAGGGCCTTGACCATGTCGAGGCGCTGGCCCCAGTACTCGCGCGGGATGCGGGGATAGTGGAGCTCGGCGGCCTTGACCGTGAAGGGCTCGCCGTCGAGCAGGAACGTCCCCTTGCCGACCTCGAAGGAGCGGTCAGCCCAGTCGGCGGGGAGGGTCTCGCCCCTCGTCTGCAGCAGGGGCAGGAGGGCGAGGAGCGTGAGAAATATTCTGCGTATCATAGATGCATTGTCAGGGTGGTGGTCTGGGGGCCTATCTCCAGGGTGGCCTCGCTGCTTTCGACCAGCGGGCGGTTGTCGTTGACATGGCCCACGGGGAAACCGAAGGCTATGGGTATCTCGCGGTCGACGCCCCATTGGGCCAGGCGGTGGCGCAGCATGTCCTCGATGGTGAGGAAATTGCGGTCGGCGTGGTAGTCGGTGAACTGTCCGATGACCAGCCCTCTCAGCGACTTCAGGGTGCCGCTCAGCGCCAGCCGCGTCACCATGCGCTCCACCTCGTAGATGGCTTCCGAGACGTCTTCGATGAATAGTATCACGTCCTCGCCCCCCACCGAGCGGTCCAGGATGTCGTAGGGAGTGGCTGCCAGGGAGTTGAGCACTGCCAGGTTGCCTCCCAGGAGGCGTCCCCTGGCCGTGCCCTGGCGGCTGTATGGATGGGTGGGCACGTCATAGCGCAGCTCGCGGCTCCCCTCCAGCGCGGCGAAGAGGGCCTGTGTGCAGGGATCCACGGCGCCGCGCATCGCCAGGTGGCGCGCCATGGGGGCGTGGAGCGACATGATGCCGTATTGGGAGAGCATGGCGTGCAGGGCCGAGACGTCGGAGAAGCCCACGAGCCATTTCGGCGTGGCGGCGATGAAGTCGCGGTGCAGATGGGGGAGCAGGTGTATGCAGCCGTAGCCTCCGCGGGCGCAGAGGATGGCCTTGATGTCGTCGGAGTGCCAGGCCTCGCGGAATTCCTCCACGCGCCTTTCGGCGGAGGCGGCGTATGTGCCGCTGCGCTCCTCGCCCAGGGCGGAGGGATAGGCCACGGGATCGTAGCCGAAGCTGCGCAGCAGCTCGCCGGCCCCCTCCACGTAGCGGCGGTCGACGACGCTGGCCGGGGCGAGGATGGCTATGCGGTCTCCCTTTCTTATGCTCGGGGGTGTGATGATGGTGGTCATGATGAGGATGTTGGGGTTGGGGGTTGGGGTCAGACGTGTTTGCGCCTGCAGTCGGCGCATATCCCTTTTATGACGTAGTTGGCTGTCAGGGGCTCGAAGCCCGTGGGGAGCTCGATGACCGGCAGGGCCGTCTTCTCCAGGCAGTAGGTCGTGCCGCACTCCATGCAGTGGAAATGCGGGTGCAGGTCGGTGTCGCGGTGCTCGGTGCGCACGCAGAGCTCGTATTTGGAGGCCCCGGTGCCGTCGTCGACCACGTGGATGAGCCTGTGGGAGGCGAAGAGGGTCAGGGCGCGGGTGATGGAGCTGCGGTCCACGGTCATCAGGAAATGCTCGATGTCCTGTGCCGCCAGGGGGCGCCGAGCCTCGGCCAGGGTGCGCAAGATGAGGATGCGGCCGGCCGAGATCTTCACTCCCGCTCGCCGCAGCATGTCCTCCAGGGCCTGCCGGGGATATTGTGGTGATTCCATAGGCGGAATGGGTTTCTGTTTGGTCTTCTTTTTCTCATGCCCGGATCATGCGTACGCACCCGGAATGTGCAAATTTAGCTATTTCTCCGATAGCATACAACACCCCCGCCCATTTTCTTGCCTTTATTCACAAAAATCCACCCACAACCCGAAGCATCCGCCAGCCACGTATAGTCCAAAAAACACCTGCAAGTACACATGGAAGTGGAATCAGTTGTTAAGTTAAACTTAACAACTGATTCCACACGTAACTTACTATCCTAAATCAACTTATTCATATAAAGGCCAATGGCAAGCATAGAGGTGCCAAACATCAAAAAACATCCTCACCTTCTATCGTTTAGCAAACACAGAAGAATATCGTAATTCTGACCATGAAACCACGAATATAGAATCAATTTCTCAAAATATCTCAAAATATTTGGAAGTTAGAAAGGCTTATCTTATCTTTGCGATGTTAATGTTCCATATAAACGTATCGTACCATGAGACCCCTATTCTATATTGTATGCCTCCTCACACTGGGACTGGTTGTCGGTATGAGCGGATGCTCAGAAGACCTCATGTCCCCGAATCAAGCCACCACCTTACTCCCCAGTCACCAAAAGAGCAAGCTTGAGATGGCTCTTGACCGAGCTGACGAATTCTTCTCTCAGACGGGAGACGCCACTCGAGCGTTTCGACATGTAGAGTCAGTAACCACAATCTGCACCCAGAATACCCGAGCCGGAGAACAGGATACCCTTCTGTTCCTGGTCAACTACGCCGAAAATGCGGGGTTTGCTTTATTAGGAGCGAATCCAGCCATCAACGACATTTATGCCATAGCCCCTAAAGGCCATCTAACCTACGAGGATATAGCTGAAAGCCCGGTGCTCAGAGACTTCCTCTATGATGCTGCAACCTATGCCATCGTCACACCTGGAGGAGAAGGTGATACATGGATAAAATGGAAGTACTGGAGATATAGGAATATTGAAAGAACTTCTCCTTTAATATCCTCCACAGTAGCCAACTGGAACCAAAGAGCACCATATAACAAATTTCTGAATGGTCATTCCTTTGTAGGGTGTGTACCCTTGTCTCTTGGAATGTTCTTAAGCTGCTACGAAAAGCCTAAGGGTTTATCCTATTCTTGGGCTGAAACATCCACTAAATTTAATTTTGATTGGGACGCTATTTTATACGATGACAATGACACAATACGTGAAAATGAAACAGCAAAAATGTTTGCGTTTTTGGGGTCACCAAATCTCCTGGCAAGCAAATATGAGCCAGAGTATACTGAAACAGGGTCAGCAAGAATAGTACCCACATTGGACTCCTTAGGGTCAAGCTATATTTGTTATCAAAAGGCATCTCTTTCAGACTCTATTAATAGTGTCGCTGACTTTTTAATACGAGGAAAACGTCTAGAGTTTATTTCTTCTGAGGGAATTGTCTATGACTCTTTAGTCTATCAGGCAGGTCCTTTACTCTCTTTGGGATACGCTAAAGAAGGTGATGAACAGAATAATCATGCATGGATAATTGATGCTGTGATTACCAGGCAAAGATGCATGACTGACTCAACCGGACATTATCTTTTCACTCCTCCCTTTTACCAGTCCGCCCTACCAATGTGGCATTGTCTGTGGGGAATGTTAGACAAACATATCGATGGATGGTATGTGTATCTGAAGGATGAGCATATCATGGACAGCGTTCAATATGACCCAGATAACAAATTTGTTATCTCCGGTGGACATTGGCCTACCGGTGTGGAGATGAAACCCGTGTACCAGGACTGGAAAGTATATGGGGGCGCCTTCCCGGAAAAGTATAAGAGAAAATGAGTATAAAGTGTTGACTGCCTTCGCTTCATAATAAGATAGTCACCAATACCTCTTTGTCTGATTATTATGAAAAGGCTGCCTCTTCCATTTATGCTTTTTTGTGTGATAAGTACTATTTGTGTAATGGGATTGTTGTCCTGTCAAAAGGGTTTTGGTGAGGGTCTACTCACCCCAAAGCAGGTGATGAGCCAGTGGGAAAGCATGTATCGCGGAGATTTCCTGTTGACAAATTCTGAGAGGTACCATATGGATAAGTTTTGGATTGCCGACAAAGATACCATGCTAACCAGGGATGAACTCTATGAGAGAATGGAAGAGTATATTGGCGGTCCTATTAGATTCTGGAAATTTAGGATTGAAGGGGTGTCTCAATCTATATTTTGTAATAGCGGAGGCTCACCTGGATGTCCGGTAAGTTCGCGAGGCACGAAATTGACCATAGTAGGCATCCCAGCCAGCACTTACATCGTTGAAGACATCTATCTGCTCTCTGACACGACTGTTGTATCCTATGGAGTAAATGACCTGCGTAAGATTGGATGGAGTGAGGGCGCAGATCACACATACATTTTCCGTATTCCTAAGAATGATACTGGAAAGACCCGTTTATGGTGTGTCAAATTGTTTGCCGAAGGTAGGTCATATTACGATGAAAAGACATATCTCTCTGACTTCCAGAATCACGACGTGTCGATGCGTAATACCAGATGGCCATTGGTTAATCTATGCTTCGTCCAGGTGACCGATACCGTCAATCCCTCCATAGTCTTTGGAGAAGGATATTCCAAGAGCTTTTCCTTAATACCTAGAGGGGCGAAATGGATTCCAGATCCCGAAGGAGGCTACCAGTTTGACAACCGATAGTCTCTCCGCCCTCCATATTTTCCCGCGACGAACAAACTCTTCAATTCTCCGCTTCTCCGCTTCTCACAGCTACAAACCCCTTCCCCTCCTCCCTGACAGTCTCCGGTAACCCCACTCTCAGTAGAGCTTGCCGTAGGTGCCGCGGTCGAGGGTGCGGTAGCCGATGGCCTCGGCTATGTGGCGGCTCAGGACCGGGGCGGCTACGGCCTGCTCGGCAGGCATCGTGGCGGCGTATTCGAGGTCGGCGATGGTGCGCGCCACACGCAGTATGCGGTCGAAGGCTCGGGCCGACATGTTGAGCTTGGTCATGCGGTCCTTCAGTTTGGCGAGCCCCTGCTCGTCGGGCCAGGCATAGGCGTGGAGCAGCCGGGAATTCATCTGGGCGTTGCAATACACCCCCTTCTCGTCCTTGAAGCGGAGGTTCTGGACCGCACGCGCGTTCAGCACGCGCCCGCGTATGGCCGCGCTCGACTCTGCCGGGGCACGGCTCGCCATGTCGTCGAAGGCCACCGGCTCTATCTCGCACTGAATGTCGATGCGGTCGA
>CAZHCM010000106.1:4428-6875 GCA_964531005.1 uncultured Sangeribacter sp. | reverse complement strand
CCGTTATTTCATGTTGAGTTTCGGTCGCAGATACTGCCCCGTGTATGATCCGGGGGTCGCCGCAATGGTCTCCGGAGTGCCGGCGGCCACTATCTCGCCCCCCTTGTCGCCACCCTCCGGGCCTATGTCGATGACCCAGTCGGCGGCCTTGATCATGTCCATGTTGTGTTCGATGATGACCACCGTGTGGCCCTGCTCCACGAGGCGGTTGAGCGACTTGAGAAGCGTCGAGATGTCGTGGAAATGCAGGCCGGTGGTCGGCTCGTCGAAAATGAACATGGTGTGGGGCTGCTTGTCCTGCGAGATGTAGTAGGCCAGTTTGACGCGTTGGCTCTCGCCGCCCGACAGCGTCGAACTGCTCTGACCCAGCTTGACGTAGCCCAGGCCGACGTCCATAAGCGGCTGCAACTTCTTGACCACTCGCTTCTCCTGCGCACCGTCAGACTCCTGCATGAAGGCGATGGCCTCCTCGACGGTCATCTCCAGCATGTCGTAGATGCTCTTGCCGCGATAGGTGATGTCGAGCACGTCCTGCTTGAAGCGCTTGCCGTGGCAGGCCTCGCAAGGGACCGTGATGTCGGCCATGAACTGCATCGGGATCGTGACCGTGCCCTCACCCTTGCACTCCTCGCAGCGGCCACCCTCGGAGTTAAAGGAGAAATAGCCGGGGGTGAACCCCATCTGCTTGGCGCCCTGCTGCTCGGCGAAGAGTTTGCGGATCTCGTCGAAGGCTTTCAGGTATGTCGCCGGGTTGGAGCGCGACGACGTGCCGATAGGGTTCTGGTCGACAAACTCCACCGCCCCGATAGACTGTATGTCGCCCGTCAGGCCGTGGTGCGCCCCCGGGGTGTCACCCGGTTCGCCGATGGCCCGCAGCAGGCTCTTGTAAAGGATGTCGCGCACCAGCGTCGACTTGCCCGAACCGCTGACACCCGTTACGACCGTCATCACTCCGAGCGGGAAACGCACGTTGACGTTCTTCAGGTTGTGCTCCACTGCTCCCTGGACCTCCACAAACTTCTTCCAGGGCCTGCGCAAGGCTGGGTAGGGGATCGAGCGTTCGCCGCGCAGATACTCCACAGTCAGCGAGTCTGTCGGGGCGTCGGAGGCGAGGGTGGCGGGGAGGTTGCCTTGGTAGACCACCTTGCCGCCGAGGCTTCCGGCGCCGGGGCCTATGTCGACTATCTCGTCGGCGGCCAACATGATCTCCTCGTCATGCTCCACGATGATGACTGTGTTGCCGATTTTCTGCAGGTCGCGTAGCACCCCGATGAGTTTCTGCGTGTCGCGCGAGTGCAGCCCGATGCTCGGCTCGTCGAGGATGTACATCGACCCTACGAGCGACGAGCCCAGCGAAGTGGCCAGGTTGATGCGCTGGCTTTCGCCCCCCGAGAGGGTGGAGGAGAGGCGGTCGAGGGTAAGGTATCCCAGTCCAACCTTGTCGAGAAAGCCGAGGCGGCTCCGGATCTCTGTGAGCAGACGCTTGGCAATGACGGAGTCCGATTCTCCGAGCTGGAGATTGTCAAACCACGGGCGCAACTCGCTGACCGGCATGCGCACCAGTTCCGTGATGGAGCGTCCAGCTATCTTGACATACTCCACGTCGGGGCGCAGGCGCGAGCCGTGGCAGTCGGGGCAGGTGGTCTTGCCTCGATAACGCGCCTTCATGACGCGATACTGGATCTTGTACTGGTTTTCGTCGACCCAGCGGAAGAACCCGTCGATGCCATCCCACTTGTATTTCTTGTCGCCATGCCAGAGGAAGTCCTTCTGCTCCTGGGTGAGCTGGTTGTAGGGTGTGTGGATGGGAAATCCGGCCTTGGGGGCTATCTTGATAAGCTCCTGCTTGACCTCGCCCATCTTCTCGCCGCGCCAGCACTGCACTGCATCCTGATAGACGGAGCGCGTGGGGTCGGGCACCACGAGCGCCTCCGAGATGCCCAAGACCTTGCCGAAGCCCTCGCAGGTCGGGCAGGCGCCGTAGGGGTTGTTGAAGTTGAACATCAGGTCCGATGGCTCGCGAAACTCCATCCCGTCGGCGGTGAATTGCTTGGAAAACGTATGTTCCTTCGGTCCGTCGGGGGTCCAGACCTTGATGATACACTCGTCGCGCCCCTCGAAATAGGCTGTCTCCACGGAGTCGGTCAGACGCGATACCTCGTCCTTGTCGGAGCTGACTGAGAGACGGTCGATCATCAGGCGATAGGCGCCCGGGTCGTCGGGAAGTTCACCCTCCTGGAGGAGGGAGGCGATGTCGACAAAATCACCGTCCTTCTCCAGGCGTGAATATCCCTCCTTGAGGTAGACGTCGAGTTGCTGGGCGAGGGTGCGACCCTCGGGGAGCACGATACGGGTGAGGACGGCGGCGCGTGTCCCCTCGCCATATTCGAGCAGGGTGGAGACGATGTCCTCAATGCCATGTCGGCGCACCTCCTCGCCCGAGACGG
>CAZHCM010000106.1:1544-4328 GCA_964531005.1 uncultured Sangeribacter sp. | reverse complement strand
AGGGTGGAGACGATGTCCTCAATGCCATGTCGGCGCACCTCCTCGCCCGAGACGGGGGAGAAAGTGTGGCCGATGCGGGCGAAGAGCATACGCAGGTAGTCGTAGATCTCCGTGGCCGTGCCGACGGTGCTTCGGGGATTGCGGGTGTTGACTTTCTGTTCGATGGCTATGGCCGGGGGGAGGCCCTTGATGAAGTCGGCCTCCGGTTTGGGCATGCGCCCCAGGAACTGTCGGGCGTAAGCCGACAGCGACTCCACATAGCGGCGCTGGCCTTCGGCATAGAGAGTGTCGAAAGCCAGGGACGACTTGCCCGAGCCGCTGACGCCGGTGACTACCGTCATGCGGCCCAGGGGTATCTCGAGGTCAATATTCTTCAGATTGTTGACGCGCACGCCCTTGAGGGTGATGGCGCGCTCCTTAGCGGAATGTGTTTTCATACAATACTCAACGGCTTGGGGTGCCTTTTATTGTATGGTGGGACAATCGGAGTAATCGGGGTAATCGGAGCAATCGGAGCTATTGGAGCAATCGGGGTAATCGGAGCAATCGGAGCTATTGGAGCAATCGGGGTAATCGGGGTAATCGGAGCAATCGGAGCAATCGGAGCTATTGGAGCAATCGGGGTAATCGGAGCTATTGGAGCAATCGGAGCTATTGGAGCAATCGGAGTAATCGGAGCTTTCGGGGATATCGGAAGTTGGGACGGCATCACTCCGATAATTCTGATATCTCCGATAGCTCCGATTATTCCGATCATTTCCGATTATTCTGATTATTCTGATTGCTCTGATTATTCCAATTGCTCTGATTGCTCTGATTATTCCAATTGCTCCAATTGGCTTGCTGGGAGCGGTATTCGCGGCGGGCTCGGCTCATCTGCTCGCGGATGCCTCCCTCTTCGAGGAATCGCCGTTGCTGGGTCTGGAGCAGACGGTCGAGAAGATACTGCGTCTGCTTAGGGTGATGGCCAGGTTGCAGAGCTCCTCTTTGTTGAGTCTGGGCAGAAGGGTCGGCAACTGCTCGTCGAAGCCCGGGCTCTTGACGTAGGCCCGGACGCGCAGTGTCCGGGGATGATCCTTGCCCCACGGCTTTAGACCCACGAACATCAACGCATCAATATAGTCTTCCAGAAGCTCAGCCAGGCTTGCTCGTGCTACATTGGTCAGCTTTATCTCCGTCTCTTTGGAGGTAAAGCCGGCCTCGCACCCCTCTACGATGTTCTGCTTGCAGGAACGTGCGGCTTGTTGCATCTGGTCCACGGTTCGGGACTTGCTGCTCAGATGGTGGTGCACAAAGTGCTCGGTCACTAGTGTTACGCGAGAAGCCACCTGGTAGACCAAGAGTCTTCGAGGATCACCTTCTCTCCTGAGGAAATCGGCCATGGGTCAGAGGGACTTCAGGGTGCGGATGCGGGCGAGGGGGTCGGGGGCGCCGAAGACGTAGCTGCCGGCGACGAGGATGTCGGCGCCGGCCTCGGCAAGGCGCCGGCCGGTCTCACCGTTGACGCCGCCGTCGACGTTGATCAGCGCCTTAGAGCCGCTGCGGTCGATCATCTCGCGTAACCGCGCCACCTTGCGCACAGCCCCCTCGATAAACGGCTGGCCGCCGAATCCGGGATTGACCGACATCAGCAGCACCTGGTCGAGGTCTTCGATGATATCTTCGAGCAGGCAGACGGGCGTGGCCGGGCAGAGCGACACGCCGGCCTTCATGCCGGCGGCGTGGATGGCCTGCACGGTGCGGTGGATATGGGTGCATGCCTCCTGGTGGAAGACCATGTACTCGGCGCCAAGGTCGCGCACCTGCGAGATCCAGTTCTGCGGCTCCACGATCATCAGGTGCACGTCGAGCGGCTTGGTGCAGACGCGCGCCACAGCCTTCATCACCGGGAACCCGAAAGAGATATTGGGCACGAAGACGCCGTCCATTACGTCGAGATGCAGCAGGTCGGCTTCGGAGCCGTTGATCATTTCCAGGTCTTTCTTGAGGTCGGCGAAGTCGGCCGAGAACAGTGAGGGACTTACTTTCATGATATCAGGTTTTTTAGAGGGTAGGGGTTGAAAAAAGCTGACCCCGACACACAAGGCGTCGGGGTCGTGGTGGGATTTAGGATTTCTTTTCAGTTTCGGAAGAGGGGCGCTTGCGCAGGGCGTTCCATGCTATGTAGACCACGCAAAGGCCTGCCAGTGCGTAGCCGCCCCAGGTGAGGTATCGGTTGTACTTCTCCACCTGGTCAAAGAGCTGGTCGGGGGCCACATGCAGCGAGAGCCAATAGCCGAGGGCAGCCAGGATGGAATTCCAGACCAGTGCGCCGAGAAACGTGAAGACGGCGAAGGTGCCGATGTTCATGCGCGAGATGCCGGCAGGGATGGAGATCAGCTGGCGGATGGCAGGGATCAGTCGGCCAACGAAGGTCGAGACCGCCCCGTGCTTGTCGAAGTAGGCCTCCGCCTTCTCGACCTTCGCGCGGTCGATGAGGCAGGCGTGGCCGAATCGGGAGTCGGCGAAACTGTAGACCACCGGGCGGCCGATCCAGAGCGCCAGGAAGTAGTTGATGAAGGCACCCACCAGGGCGCCGAGTGTGGCCATGAGGATCACCATCCAGATGTTCATGTCG
The DNA here is from genome assembly GCA_964531005.1 of uncultured Sangeribacter sp. Lineage (GTDB taxonomy): Bacteria > Bacteroidota > Bacteroidia > Bacteroidales > Muribaculaceae > Lepagella. The sequence goes on along the minus strand of CAZHCM010000106.1, from coordinate 1,711 downwards.
CTGCCGGCACCGGTGTTGGTGCAAGCAAGGTAGGCTGCGGGAGGCACCACCACTTCCGACGGGAAGGGGATGAAGCTGCTCTCCACAACCATGAACACGAAGACGAACCATAGGCTGGCGTTCTCCGTGAACCATTGGAAAAACTGGCTGGCGTCGAAAAGCGCCAG
>CAZHCM010000106.1:0-1444 GCA_964531005.1 uncultured Sangeribacter sp. | reverse complement strand
TTGTCGCCGAAGTAGATGAGCCCGAAGATGCGCCACATGTCGTTGATGTAGTTGGGGTAGTAGAACTCCATCGACCAGCGCTTGGGCTGCGGCGGGAAGGTGCCGCACATCAGCAGCTTCGCGCCTTCGGGTATCCAGGGCTCGAAGGGATGCGTCTCCTCGGCGTTCATCCTCGCGTCTCCTCCAGTCTGTCGGCCACCTGGTCGGCCAGGCGGCGTGCGTCTTCGATCGAGGAGGCGTTGAGACCCATCTTGACGGTGAATCCGCCGACGCAGTCCCAGCCGAGGGCCTCGCCACGCTCCATGAGGATGCGGGCTGCGGCCGACGCCCAGCCGAAGTTGCCGAAGGCACCGTAGACCTTACCCTTGACGCCGCGCCCGGTCATGGCGTCCATGAACTGTGCCACGGGCGGGAAGAGACCGGCGTTGTAGGTCGGAGAACCGACGATGAGGCCGCGGTAGCGGTAGGCGTCGCTGATGAGTTCGCTCATCGAGGTGTGGGAGGCATCGTGGATCTTGACGGTGGGCACGCCGCGCTCCACGAGGCGTGCGGCGATGATCTCGGCGGCCTCGGCGGTGTTGCCATACATCGTGCCGTAGACGATGGTCACGCCCTCCTCCGACTCGTACTTGCTCAGACGGTCTACGATCTCGGCCACCTCGGCCACGCGTTTGTGCCACACCGGACCGTGGGTCGGGCAGATCCACTCGGCGCCGAGGGGGAGCACCTTGGCCAGTGCCTTCTGTACCTGGGGGCCGTACTTGCCGACGATGTTACTGTAGTAGCGATACATCTCGTTGATGTAGGGCTCGGCGTGGAGCTGCTCGTCGGTCACGCCGCCGTCCAGGGCGCCGAAGGTGCCGAAACCGTCGCCGGTGAAGAGCACCTTGCTTGCCCCCAGCCATGTCATCATGGTCTCGGGCCAGTGTACCATCGGTGTGAGGAAGAACTGCAGCTCCATGTCGCCCCCCAGTGAGAGCGTGTCGCCGTCCTTGACTTCGATGTAGAGTTCGTCGTCGGTCAGGCCGTAGAAACTCTTGACCATGCCGATGGTGATCTTGTTGCCGACGATCTTCATGTCGGGGAAGGAATCGTGAAGCAGGGGGATGGATCCGGAGTGGTCCGGCTCCATATGGTTGATGATGAGATAATCGGGTTTGATGGCCTTGTCGCTCTCGATCTGGCGGCCGAGGTTGTGGAAGAAGGCCGGTGCGGTGCTTTCAAGCACCGAGTCGATCAGGGCCGTCTTCTCGGGTCCGCAGACCAGATAGGAGTTGTAGCTCACGCCGAAGGGGAGCGGCCACAGGCCCTCAAACAGTTCAGTGGTGCGGTCGTTGACGCCGCAGTAATATACGTTGTCCGTTATCTGTCGGAGATTCATAACTATGTCTTGACTTTAAACAGTGGTATTCGTACTTCAATTGGTGGATACAGAACTTCCCTC
>CAZHCM010000105.1:0-6875 GCA_964531005.1 uncultured Sangeribacter sp. | reverse complement strand
AGATGGTGACCAACCACGACCTCAACTCCTGGGAGGGGACCGAGATGGAGCGCTATGGGCGCGGCCTGGGGTCGTTTATCGTGCTGAGCTACACGCTGCCCGGCGTGCCGATGATGTACACGGGCCAGGAAGTTGGCTTCAACCACGCCTTCGAGTTTTTCGAGACCGACAGCGTGCAGCCCGACTACACCGCCAACGACTACACCGCCTTCTACAAGATGCTCAACTCCCTGTATCACGCGCATCCGGCACTGTCGGGGCGCAACACGGCGATGCCCCGTTTCTATGAGACGAAAAGCAACGACATCCTCGCCTTCACGCGCGAGGCCGACGGCGATGCAGTGACCGTGATCGTCAACCTCAGCGACAAGGAGCAGCCGCTGCAGTTCAAGGGCGCGGCCCCCGAGGTGAGCGGCCTGACCGACTACTTCACCCAGGCCGAGGCCACGTTGCCGCAGACGCTGCAGCCCTGGCAGTTCATGGTGCTGAGCGAGAAGTGAATTTGTAGTCAACCCTTTCCGCCGCACGCTCATCCTATCAGGGGTATGTGACGGCTGAAAGCGAACACGCCCCGCGAGGATTTGGGCGCAGGGAGGCTCTCAAGGGCCTCCCTGCGTCTTTTAGTCCATACGGAGGTGTCCATGCCCTGGGGGGCGCCAAGCGTGGCGGCGAAGGCCGCCAGGGCGCAGGCCACCATCCAGTCGTGTATGCGGCGGGCCACCAGCCACGCCCCTTCCGGGCACGGGCGCAGACACTCGAAACTATCCGGCAGGGAGAGGGAGTCGTCGGCGCACACGGCGCGAGAGGGGGAGAGGTCCGGCGTGTCCGCGAGGGTGTGGGCCGGAAGGGTGGCGTCGGTGGCCCCGATGACGTCCAGGGCCTCGCTCCATGCCAATAGCAATGCGCGGGCCACGGTCTGGAGATTGCCCGGCTGGCATATGTCGGCCCACTGGTGGGGCAGATGGCTTGTCGAGTCCGTCCGTAGGAGGTCGGCCACACGCCATCCCTCCGCCTCCAGGTCGGCCAGCAGCTCGGCCGTAAGGATGCGGAGGCGGCAGGGAACGGCTTGGGCCGTGGAGAAATCAGCAGACACCGCCATCAGACGCCGGAGGAGATTTTGCGGGTGGGGCGTATGCGCTTGGACAGGGCCTCGGCGATTGTCGAGAGGCTCTGGCGCGCCTGTGTCTGGTAGTCGGCGGCGTCTGCCTTGTCGGTGATGGTGAACCATTCGGCCACGGCGCGGGCCACGACATACTGGTGGATGGCGCCGGCCACGGTGGTCAGCGTCGAGGGGTTGTAGTTGCTCGGCAGCTCGCATCGGATCAGGACGTTGTCCAGGTTGTCGTCCCAGGTGTTGGTGACCGAAGCGTCGCCGCTCTGGGTGTATTCGGCCAGGGCGTTGCGTATCTCGCCCAAGGCGGAGTGGATGGAGCGCATGATCTGGTTGGCGTTCTCCTCGTCCTCGTTGGCCATCATCTGCGCCACCTGCTGGTGGTTGGAGCCGTCGGCGCGGCTTTTGCCGGTGAGGTAGGTCTTGTTTTGGATGTCGTAGACGATCTCAGCTATGCTGAGGTTGAGATTGGCAGTCATTTTGATTAGGAATTAGGGATTAGGGATTAGGGATTAGGGATTAGGGATTAGGTGATGGCCCGCAAGCGCGCCATGCGGGGGACGGAGAGGGGCTTTTCTTGCTTTGACCTGCTCCGACTTTTGACCTATGACTTCTGATTTTTGCGTCGGGGGGAGGTGCGGAAGAAGATGCGCTCCGAGAGGGCATTGAGCTCCGCTTCGGCGAAGGCCTCGGCTGCGGCCGCCTCTTCGCGGCGGACGGTGCCAAACCATCGTGCCGACACCGAGGCGGCCATGAAGGCGCGGCATCCGGCCTCGATCTCGTCGCACATCGTCTCCGAGGCGGAGCTGGAGAGGGCGAGTGTCATGCGGAGTTCCGCGCCGGGGCGGTCGACCTCGCGCAACACGGGGCGCAGGGCCGTGACAAGGCGTGAGGAGGCCTCGGTCCAGAAGCGTTCGAGCAGGCGGTGGTCGGCCTCGGAAGCCGCCACGCGGTCGAAATCGGCCGTCGAGCCGCCACGGGCGCCGGCATAGGCCGAGGCCAGGCGGGCCTCTTCCAGGATATCATGCTTTGATATAGCAATGTTGATGATTTTCATAAGTTAAAAATTTGGTGATGTTAAATAATATGTCTATTTTTGCGCCATGACGAAGAACAAGACTTACGATCTGGGCACCGTCAAGGGGCGGTTGCTGGAATTTCTGCGCAGCCAGCGCATCAGCCAGGTGGACTTCGCCGAGCGGCTCGGCGTGTCGCCCACCTACATCGGCGCCATGCGCAAGGGGCTTTCGCCCGAGAAAATGCTGAAGTTGGGAGAGATTTTCCCGATGCTCAACCGCGACTGGCTGACATACGGAGAGGGGGAGATGCTCCTTGAAGTGAAGGAGGCTAAGCCGGCTGAGAAGGTGGCTCGCGAGTCGCGCAAGGACCAGGTGCGGGCCGTGGCTGCACCTCCGGCCGGGGAAGGCCCCTCCGTGTCGCAACGCATCATCCCACACACTTCGCCGGGGCGTCGGGCGGGCCATGCGCCCGGGAAGGTGCCCCTTCTGCCCGTGGAGGCCTTCGCCGGCAATCTGCAGGCCTGGTCGGAGCCGGTGCGCCTGTCTGACTGCGAGGTGATACAGACCCCGGTGTGGCCGGTGGACTTTGCCATCCGCATCAGCGGCGACAGCATGGAGCCGGAGTTTGCCGACGGCACGACCCTTTTCCTGCGCCGCATCACTGACCGCAACTTCATGCCCTGGGGGCACCCGGTGGTGATCGACACCTCCAATGGCGTCATCTTCAAGCTCCTCTATCCCGGCGACCTGCACGGCGAAGACCCCTACGTGGAGGCCAGGAGCCTCAATCCCAGGTATCCGCCGATGCAGATCGGCGCCGACACCATCATCGGCATCTACCGCGTCTGCGCCGCGATGCGCATCTACAACACGATGTAGGCAAGGTCGCGGAAGACCGCGTCGGCTATCTGCAGGTATCCTTCGGTGGAGGGGTGGACGCCGTTCACCCCCAAGGTCTCCGTGACGGTGGATCGCACATTGACCGGAGTCTCCGCGCGGGGCATGCAATAGTCCGAATCGAACTGTGCGGCCACTTCGAGGTATCTCATCCATGGGGCGAACTCGTCCGAGGCCGCGCACTGCGCGTAAGTCTCGTTGAGGCGGTGTGCGGCCAGAGCGAGGCCGTGGGCATCGGCGTATCCGTCAGGAGCGGCGCCGTAGCTATGCCCCGTGCCCCCGTCGGGCGAAGGCATCTGCAGCCCCATGAGCCTCATGCGGGCATTTGGGAAATCCTCGTGCAGGCGCCTGGCGAAGGTCTTGAGCGAGGAGAGCAGCCCCGAGAGGTCCTTGCCCAAGGGGGCCATGGAATTCCAGCCCAGCAATACGTAGACCACGTCTATGCGCCCCTCGCAAAACTCGTCGGCAAACGCCTTGAAACTGATTCTTCCCAGCGCCGAGCTGTAGAGGGGATTGGGGTTGTCGGTCTTCCCAGGCCCCACGAAGTCGGCCCATTGCCAGCCGGAGAATCCGGTCCAGGCGGTGTCGTCGGCTGAGCGTGCCCCGTAGAACCGTATGTTGGAGAGGCCGAGTCCGGCGGGGTTGCCTCCGGTGGCGCACAGGCGGCGCCTCACCTCTCGGGGCCACACCCCGGACGCCGTCAGGCTGTCGCCGATGCAGACTACATGCAGGGGTGCCGATGGGGATGTCGGGGGAGGCACCACGCGCAGCGTCGTGGAGGCCGAGGCTGTCACCGTGCCGTCCGCTGCGCGGCACACGAGGGTCAGCGGCGTGGAGGTCGGGGCTGTGGCATCGGGTGTGAACTCCCAATACCTCGGGTATGCTTTGCCTACGCTTCCCTGCAGCATGGGACGGTGACGATAAGGATCGCTGTCCTTGATCATGCCGCGATAGAAGAGCTGCAGGGTGTCGCCACGCACGGCCACAATCTCTGAGGGAAGCCTCAGCGAGGGGATCTCGGCGCCGGAGGGCGCGGTCGCGGGGGTGTCGCCACCAGGCAAAGACCCGGAGGCCTGGAGGCGACGGCCGATGTCCTCCACTGTGCGGTCGTTTAGCCCCAGTTGCATGGCGCCGCTGGAGATGAGGCGATAGACGATATACCACCAGGTGGTGTGTCCCACGCTCTCCCACCCATGGTCGTCGGAGCTCTGCCTTCCGGCGATGTAATACCGGCCTGGCACCGTGGTGTCGCCCTGGCCCGGTCCGTTGCAGAAATATAGCGTGCAGGGGGCGTTGAAGTGCATTTCGAGCCAGACTGTGCCGGCCGGCATCAAGGGTGTGTCGCTCAGCCGCAGGCTAAGCGTGCGTTTCTGGCCAGGAGGGATGGGAGTGAAGGGTATCAGCTTGCTATATAGGATGGCGCCTTCAGGGCCTTCGGAGCGCAACACCACCAGCACGCTCGACAGAGGCGTGGTGTTTCCCTCCCAGTCGGCTGCGAGCACCGGCACCTCCAGGGTGTCGACCGCCCGCGAGAGCGTGCCGGCCACGTTGGCAAACCCCGAGAAGTTGGAGCGCGCATATTGGGCGGTGCCTTCGCCAAGGCCGGCGCAGTGGTCCACGACCGTCACCGGAGTGCCCACGGGGCGTCGCTCCAGCAGGTCGTCGGAGATGGTCGCCACGTTTTCGCGTGTCTGCGCCTCGGAGGTCTCGAGGGCCGTGATGCGCCCGGCCACATTTTCTGTCATGCTCTCCATGCGGTCCATCTTGGCGGAGGAGTCCGAGGCCTGTGTCTCAAGGGAGTCCAGCCTTTCGTTGTAGTCGTAGACCTGGAGAATCTCGGCGCCCACTTTCCCTCCCCCCAATGACCATAGGCCGTCATAGCCGAAGACCGGCGTGCCGGGAATCCCCCCTACGATGGCCCACCAGCCGTTGACGGGCTTGGGCCAGACCTTGGCGAGTTCCTCAAGTGAGCGGAACGCCCCCTTGCAGGGGCCGACGATGTTGGGGGCGTCAAGCAGGCCTTCGATCTTGACATCCCCCTTGACGCGCATGGCTCCTCCGATGCGGAGATGGCCGCCTGTGGAGAGGGAGTGGGAGACGGACAGGTCGCCCCTTATTTCTTGGGTTGGGTACATTGGATTTAATTTAGGATTTGGAATTAGGAATTTAGGATTAGCCCGCAAGCGGGCTAATCGGGGGACGGAGACATTTGGGATAGATATTTTGGAGATCTGAGCTTTTTAGTACTGGGGAAGGGACTGCGGGAGGGGGAGGCGGGATAGGACTTCGGGGTAGAGGAAATCCTCGATCACGAGGCTCCCTTGGCGCAGGGTCGGGGCGGCGAGGTAGACCGCTTCGAGGCACCGGGCCTCCGGCGGTGCGGAATGGAATTCCAGGCGGTCGCCACCTGCCGTCCTGACCCGATAGCAACGCGGCGTCTGGGGTGTGCCGGCCACTTCCGGCCATTCCGACTTGCATAGGGCATAGTCGGGATCGGAAGGCCCGATCAGGCGGGTGACGCCGACGCTCCATCCCTCCATCCGGAAGCAGAGCAGATGCATGAAATCCTCCGGCAACGGCACCTGACCTACATCGGGGCTCTCCGGGAGGCGGAAGAGGGAACCCCGCATGGAGCGGGAGCAGTCAGGGAAACTGCCGTCGGGGTCTTCGGCAAGTGCTTCTGCAAGCACCTTGCGGGCCACCCCCTCGGCGGTGAAGGCGAGCAGGGCCTCCAGCTGGGGGAGCGTCTCCTCTCCGAGTCCGCGCATGGCGGCCAGGTCGGCCGCCATGCGCGCCAGCGTGTAGGTCATTGGTCGGAAGTGTTGATGGTGACGCCACACTGGGCGGCTGCCTCACGGATAGCTGCCGTGGAGCGGAGCTGCCGGCGGTCGATGCCGCATTTCTCGGCCAGGTATTCCCTGGCCTCGGAGAGATCGGTGAATATGACGGCTTCCCCTTGTCTGCCGGGGCCCGGAGATGGGCGCTCGGGGCGCCCACCCCGGCTAAAGCCGGGGCCCAGTAAGTGAGAAGCCGGCCCCTGGGTGCCGGGGTCCGGTGAGGGCTGGTCGGGCTCGGAGCGGAGGAGGAATAGGCGCCCCCGGCGAAAGTCGGGGGAGGCCTCGATCAGATGCTGGAGGGATGGGTCGGAGGTGCGGAAGGTGGCCGGGGTCACGCCGTAGCCCGAAAGGGCACCCCCGGTGAAGGGGATGCGGATTCGAGAGCGACCGGCGGGTATCAGGGCCTGGAATTCCATCAGCCCCTTTATGGCATAGGTCTTGATCATTTGATTGACAATTTAGGGTGAAGGCAAAACCTGCGGTTTTGAACGGGACGGCTTCGCGAGAGGGGAGGGGTCGAAAACCTGCGGTTTTGAACTGGACGGCTTCGTTGTCGGAAGGGGTCGCAAACCTGCGGTTTTGAAGTAGAAGTCTTTGCGATAGGGGAATGGGGTCAGAATTCCTGGGAGACTTCGGTCCACTTGCCGTCGCGGAGGCGCCACAGCTGCCCGGCACGCATGTTGGGGGCAAGGTCGGGACGGTCGACGAGCAGATAGTAGAGACCCTCCTCGGAGATGGCTTCGGAATGGTCGATCATTCTGAAGGCGCCCTCCACTTCGGAGTCCGATGCTCCCTCGCCGTCGATCCAGATATGGCAGCTTCCCTTGAGGGCTAGTGCGTCCCAGGTCAGGATACCGTTGCGGGTGGCCTCCTCACCCTCCACACGGTCGGAGAAGGAGTGCTCCGTGCTGTAGACGTAATGCACCAGACGATTCTCTCCTATCAGGGCGCCGGAATTGCTCCAGCCCAGACGGTCGAGCGTAGGCTCGCGCTTGATCTCGATGTCGCCGA
>CAZHCM010000104.1:0-6908 GCA_964531005.1 uncultured Sangeribacter sp. | reverse complement strand
GCTATAGGGAGGGCAAGTCGTTTGTCATGGCCGACATCCCGGGCATCATCGAGGGCGCGAGCGAGGGCAAGGGCCTGGGCCTGCGTTTCCTGCGCCACATCGAGCGCAACGCCGTGCTGCTCTTCATGGTGCCCGCTGACTCCGACGACATCAAGCGCGACTACGAGATTCTGCTCAAGGAGCTGCGCGAATTCAACCCCGAACTGATGGACAAGAGCCGCGTGCTGGCCATCTCGAAGAGCGACATGCTCGACGACGAGCTGCGCGAGGCCCTGCAGGCCGAGCTCCCCGAGGGGGTGCCGACGGTCTTCATCTCCGCCGTCACCGGCCAGGGGCTCACGGAGCTCAAAGACCTGCTCTGGCGCGAAATCAACTCCGAAAACAACCTCGTGGGCACCACCATCACTCATCGCCCGCTGGATCGCCACCACCGCGTGGAGGAGGAGGACGAGTTCATCTTCGAGCAGGAGGACGTGCCCGAGGAGGAATGGCGTCCGGAGACCGACGAGGAATGGAACGACGAGTTCTGGGAGGAGGAATCATCGGTCAACGGATGAGCGAGGGACCCCTTCAAATAAATCTCCGCGAGATATTGCGCAGACGGATTCCGCACGGGCGTGGACGCCTGGTGCCGGGATTCGTCTACTCCGCATTGGAGAGGCTCGTGCACCAGGGCGACCTCAACGATATCCTGCGCATGGCCTATCCGCGCCGGGGAGCGGCCTTCTCGCGCACCGTGCTGGAGCATCTGAAGCTGGACGTCGCCGTCAGCGGACTCGACGCCATCGACCCCGAGGGACGGTACGTCTTCGCCTCCAACCACCCGCTGGGGGGGCTGGACGGAATAGCCCTGATAGCTATATTGGGCGACTATTTCGGCGACGACCGGCTGAAATTCCTGGTCAATGACATGCTGATGAACGTCGAGCCCCTGGCCGACGTCTTCCTGCCCGTCAACAAATACGGCTCCCAGGGGCGCGAGGCGGCCTCGCGCATCAAGGAGGCCTTCGACTCGCCCGACACGCAGATAGCGGTGTTTCCGGCGGGGCTGGTGTCGCGACTGGGCGACGACGGGCGCGTGGCCGACCTGAAGTGGCAGAAGGCCTTCGCAGCCAAAGCCATCGAGTCGGGGCGCGAGGTGGTGCCGGTGCGGTTCGTGGCACTGAACCGTCCGCGGTTCTACAAGCTGGCGCGCCGGCGCAAACGTCTCGGCATCGGGGTCAACATCGAGCAGGCGCTCCTCCCCTCCGAGCTGTGCGCCATGAAATCGGCCAAGATGCGCGTGATCTTCGGCACGCCGATAAAGGCGGGGGATAACTCCCCCGCCTCACTGGCCCAGACCGTCCGCGAGGCGGTCTATGCGTTGCTCCCACCCGAGCGCCTCAGCGAGCGTCAGAAGCGATAAGCTCCAGCAGGGCCGGGAGCGCCTCGGAGGTGGGTATGTTCTTTTTTACAAGCGTTTTTCCCTTATAGATGCTGACGCGTCCCGGACCTGCGCCGACATAGCCGTAATCGGCGTCGGCCATCTCTCCGGGACCGTTGACTATGCACCCCATGACGCCTATTTTCAATCCCTTGAGATGGGATGTGGCCTCGCGCACCTCAGCCAGGGTGCGCTGCAGGTCGAAAAGCGTGCGTCCGCATCCGGGACAGGCGATGTATTCCGTCTTGGTCATGCGCAGGCGTGTGGCCTGCAGTATGCCCAACGCGAGGCGGTCGAGGGTGTCGCGGTCGAAGTGCCGGGCCTGCAGGCTTATGCCGGAGCCGTAGCCGGAGAGAAGCATGGCCCCGAAGTCGGCCCCGGCCTTTACCTGGAGCTCCTGGTGGTCGGAGACGTCGTCGTAGCTGAGGCTCAGGATGACCGGGTTGCGATGCCCTGCCGCCACGAAGCGGTCGATCCACGACATCATCTCGCCCGGGGCGTTGACGTGGGACGAGGTCAGCACCACCGGGGCGTCGTCGGCGTATCCACGGGGTTCCCCGGAGGCATCGGCGTGATGCCATCCGGCGGCCACCTCGGCGAAATCATACCCGACGACCGGGTAGGTGCCGAATCCCTCCGGGAGAAGGGCATGGTCGCGCGCCGCGCCGGGCAACACCGTGTCAGGCTCCACGATGGGGGCGTGCCCCTCGCGGGCTGTTATGTAGTCGCGCAGCATACGCGCCACGGGAATCTCGCGCTCAGGGTCTTCGGAGAGGGAGACGCGGATGGTGTCGCCCAGCCCTTCGGCCAGCAGCGCCCCAATTCCTGCGGCGCTCTTCACGCGTCCGTCCTCGCCGTCGCCCGCCTCGGTGACGCCCAGATGCAGGGGGTAGGCCATGCCGGCCTGGTCCATGGCCTCTACCAGAAGGCGCACCGTGCGCACCATGACTGTGGTGTTGGAGGCTTTGATGGAGATGACGATGTTATGGAAATCGTTCTCCCCGCATATGCGCAGGTATTCCATTACGGATTCCACCATCCCCTCGGGGGTGTCGCCGTAGCGGCTCATGATGCGGTCGGAGAGGGAGCCGTGGTTGACGCCGAGGCGCACGCAGGTGCCGTGCTGGCGGCAGACGTCGAGGAAGGGGACCAGCGTGCGGCGTATACGCTCTATCTCGGCGGCATACTCCTCGTCGGTGAATTCGAGCTTGACGAAAGTGCGCCCCGGGTCGACGAAGTTGCCCGGATTGATGCGCACCTTGTCGGTGACCTTGGCGGCTGCGAATGCGGCCTTGGGATTGAAATGCACGTCGGCCACGAGAGGCACGTCGCAGCCGCGTGCGCGTGTCTGGCGGCGGATGTCGGCCATGTTGTTGGCCTCGCGCTCACCCTGCGTGGTGAGGCGCACGAGCTCGCCTCCGGCCTCGGCGATGCGGATCGTCTGGGCCACGCTCGCCTCGGTGTCGAGGGTGTTGGTGTTGGTCATCGACTGGAGGCGCACAGGGTTGCCGCCCCCTATCCCGACGCCGCCGGCCACAGCCTCGGAGGAGTGTCGGCGGCGGTAGTTGTATCGTGAAGTCATAGTCTTGAATGTAAAGTCGGGTTCATCCCCCTATGAGGGTCATCAGGATCACCGAGGTGTATCCCACGGCATATCCGGCGAGCACCTGCCACACCGTGTGGCGTCCGAGCCAGACGCGTGCGGCTCCCATCAGCCCGCTGAGGGCCACCCAGACGATAAGCCATGTGGCGAGGTCGGGATGGGCGAGCCCGTCACCGCTCAGACGCACGAGCAGGGCCACTATTCCGGCTATACCTGCGGCATGGGCGCTGATCTTCCACCAGAAATTGACCGTCATGCACACGACGGCCGCCACGGCGCCTCCAATGTAGAACATCCCCAGGTCGACGGGGGCATGCTTGTGGAGCATGAACCATCCCGCCCCTGCCATCGAGAGGATGGTGATGATGTAAGGCACGAACCGCTCCCTACGCTCGTTGAGGCCAATGTCGTGGACCACCCCGATCCGCTTGAGCAGAATCACCAGGATCATGGGTACGGCCACTGTGATGGCGGCGATGATGAGGCAGACGGTCCACTTGGTGGAGGTGGAGGCGAAGGCCAGTATGGACTGCGTGAAGATGAGGATGGTGCCGTAGAGGGGCATCAGCAGGGGCACCAGTATCCAGGAGACGGCGGTGGCCAGCGTGTCCACGACGCGCTGCGCTGGCGAGACAGGGGGCTCGTGCACCTCCTGGAGATGCGGGGCCGGGGTCTCCGTGTCGCGGGGAGTGCCGGCGGGGACGGGCTCCTCTGTCGTGAGAGGGGCTACTGCGTCTGGAGCTCCTTCAGGCGCGTCAGGGTCGCAGGAGCTGCCCGGTGTGACAGGGTAGTATGAGGATTTGTCGATAGGCATGGCGGAAGGATGTTAAATGATTGGCTGAAATCCGGAGTGGCTCAGACGAGCTTGCGGAAGGTGTCGGGCACAGGCGACTCGAATCTCATGTCGCGCCGGGTGACGGGATGGGCGAAGCGCAGTGTGCGTGCATGGAGGGCCAGGCGGTGGATTGGGCTTGGGCCGTTGCCGTATCGTCGGTCGCCGGAAATGGGGAAGCCCAGCTCGCGGGCATGGACACGGATCTGGTTCTTGCGCCCGGTGTCGAGCGAGAACTCTGCCAATGTGCGCCCTTTCCCGCGCTTGAGCACGCGGTATCGGGTGGTGGCCTTCTTGCCGCGCCCCTCCTCGGTGGTGGAGTAGACCTTGAAGTTGGAGGTCTGGTCGAGGTGGCTGGTGATGACGCCGCTCTGCTGCTCCATGACACCGTCGAGGACGGCCACGTAGGTGCGTTCGAGCACCATGTTGTTCCAGTTATGCTGCATGGCCTCCTTGGCCTCCTGTGTCTTGGCGAAGAGCATGAGGCCGGAGGTGTCGCGGTCGAGGCGGTGGACGATGAAGATCTTGTTGGCCGGGTTGACCTCCTTGACGTAGTCTCTCAGGAGGCGGTATGCAGTCTCCTCCTGCTTGGGGGAGTCGGTGTCTACGGATAGGAGACCGTATCCCTTGTTGACCACGATGATGTCGTCATCCTCGTAGACGATTTCAAGTCGTGGATGGCGGAAGACGACGAATGGGCGCGTATGGTTGAGCTCCACCCACTGCCCCGGCTCCACGGGGGCGTTGAAGGCCGTGGTCGTGACGCCGTTGATCTGGATATGGCCGTGACGGAGCCACCGCTTGAGGTCGGTGCGCTTCGCGCCCTCCATTCGGGAGGTGACAAATTCGAGCAGCGGGGCCGGCGTCTCGCCGGTGTTCTGCCAGGAGGATATTCTGTCGGGTTGCCAGGAGGCGGCGGGGCGTCCCGGCCGGAGGATTTTCTTCATTGTCGTAGGGTCTATACTGTGAGTCAAGCCACCCGCCCCCAACCGTAGTCCCGGCTGTCGGCGGATGGCCTGTACATGCGTCTTTCCAAGCCTCCGTGAGGCTTGGGGAATAAGTCGGGGTGAAAGGATTCGAACCTTCGACCCCCTGCTCCCAAAGCAGGTGCGCTAACCGGACTGCGCTACGCCCCGAGTGATTACGGATGCAAAGTTAATCACTTTTTCCTTTTTCTGCAAGAGATTTAAAATTTTCATTGTGATTTAATGTTAAATAATCAGAAGAGCCCCCTCTCCCATTCGGGAGCGGAGGGCTTTGAGCACCTCTTATCTTCGAAACTGCAAGGAGACTTGCCCTTAAAAAAGAGATTCATTGACATGAGAAATTCATTTGCGATACGCGCCCTGGGAGTGCTCCTCCTGGCCCTGGGGGCGTTCTTGGCCGCCACGGGAGCCTCTGCCAAGACCAAGGCAGCCCCGGCCGAGGCCCTCTTCAAGGATAAGACCTTCGACTTCGGCACGGTGCCGGAGCGCGGGGGGAAGGTGACGCACTCCTTCGAGTTTGTCAACTCTGGAGGCTCCAACCTGGTCATAGTCGACGCCACGGCTGAATGTGGCTGCACGGTGCCTGAATTTCCGGAGGCCCCCATCGCCCCGGGCAAGACAGGCGTCATCAAGGTGACCTACAACCCTCTGGGACGCCCAGGCACCTTCGACAAGACCGTCACGGTCAAGACCAACGGGCAGCCCCGCAAGATACGCCTCAAAATCAAGGGACGCGTGCAGCCATGAGCATTCCGCGTCGCCTCCTGCCGGCCCTGGGCACTCCCCTTCTGGCCATGCTCACCCTCTCGGCCCTCGCCGACCGGGGCGAGACGTCATGGCTGGAGGCGAACTGCGATTTCGGCACCATTCACGAGGAGGACGGGGAAGTGAGCCGGAAGGTGAGGCTGGTCAACCTCGGCGCCTCCGCACTGACGGTGGAGCGCGCCAAGGCCACTTGCGGCTGCACGCGCATCGGCTTGCCCGACTCTCCGGTGCAGCCTGGCGACACCGCCTCCATCACCCTGACCTACAATCCCGCCGGGCGCCCCGGCCGATTCGAGAAGAGCGTCAAGGTGTGGACATCCTCCGACCCGGAGCCCTACCTCGTCAAGCTCCGGGGGCTTGTGCTCCCGACCCGTGAGAGCCTCGACGCGGCGTTCCCGGCCGGGGAGGGGGGGATGCGCTACTCCTCGCTGCTCATCGACGCCGGGGAAATGGCGCCGGGGAAGGCAAGGCATTTCTTCGTCAGCGCCTACAACAACGACACCGTGCCCCACGCATTGACGCTTTCATGCCCCGACCCATGGGTGCTTGTCAGCGACAAGGAGATCCTCGTCCAGCCCGGGGAGACGGAGCCGCTTGTGGTGCAGGTGGCCATCCCCCTGGAAGCCAAGGCGCAGGAAGTGGCCTTCGACATCAGAGTGGCCGACAACACGCGGGGAGAGGAGGAGACCTTGAAAATCGGGGGAAGAATAGCCGCGCAAAGGGCGGCAAGGCGCGATGAGCCTGATTAGGCCTGATTACTCATGATTAATCAGGATAAATCAGGATAAATCATGATTGATCCTGAAAATCCTGATTAATCATGAAAATCTTGACAAATAGAACATCAACTTTCAAACAGATAAACCTTGACATCCATGAACAACATAGACCATCCCGAAAACGACTCGCAATACAAGGGACTGCAAGTCAACTCCGGCGTCACCTCGCAACCCACCGTCAACCCCTATCTGCGCCAGCGCCGCGTCAGGCGCCGCGACCTCTCCGCAGCCGACTACGTGGAGGGGATACTGAAGGGGGACGTGAGCATCCTGGGGCGTGCCGTCACCTTGGTGGAGAGCACTTCCGACGCGCATCACTCGCTAGCGCAGGAGGTCATAGAGAAATGCCTGCCCCATTCGGGCAAGTCGCGCCGCATAGGCATCACGGGCGTGCCGGGGGCGGGCAAGTCGACCTCGATCGACGTCTTCGGCCTGCACGTGCTGCGACAGGGCCACAAGCTGGCGGTGCTCGCCATCGACCCCAGCAGCGAGCTGACCAAAGGCTCCATCCTGGGCGACA
>CAZHCM010000103.1:5591-6960 GCA_964531005.1 uncultured Sangeribacter sp. | reverse complement strand
CATTACCTTCGGCCTTACCGTCGCCGAACGTATAGACTTTCTTTGCCATTGATTTCTTGGTATATTGATAAAGTTCTGACTTGTAACTAATTGCGTTTGATTCCCAGAAGATTTGGTCTCACCATCCGACACAACTTTTGCGAGCGGCATCAAATATGAGACTGCAAATTTACAAAATATTGCGGGAAATTGCTAATTTTGCAGTGACTTTTTAGGGTCATGGCCCTTTAAGTCATACTTAGGCATGGGGCCGGCGTCCGATGTGCGCCCCCTTGCGACAAGCTAACTGATACCGTCTATGGGCAGAAAGAAGAAAGATCTCCCGATGCTTCGGGAAGTAGAGATAACAGGAATGGCAGCCGAGGGCAAGGCCCTTGCGCGCGCCCGTCTGCGTCCGGAGGATACGGGGGAGATTGTGATATTCGTGACCTACGGATGTCCGGGAGACGTGGCCAACATCAAGATCGACCGCAAGAAGCACAACTATGCCGAGGGTCACATCGAGGAGATAGTGCGCCTGTCTGACCGGCGCGTGGAGCCGGCGTGCGAGCACTTCGGGCGATGCGGCGGCTGCAAGTGGCAGCATGTGGCCTACTCCGAGCAGCTCCGCTACAAGCAGCGCCAGGTCGAGGACACCCTCCAGCGCATCGCCAAGGTGGAGGTGCCCTGGGTGTCGCCCATCATCGGCTCCAAGGATATCTGGCGCTACCGCAACAAGATGGAGTATTCCTTCTCCGACAAGAAATGGCGCGAATGGTCAGAGATAAAGTCGGGCAAGGAATTCACGGATTCGTCCAACGCATTGGGTTTCCACATGCCCGGCTCCTTCGACAAGGTGCTCCATATCAAGGAGTGCCATCTCCAGGATCCGCTGGGCGACCGCATACGCAACTTCATCTATGACCACTGCGAGAGCCACGGCCTCACTTTCTATAACCTCCGCTCCAACAAGGGGCTCCTCCGCACCGTGATGATTCGCCTCGCCTCCACCGGCGAGTCGATGGTCTGTGTGCAGTTTGGCGAGGACGACCAGGAGGCGATCCGGGGCGTCATGGAGGCCATAAAGGAGGAGTTTCCCGACCTGACCTCGCTGCTCTATGTAATCAATACGAAACTCAACGACACCATCGGCGACCAGAGAGTGATCGTCTATTCCGGGCGCGAATATATCGAGGAGGAGATGGAAGGGCTCAAGTTCCGGGTCAACGCCAAGTCATTCTACCAGACCAATTCCAGGCAGGCCTACGAACTCTACAAGGTGGCGAGACGATTTGCTGGCCTTGACGAGGAGTCCACGAAGGCACGCAAGGAGGCTGGGGAGGAGCTGCCGCTGGTCTACGACCTCTACACGGGCACCGGCACGATAGCC
>CAZHCM010000103.1:0-5581 GCA_964531005.1 uncultured Sangeribacter sp. | reverse complement strand
GATAGCCAACTTCGTGGCGCGTGGCGCCCGCCAGGTCATCGGCATAGAATACGTGGAGGAGGCAATAGCCGACGCCAAGCTCAATTCCCGCGTCAACGGGCTCGACAACACCCTCTTCTATGCCGGCGACATGAAGGATGTGCTGACCGACGATTTCGTGCGGCGCCACGGGGTGCCCGACGTGATGATAGTCGACCCTCCCCGCGCCGGAATGCACGAGGACGTCATCGGGGTGATCCGCCGCGCCGCGCCCAAGACCCTTGTCTATGTGAGCTGCAACCCCGCCACGCAGGCCCGCGACCTCGCGATGCTCGACGACCTCTACAGCGTGGAGGGCGTGCAGCCTGTGGACATGTTCCCGCACACGCACCATGTGGAGAACGTCGTGAAACTATCCCTCCGCCCCGAGCCAAAGATGCTTGTCATCGGCGACCCGGAGGAGGATGTCTCTGCCGGACAGGCAGAACTGGAAACCGAAGAAAACGACACCCCGGAGGAAAATTGAAATGAAAAGAAGACTTATAGCACCCTCTCTCTTCCTGACGCTCCTCGCGCCCCTGAGCGCATGGGGCGAGCCCGACCTGCCCAAGGTGGAGATCAACGGCCAGGAGTATTATTCATACCTTGTCAAGAAGGGGGATTCCGTCTACGGGATAGCCAAGCAGTTCGGGTGGGACCCTGACGAACTCGTCCGTGCCAACCTTGCCGCCACGCGCAACCTCAAGAAAGGGGACCAGCTCTACTACCCGACAGGGAAGGTGGTCGTGGTCAGCACCGGAGAGGGGGAGGGCGTGGAACTGCCGTTCCAACCTATCACCCATGTCGTGTCGAAGGGGGAGACAGCATACGGCATTGCCAAGAGATACAACATCTCGCTCGACACTCTGTATGCCAATCATCCTTCGGCCAAATATGGCGTGAAGGCTGGCGAGACCATCGTCATCTCCCAGAAGGCCAACACGGCTGGCGAGAACGGGGATTTCCTCAACTACACCGTCAGGCCGGGGGACACCCTTTTCAGCCTCGCAAAGACGTATGGCACGAACGTGGAGACATTGATGACACTCAATCCCGGGGTGTCTGACAAGAACTTCCGCATCGGCGACACCGTAAGGGTGCCGTTAGCCAAGACTCCCGACACGCCGTCGCAGATCAGCGTGGCAAAGCCCGAGGAAGTGGCAGCAAACGACAGTCAGACTGACCAGGGGCAGACCCAACCAATCGCAGAAGGACAGGCACCGGCCCAGACCGCTCCCACACCAGAGAAGGAGGAAAGCGTTGCGCAGACGATGCCCGGGCAGGCTCAGGAGCCGACGGTGGTGGTCTCGCTCGTGCTCGACGACCCCTCCTCGAAGCGCGACTCGGAGTTTGTGAAAGGGTTCCTGCTGGCCCTCGACAGATACAAGAACGCTCCCTATAAGGTCCGGGTGACTATGGAGAAGGGGGCTGACAGCGCGACGGCGATCGCAAAGTTGAAGGAATACGAGCCTTCGCTTGTCGTCTCGACGAGCGACCGGAATTTCCCGGCATGGCTGGCCGACTATGGCGTCAAGTCGGGAGCCGGCATAGTCAACGTCTTCGACGTGAAAAGCGAGGCATATCAGGAGAATCCCCGAATGATGCAGGTGCTCACGCCCTCACAATACTTCAACGAGGAGATCGCCGCCAAGGTGCGCGACCTGTTCGGCAGGCGCACGCTGCTTCTCGTCGGCACGCCTGACGCCCAGGACGCGATGGCCACGGCCATCAAGGAGCAGATGGACGGCCTGCAGCTCGAGCTCACCACCGAGGAACTCTCGGATTTCCCCCTGGCTGACGATGAGAAATACCTCGTATATGTCTATCCCACCGCAGGAGGCGAGGTGGAGAAGGCTCTGAACGCCCTCGCCGAGGCGAGGTCTAAATCTCCGCTTGCCGAAGTGTCCGTGCTCGGGCGTCCGAGCTGGGTGACGTTGACCGAGACGCTCGGCGAGAAGTTCAATACCTCGGACGTGTATGTGCCTTCGCGCTTCTTCTTCGACTTCGAGAGCGTCGAAGGCAAGGACTTCACAGAGGCCTTCAGCGAGCGTTACGGCCATCAGCCGGTCAAGTCGTACCCCCTCTATGCGGCCATGGGGTATGACATAGCCAACTATGTGGTCGCCGGAGCTGCAAGCCGTTACGGCGACTACACGCTCAGGGTTCCGGCCCCGACACCTCTCCAGACAGGCCTTGACATGAGGCAGCTCAATGCTGGGGGAGGGTATTACAACCCGGTGTGCTATCTGGTGCGTTTCACGCCATACGGCAGTGTCGAGAAAATAGTGGTGGAATGAAGGGGCTGCGAAAGAATCTCAAAGGGATTGCATTGGCCTTGGGCCTTGGGCTCGCCACCCTCGGCTTAGGCCAGACGGTGTCGGCCCAAACCCGCTGGAAACCCTCCATAGCCTTCGGGGTAAAGGCAGGGGCCGACATGGCGCGCACCTGCTTTTCGCCTTCCATACACCAGACCCTCTCGCCTGGAGCCACCGCAGGCGTGACTTTCCGCTACATCGAGGAATACCATTTCGGCATCATAGCCGAGATTGACTGGACCCAGAGGGGGTGGAAGGAGGATTTCCGCACATACACGCAATTCAACTACCGCCGCATCCTCAACTACCTTGAGATACCGGTGATGGCCCACATCTATTTCGGGCGTAAAAGCCGGTTTTTCTTCAATGCGGGGCCTGTCATCAGTTTTCTGCTCGGGGAGGCCACGAAAGCCAATTTCGATCCCTTCGCCACGAGCGAGATACCTGATTTCCCTCTGACAGGACGCACCAACGCCCAGCTCGTTATGCCGGCCTCCAAGAAGTTCGACTACGGCATCTGCGCGGGGCTTGGCGGCGAGCTGTGGGCGGGCAAGCACAACTCCATCTACCTCGAAGGTCGCTTCTACTACGGCCTGGCCAACATCTTCCCCTCGGCGCGCGCCGACACGTTCCATTCCTCCAACGCGATGGTGATCTCGGCCACGGTCGGGTATTGGTTCAATATCCGTTGAGTCTGGGGAGGGAGCAGGAGGAGAAAGCCGGCAAGGGCAAAAACAGAGCGGGTGGCAGGTCGATTCGACCTGCCACCCGCTCTGTTTAGATGGGATGTCTCAGCACCAGGTGGTGCAACAGAAGACCACCGTCAGGAGGTAGAGGGCCGTGGCCGGAAGCACCAGGAGGAAGGAGTCGATGCGGTCAAGGATGCCTCCATGTCCGGGAATGAGGTGTCCCGAGTCCTTGACATGGAGCGAACGCTTGAAAAGCGACTCCAGCAGGTCGCCCCAAGTGGCGAACACGGCCACCACCACACCCAGGCCGATCCAGCAGGGGAGGGTGAGCATGTCGTCGGCCACATGGAGGAAATAACATGCCACCGCCCCTCCTATGCAGAAGAAAGTGCCGCCGGCGAAGCCTTCCCATGTTTTCTTGGGGGAGATGCGCTCCCACATCCTGTGGCGTCCACACATTGAGCCGACCAGATAGGCCCCGGTGTCGTTGAGCCATATCAGCACGAATACGGCCAGGATCAGATGCAAGGCCCATGTCCAGCCCATGCTGCCGATGACGTGTGCAGGAATGCCACGGCTCAGGTAGTCCATGACACCGGCCCCCATCAGCAGGGCCATAGGCACGCCGATGTAGAGCTGGGAGAAGACCGACACCGAAAGGTCTCGTATGGGCTGGGGATTCTTGGCGTACAGCTCCGTTACCATCCTTGCCAGCAGGAGCACGCACCACAAGTAGGCGCCTATGCCTGTGGAGGCGGCCGTCAGGCACAGGATGCCGGCCATGTCGAGCATGGCGGCAGACTGTGAACGGTCGACTGCTGAACGGGTGAGATGCAGGAACTCCGCCCCGGCCAGCGAAGCAAGGAGCAACGCGAGAAGGGCGGTATATAGGCCGCCGCCGAGCAGGGCGCCGACGATGAGCGCCACATACACCAGGCCCGAAAGGGCGCGTACCAACATTTTATGCATATCTGTCTACTACTGATTGACCAGTGAAGGGGGGGTGTCCTATTCCTCGAAGATGTCGCGCGGGGTTGCGGCCAGCTTGAAGTCGTGCGAGTGCAGGAACTCGATGATGGCCTCGCGCTCGGGCGACGGGGCCACATCCTCGTGTATGCGGCGGTTGGCGTTGAAGACTGCCGTCTGCGACTGGTAGATATGGCGGTAGCACTTGGCTATGTCGTCGATGATCTCCTCGCTCTTGTTGCCCTTGCGGAGCACCACGGCGTTGACCCCGTAGTAGGAGATGGGGTTGTGGGCCATGATGACGAATGGGGGGACGTGGCCGTTGACGCGGCAGCCGCCCTTGATGAGGCACCAGTCGCCGATGTCGCACTTGTCGTGCACGATGACCCCCGACGAAAGGATCGAGTAGCTCCCGATCTTGCAGTCGCCGGCTATCTTGACGCCGTTGCCGATGACGCACCAGTTGCCGATGGAGCTGTCGTGGGCGATGTGGCTCTGGGCCATGATGAAGGAGTTGCTGCCGATGACTGTGGCCTTGCCCTCGCGCGAGGAGCGGTTGATGATGACGTACTCGCGGATGCGGTTGTTGTCGCCGATCACCACGTATGACTCCTCGCCTTTCCAGCGGAAGTCCTGGGGCGTGGCGGCGATGATGGATCCCTCGTAGATGACGTTGTTGCGACCGATTCTGGCTCCGGAGAGCACGCTGCAATGAGAGTGGATGACGGTGCCGTCGCCTATTTCCACATTGCGGTCGATGTAGACGAAGGCGCCTACGGTGACATTCTCGCCGAGTTTGGCCTCGGGATGTACGAATGCAAGATTACTGATGTTGGCCATACTGTAAAGGTTAGAGGGTTAGACTATCAACGGCCGCCACCGACAGCCTGGTAGAGCGACACGAGGGCCGAGACCTTGGCGTGCCATGTGGCCAGGGCCGAGAGCTGGGCCTGCAGCAGGCTGCTGCGTGCGGTTAGCACTTCCAGGTAGGTGGTGCCCTGGTTGTACATGAAGAGCTCGTTGGTGTATTCCACTGACTTCTCCAGGGCGTCGATCTGCTGCTCGACCATGGCGCGCTTCTGCTCGTTGTTGTTGATCTGCACCAGCGCGTCGCTGACATCGGCCGCAGCGGAGAGGACTGTCTTCTCGAAGGAGTTGACGGCTTGCTGCTGCTGGGCCTTGGCGGCCTCGTAGGTGGCGATGTTCTGGCCGCGCGAGAAGATGGGGGCGGTCAGGGAGCCGGCGAGCTGTATGAACCACTTGCCGGGGTTGGTGATCATCGTGCCGAGCATGTTGGTGAATCCGCCCTGGGCCGAGATGACCAGCGAGGGGTAGAAGTTGGCACGCGCCGAGTTGAGCGAATAGAAAGCCGCCGCCATCCCTCTCTCGGCTGCCGCCACGTCGGGACGTGTGGCCAGATAGTTGAGAGGAATGCCCGTGCCGACCTCCACGGGGAGGTCGAAGTCGAGATTGCTCCCGATGGCCCAGGTCTGCGGATAGGTGTTGAGCAGCAGCGACAGGGTGTTCTGCAGTGTCGTGATCTGGGTCTCCAGGTCGGGGATGGTGGCCATGATGTTGTAGTAGTTGGCCTGG
>CAZHCM010000102.1:0-7049 GCA_964531005.1 uncultured Sangeribacter sp. | reverse complement strand
ACGACTCCAAGGCCACCAACGTCAACTCCACCTGGTATGCCCTGGAGAGCATGACTTCTCCCACGGTGCTCATCCTGGGAGGCAAGGACAAAGGCAACGACTACTCCGAGATCGAGCCGCTCGTGCGCGAGAAGGTGAAGGCCATCGTCTGCATGGGTGTCGACAACTCCAAGCTCATGGAGTTCTTCTCGGGCAAGGTGCCCGTCATGCGCGACACGCATTCCCTGGAGGAGGCCATGGCGGCCTGCCGCGAGGTCAGCTCCGAGGGAGACACCGTGCTGCTGTCGCCCTGCTGCGCCAGCTTCGACCTCTTCACGAGCTATGAAAACCGCGGCCAGCTCTTCAAGGAGGCCGTCCGCGCCATGCTTCACACATAAGCAATGCCCTGCTCACTCCCACCATTCCCAAATCTCCCATCACTCCCATAAAATGAACACCGACCCCACCACCGCCACCAGGCGACGCGCCGCCGAATCCCCCGCTGCCGAGGGTGCAGACGAGCGCATCATAATCTGCGAGACCGTCGACGGCGTGCCCGCCGCCAAGCCTCGCGCACGCCGCGCCCCTCGGGCAGCCGCCGCTGCCGAGGAGGATCCCGCGCGCCCCAAATGGCTTCCCAAGGCCGACCCCTACATCTGGGGCATATACTGGCTGCTTATCGTCATCTCGATCGTGGAGCTCTTCAGCGCCTCCAGCACCGAGATCACCGGCTCCAACGTCTACGCTCCCCTCATCCGCCACGGGCTCTTCCTGCTCATGGGCATGGCGCTGGTCTTCTGGCTGCAGAAGCTCCACTATGCCTACATAAGCCGCTTCGCCGCAATCCTGGCCCTCATGTCGCTCGGGTTGCTGATTCTGACATCCTTTGTCGGCGTCCAGATCAACGGGGC
Source organism: uncultured Sangeribacter sp. (assembly GCA_964531005.1). Lineage (GTDB taxonomy): Bacteria > Bacteroidota > Bacteroidia > Bacteroidales > Muribaculaceae > Lepagella. The sequence goes on along the minus strand of CAZHCM010000102.1, from coordinate 6,159 downwards.
CCAGCGCGCCATACGCATCGCAGGATTCACCATCCAGCCCCCGGAGATAGTCAAGCTCACCGTCATCATCTGGCTCGCCACCGTCCTGGGGCGCAACCAGCAGCCCGGCGGCGTCTCCAACAAGGGTGTGATCCAGGCGGCCGTCATAGTGGTGCTATTCGGCGCCGCCCTATTCCGCAACGGCCTGACCAACACCATCCTGTTGATGGGCGTCAGCGTCAGCATGCTCCTCATCGGGGGCGTGCAATGGCGCAAGCTCGGCATCGTGATGGCAGTGTACGCCGTCTGCGCCGGAGCCCTCTACGGCTACAGCTCGCTCAACCGCAGCTCAAGCGAATTTGACGACGTGGCCGCACAGACCACCACCCAGACCGTCTCGGCCAAGGACAAGGAGGTCGACCGCTCGGGCACATGGATGGGACGCCTCCAACGCCATGTCAGAGGCGTGGCCCCCGACGACGAGATCACCGACATCAACCGCCAGGTGATGATGTCCAACTTCGCCCAGGCCAACGGCGGCCTGATCGGGTGCGGCCCGGGCAACTCCCGCGAGAGCGCACGCCTCCCCCTGGCCTTCTCCGACTACATCTACAGCATCATCATCGAAGACACAGGCTTCATCGGCGGATGCGCCCTGATGATCCTCTACCTCTGCCTGCTGGCGCGCGCCGGCCGCATAGCTTACAAATGCTCCCGCGCCTTCCCGGCATTCCTCATCCTGGGATGCGCCGTGCTCATCGTCTTCCAGGCCCTCGTGCACATGGCCATCGTCACAGGCGTATTCCCCGTCTCGGGACAGCCTCTGCCCTTCATCTCCAAGGGGGGCACCTCGGTGCTGGTGATGTCGTGCGCCATCGGCATCATGCTCTCCGTCAGCCGCTACGCCGTGACCTCGAAGAAAGACAAGATCAAGAACCGCAACGAACAGCTTCAACTGGCCGACGACATGCAGGCGGCCAACCTTTCCAGCCAGGCCAACGACTCCCACTGAGCCGCCCCGGACTACCGCGAAGCCAAACCCTACCATACCACACCATGTCAGAACCCAAGAAATACCGCATCCTCATAAGCGGCGGAGGGACCGGGGGCCACATCTTCCCCGCCCTCTCCATCGCTGGCGCTCTGAGACGGCGCCTCAACGTGGAAATCCTCTTCGTCGGCGCCGACAACCGCATGGAGATGGAGCGTGTCCCGGCGGCCGGATACAAGATCGTCGGCCTCCCCGTGGCCGGATTCGACCGCCGTCACCTGCTGCGCAATGTCGGCGTGCTCATGAAGCTCCGCAAGAGCATGAAGATGGCACGCGACATCGTGCGCGATTTCCGACCCGACATAGCCATCGGAGTCGGCGGATACTGCTCGGGCCCCACCCTCAAGGCCGCTCAGAAAGCCGGCGTGCCAACCCTGATACAGGAACAGAACTCCTATCCCGGAGTCACCAACAAGCTCCTGGGCCCCAAGGCCAGGACCATATGCGTGGCATACGACGGGCTGGAGCGGTTCTTCCCAGCCGACCGCATCGTCATGACCGGCAACCCCGTGCGCAAGGACCTCACCAACCCGCGTCCCGTCAAGGAGGCCCGCGAGAGCTTCGGGCTCGACCCGCGCAAGGACACGGTGCTCGTGGTCGGAGGCTCGCTGGGGGCGCTGACACTCAACGAGAGCCTCGAGCAGGGAGTCTCGCGCCTCGCCGAGCGCGGCATACAGGTGATATGGCAGACAGGCAAGAACTTCGGCGACCGCGCCCTGGCAGCCGCCAAGGGCCTCAAAGGCGTCGTCGTCACCCCGTTCATCGCCGACATGACGGCGGCCTACGCCGCCGCCACCCTCGTGGTCTCACGCGCCGGGGCAGGCTCTATCAGCGAGCTTGAGCTCCTTGGCAAGCCGGCCATCCTCGTGCCGAGCCCCAACGTGGCCGAGGACCACCAGACCAAGAACGCCATGGCCCTCTCCGAGGTGGGCGCCGCGCGCCTCATCCCCGATGCGGAGGCGCGCCAGACCCTCGTGGACGCCATCCTGGAGCTCCTCGACTCCCCCCAGGAGCTGCAATCCATGTCGCAGGCCATCCGCACCCTCGCCCGCGAAGACAGCGACGAGAAGATCGTGGACGAGATAGTGAAGATTCTGGGCCCCCAGCCCCAACCTTAATCCCGAAGGACACATGATTCCACAGGACAGACCCATAGAGCGACTATATTTCGTGGGCGCCGGGGGCATCGGCATGGCCAACCTCGTGCGCTACTACCTGAGCCTCGGAGCCAAGGTGGCCGGATACGACCGCGCCTCCACACCGCTGACCGACGCCCTGCGCGCCGAAGGCGCCGAAATAGTATTCGAAGACGACCCGGCCCTGATTCCGGCCGAGATGCTGGATGCGGAGAAGACACTGGTGGTGCGCACTCCGGCCGTCTCCGACGACAACCGCATCCTCACCGAGCTGCGCCGGCGCGGCCACCGCATCATCAAGCGCGCCGCCCTTTTGGGCGAGATCACCCGACGCTCGGACGCCATCTGCGTGGCCGGCTCCCACGGCAAGACCACCACAAGCTCCATGATAGCCCATATCCTGAGCCTCACCCCCCAGGGATGCAACGCCTTCTTGGGAGGCATACTGCGCAACACGGGCTCCAACCTTATGATTTCCGACCGCTCCGATGTGGCCGTCATCGAGGCCGACGAGTATGACCGCTCCTTCCTGCATCTGCGCCCGCACATAGCCGTGGTGACATCCACCGACCCCGACCATCTCGACATATACGGCGACGAGGCGGGGTATCTGGAGGGATTCGCGCAGTTCACCGAACTGATACGTCCCGGAGGCACCCTGCTGCTGCACACCGGGCTCAAGCTCCATCCCCGCACACCCGAAGGGGTCGTCACTGAGACCTATAGCGGAGGGCGCGAGGGAGACTGGCATGTCGGCGACATACGGTACGGGCACGCCAGGCTGGAGTTCGACCTCGAAGGGCCCGGTGGCCTGCGCATCGACGGCATAGAGCTCGGGGTGCCCGTGGCAATCAACGTCGACAACGCCGTGGCGGCCGCCGCCGCCGCCCTGAAGGCCGGAGCCGGCGTGGAGGCCGTTCGCGAGGGGCTACGCACGTTCAAGGGCGCCAAACGCCGCTTCGAGATATGGCTCGAAGGGAGCGAGGACGGCACACGCCCCGCCCTGATCGACGACTACGCCCACTCCCCGGCCGAGGTCGAGGCCAGCATCGAGTCGGTGCGCAGGCTGTATCCCGGACGCAGGCTGAGCGTCATCTTCCAGCCCCACCTCTACACGCGCACCCGCGATTTCGCCCCGGAGTTTGCCCGCGCCCTGTCGCTGGCCGACGAGGTCATCATGCCCGAGATCTATCCCGCACGCGAGGAGCCAATCCCCGGCGTGGACTCCAATCTGATACTCAAAGACGTAAAATGCGCAAAAAAAACGTATTGTCCGCGCCGAGATTTGCTTAATCTGATAAAAAATACTAACTTTGAGGTCTTGATGACCCTCGGAGCCGCCGACATCGACGCCCTCCTGCCGGACATCAAGCGCGCGCTTGACCCTCAATCCTCTGAGTGTTAGAGAATTGTCGGAAAGGCGAGCGTCAGACGCAGTAGAGTTGAGTTGATTGACATAGAGAGAGAAGCGTGAGACCCGTCTTGAAGACAGTGATGAAGTGGGGAGTGCTGACGGCACTTCTCGCATACGTTGTGTGCATGGGGGTGTGGGCCGCCGACAAGGCCGCCACGCTCAAATGCACAGGGATACGCGTCACCTCCCACGGCTCCAACCCCCACACCGACAGCGTGACGCGGGCCGGCGTGCTCGACGAGTTGGGGCGCTACCCGCATCCCATACAAGGCAAGAAAGCCATCGACCTCAACGTCTCCGACGTCGAGCGGTATCTCTCGCGCCTCAACAATCTGGAGAGCGTGGAGTGTGCCGTCACCTCCGGCGGCCAGCTCCTGGTGGAGGTGGAGCCGATGATTCCCGAGATACGCGTCTTCACCTCGCGTGGCGACAGCTATTACATCAACAAGGACGGCAAGCGCATGGACGCAAAGGTGGAGTTCTTCGCCGACGTGCCCATCGTCTATGGCGACTTCACAGCCGACTTCCCGGCCACCTCGGTGCTCCCGGTCACGCGCTTCGTGGCCTCTGACCCCGAGATGTCGGCCATAGTGTCGGCAGTCGTGGCGCGCGACGCCGACAACATCCTGCTCGTGCCGCGCGTGCACGGCCACATCATCAACTTCGGCGACACCACGCGCCTGGAACGCAAACGCGCAGCGTTGCTCACGGCATACCGCCAGGTGCTCCCCTATCGCGGATGGAACGTCTACGACACCATCTCAGTGAAGTTTCGCGACCAGATCGTGGCCACGCGCCGCGACAAGACCCCCCTCTTCCACGGCGGCATCTCCACCGAGGAGGTGGACATGGAGGAGGCCACACTGCCCACCGTCGACTCCAGCCGGGCCATCACCGGGCGCGCCGACACCCCACACGAGAGCACCGGCGCCCCCTCCCCAAACCCCTGAACCCCACCCCATATCCCAGAAGCCTCATGAACCAGGAAAGATATATAGCAGCAATTGAAATCAGCAGCTCCAAGATCATCGGAGCTGTGGGCGTCACACGCTCCCCGGGCCACCTCGAAGTCTTGGCCGTGGAGCAAGAGAAGGGTCTCGAAAGCGTGCGCTACGGCCACATACAGAACCTTGAGGAGACCTCCACGCGGATAGCCCGCGTCATCGACCGGCTGGAGCAGCATCCGGCCGTCACCCCGCGCCGCATCACGGCCCTGTACGTGGGCCTGAGCGGGCGGTCGCTGCGCAGCGTCCCGGCCACGGTGAGCCACACCCTGGCCGAAGACACCGAGATCACCGAGGAAATCCTGGAGCGCATGAGGGAGGATGCCCTGAAGACGGCCATCGACAACACCCTCACCGTGGTCGACGCCGTGCCCCGCACCTATCAGGTGGGCAAGGCCACCACGCAGTCGCCCAAAGGGATGGTGGGCAACGATATCAGCGCCACCTTCGACGTCGTGGTGTGCCGCCCGGCCATGCGCCGCAACGTCATGCGCACCGTCTCCGACAAGCTCGGCATCCGCGTCGAGGGATTCGTGGTCACGGCCCTGGCCTGCGGCCACCTCATCCTCTCCGACGAGCAGAAACGCCTCGGCTGCATGCTGGCCGACATCGGGGCCGAGACCACATCCGTCTCAATCTACTCCCACGGCTGCCTAAAATACTTCGCCACCCTCCCCCTGGGAGGGCGCAACATCACCCGCGACCTCACATCCCTCTCCATGCTTGAGGAGCGCGCCGAAGACATCAAGATCACCTCGGGCAACGCCATCGTGCGCGAGACCTCGTCGAACATCAACCTCAACGGCCTGCGCCTCTCGGACATCTCCAACGTCATCGTGGCGCGCTCCGAGGAGATAGTGGCCAACATCATGGAGCAGCTCACCTACGCAGGCCTGACCGAGAAGGACGTCTCCGGCGGCATCGTCTGCATAGGCGGAGGGTCGCGCCTGCAGGGCATGACCGAGCTTCTCGGCCGCCAGAGCGGCCTGCAGATCCACCGGGGGCACTTCCCGCCCTACGTGACGGTGGCCGACCAGCGCGCATCCTCCTCCGAGCTTATCGAGGTGGTCAGCATCCTCTATGCCGGCGCCACCCTCGGCTCCGGCGAGTGCCTCTCCATGCCGCGCAAGGAGAGCGTGCCCGTCACCGGCGAGGCCCAGGCCGAGGAGATAGTCAACGAGGTGACGGCCACCCAGGAGACAGTCGAGCAGCGCAAGCCCAAATCCCGGCTCATGTCATCCTTCAAACGCCGCCTGAGCGCACTGTTCGCCCCGCCCGAAAGCGACGACAGCGACCTTATCGACGAGTGACACCACCCTCCCCCCAATCAAGTGGCTCAAGCTAAATCAAGGTAAATCCCTCTCAATAACTCCCGACCCACCCCGACGCCCCACATGGACAACGACAACTATAATTTCGACATACACGACGACTCGCAGTTCGTCAACGACCCCAACGCCTCCATCATCAAGGTCATAGGCGTGGGGGGCGGCGGCGACAACGCCGTCAACTACATGTTCCGGCAGAACATCCCCAACGTCAACTTCGTGGTCTGCAACACCGACCAGCAGGCGC
>CAZHCM010000101.1:0-7160 GCA_964531005.1 uncultured Sangeribacter sp. | reverse complement strand
CCTGATAATCAGTATATGATTAAATTTTTTTTGACCTTTGGCCTATTCTCGCAAAATTTCTATCTAAGTCAAGGATTAAGCAACGATGGATGCCCGTGGATATGTGTATTATCACATGTCCGGCCGGAGCCTCGTGAGAGGCGCCTGCCGGATGGTGTGGTCGCATATACAAGCGTGGGCTTCTGCGTTGCCGTCCGACTTAGATAGGGCAATGCGAGAAGCCTCAGGATGTAGGACGGCAACAGATACAGATTCCTACGCTTTTTTTCTTGCTAACAACTTCGCCAAAGAGGGGAGCCTGCGGCAACTGACCAGCGAGGTCAGACATAAAAACCAACATCAAATGAAGAAGCTGCTACTTCTCTTCACCCTGTTGTGTGCCCTGAGCCTCTCCGCCCAAGACTTCGAGTACACCTACAAGGGACAGACCCTCACCTACTCTGTCCTAAGCCCCGAGACACGCACCGTCACGGCAAAACGCGGGCCTGAAAAGCCATCGGGCGACCTCGTCATCCTCTCCCAGGTCTTTGACGGCGGTGTCGGATACACCCTGACCGCCATCAGCCCCGCAGCTTTCTATGACTGCAGGGAGCTGGAATCCGTCACCATCCCCAATTCGGTGACCCGCATCGGCGAATACGCCTTCTTCTGCTGCACCGGACTCAAATCTGCCAGCCTCGGCAACTCTGTCAAGAGCATCGGGGCGTATGCATTTTCCGAATGCAGAAGCCTGGAGAGCGTGCATCTCCCAAATTCAGTGACCAACATCGGCATCTGCGCCTTCTCGTATTGCAAAGCCATGGCTTCCCTAACACTCGGCCACTCTGTGGAGACTATCGGCGCCTGGGCTTTCTCGGAATGCACACGCCTGACTTCGATCACCATACCGGCGTCGGTGACGAAGGTCGATTCTTGCGTATTCTTCGGCGACGTCAGCTTGCGCGATATCACCGTTGCATCGGCCAATCGCCACTATGCATCCCGCGATGGAGTGCTATATGGATATGAAGTCCGTGACAACGCGGTCGACCGCACCAAGATGGAGGCGGTCAGCTGCCCCGCAGGTAAAACGGGTGCCATAGCCCTCCCCGGTTATGTCACCTCCATCGGCGCCTGGGCTTTCGCGGGATGCCAGTGGCTGACTTCGATCAAGATACCAGATTCTGTCACAGAAATCAAGGAAAAGTCATTCTTCGGGTGCAAGGGTCTCAAATCGCTGGACATGGGGCGCTCACTCACCACAATCGGTGCATACGCCTTTGCCGAATGCACGGCTCTGACCTCCGTCTCTCTCCCCAATGCCGTGACCTTAATTGGCACGAGCGCCTTCTATGACTGCGACGCCATCGCGTCCATCGAGATTCCGGAGGCTGTAGCTGAACTGGGTGCTTTTGCCTTCGACAGTTGCGATAGCCTGACCGCGATTGAGGTGGCTGCAGGCAACCATGTCTATTCCTCGCTAAATGGGGTGCTGTATAGCAAGGACATGAACGAGCTCATCAGCTATCCTTGCGGAAAACGTGGTGCCTTCACCCTCCCCTCCCCTGTCACGACAATCGGGGACTACGCATTCTACAATTGCAAGGGGCTGACTGCCGTGGAGATCCCAAATTCGGTGACAAGCATCGGCGAATGGGCTTTCTTCTGCTGCACCGGACTGACATCCATCAAGGTGCCCAACTCCGTGACCGCCATAGGTGCCTGGGCTTTTCTGGATTGTAACCGTCTTGCCTCGGTCGAGCTCGGCAACTCTGTAGGCGCCATCGGCCAGGGGGCCTTCAAGCTCTGCCATTCCCTCAACGCCATATATTCCCTTGCCCCAACTCCCCCGGCCATCGCGAATGGAAATGTGTTTGAAGACGTTTCGAGCGACGCGGTGGTTTACGTGCCTAATGGAAGAAAGCAGGCCTATTCTCAGGCCAAGGGGTGGAACCGGTTCTCCACCTTCCGCGAGCTTGCATCCGTACACGTGGTGCTTAGCGAGGAGGAGTGCCTGCTCAAGGTCGGGGAAAGCAAGACGTTGACAGCCACGTTGGGCTTAGGGTACAGGAGCGCCTCCGTACACGGCGTATGGACGTCATCGAATCCGGAGGTGGCGATTGTAGACAATGGGGTTGTCACCGCCCTTGAAATGGGGGAAGCCATCATATCCTACACTGTCACTGACTCCTATGGCCAGACTTTCTCCAAGTCGTGCGCAGTGACTGTCGAAAACACCGTTGGCCTCGACTCCTTAGACGCCGATCCCGCTTCCGCCCAGTACTACACCCTCGGCGGCGTACGCGTCAATCCCGCTGGTCTCCAGCCGGGCCTCTACATCAAGCACCTTGGAGGCAAGGTCTCCAAGGTACTGGTGAAGTAAGTCTTTCGAGTTGTGGGCGCGGCCTGCCGCTCCCACATCTGGGCTGCGAACCCTACGCAAAAAGAAACGCCGGTGCCAGTCATAGACTGGCACCGGCGTTTCTTTTTGCTTGAATGAGAGAGCGGAGAGGGTTATTTTCTGGGGACGGTGGTGTCGACTGGGGCGGTGGGCTCCCATTCGGCCACTGTTATGCTTACCTTCAGGCTCTTTTCATTGATGCTCAGCGCCAGTACAAGGTTCTGACCCGCAGTCCAGCCTGTGGGTATGACCGCCTCGGCTTTCTGCTCAGGGCCTGCCACGCCGTCGCTGTCGGCAATCACATAGGTCAGCTCCAGCTCCGTGCCTCCCTTGGCGTTGGGGAGCAGCAGCAGGGCGTCCGTGTCTGAAAACAGGGGCCGGGGGGTCTCGTCGTTGGCGTTCTTGCACGCTCCGGCTCCATCGGCAGGGAAAAGGATCTCGACATCCCCGCTGTCAAGGATCTTCCAGCCGTCGGACGAGCCGTTGGCGCAGGTCCAGTCGTTTGTCATGTCGCCTCCTCCGGCCACCTGAGCCGGAGCTACGGCATAGGAGGCCCGGGTAGGCACATTCTTAAATGTCAACCCGGTGATGTTGAGCGTAGAGGTCGACGGTTCCTTCGGGTCGATGTAGCTCATCGTGATACTGACATTCGAGAGGATGTGGTGGAATGTGAAGCCCACCGCGCTGGTGCTCCCGCCGGCGTAGCGGCGGCGATGCGTGGAGACGAGGATGTCGTCGGCATCCCTATAGTCGGCAGGCTGTGAGTATGTGAAGCCTAACTGATTGTCGCTGTAATTAATGGCCGTGACATTGGAGGGAGCGGCGGGATGCAGCGCCACCAGGGAGTACTGGAAGCCCGGAAACCAGTATCTCGGCTCGTCATATGTCCATTGCTGTCCCGAAGACTCGTATCTCACCTCGGTGCCTTCGTAAATGGGGATACATTGGCTGGCATCCTCGGGCGTCAACGAGTACATGGCGCCGTAGACGGCAAATGGGAAGGCGGTGAGGGAGTTCTTGTCCATAAGGGTGGAGCGTGTGACGCCCTCGGTGGTGAAGACCATCTCGTCGCTGCCGCCTCGGGGTTCGTCAGCCCCCGACTGGCAAGCCGTGGCCAGCCATGCCAGCGCCATGCCGGAGGCCAAGGACAGGATATTTCTCAGTGTGGTATGGGCCATACGAAGTGATTGCATAGGAGTTTAGACTCTGTGAGGTGATGGAGAGGGTATGTGTTGGAGAGGGTGTATTTTAGAGAGGGTATGGTGTGGAGAGGGTATATATGGAGAGGGTGTGGGGTGGGGAGAAAGGCGTATGAGGGAAAAGAAACGACTGCGCCGCCGTATCGCGGCGCAGTCGTGCTTTCTGTCAGTCGTGTGTTCACTCGCCCTCTCCGTTGTTGGAGGTGGTGAGGAGGATGGTACCGTTGCCGTTGGTCCAGTCGGTGACTTCGTTGCCAGCCTCATCCTTGGCGGTGGTGAAGACGATGGCACCGAGGTCGGTCGTGCTGCCGCTCAGCTCTACATTGTAGAGATAGGAGTAGCCGCTGTTCCAAGCCGGGATGAAGTTGCCGGTGAGCTCCTTCTGGAGCACCTGGACGCCGTTGTTGAAGAGGGTCAGCTTGAATCTCAGAGTCACGTACTCGCCCGTCTTATAGCCATAGGGGATGGTGTAGGCAGAGCCGGACTTGTCGCTCGCACCTGCCGCTGCAGTGGCCTTGGCGCCGGCGGCAAGCAGGGTCACGTAGGGGGTGTCGCCCACCTTTGACTGGTTCTGCCAGCCGCCCTCGACTCTGGGGTCGTAGTCACCCTGGTTGAAGATGTTCTCGAAGGTGACATCAGTCACCTCGGCGGTGTAGCCGTCGGGGAACTTGTTGGTGAACTGTGCAGTCACCTTAGTCAGCAGATGCTTGAAGTGGAAGGTCACCATGTCGTTGCCGGTGGCCTTGGCGATGATGCCGTTGGGGAAGGATGCGCCCTCGTCGGTGTCGCCTTCGCTGGAGGAGTACACCAGGTCGCACTGATGGGTGGCGTCAGCCACATAGTCGTTGATCTTCAGCACACGGGAGGAGGGGGTCACGCCATTCTCCATGTTCATGATGAGTTCGCCGTAGGGAGCTTCGAGCGCCGAGCCTCCGTCGCTGTAGGCGTAGAAGTAGTAGTGTGCGTCGGGGATCCAGTACTGAGTGTTGGTGTAGCCCCATGTTCCGCCTTCTGGACGTGTCACAGGAACGTCCTTGAAGACCTGGATAGCCACTCCGTCGGTGGGGTTCATCGTGTAGTAGCCATACACGTTGAACTGGTTGAGACTGGCGTTGTCCATGTCTCCGGCCTTCGTGAGCTTGTTGACCACGTTCTCGAATCCGATGGCGTTGCTCTTCTTAGCTACATCATCCATCACCTCTTCTGAAGTGCAGGCTGTCAGCGCCAGCGCACCCAGAGCGAAAAAGAAAATCTTTCCTTTCATGTGAATAATTGATTAGAGTTAATATTTAGGGTTTTGTTTGTATCTTATTGTCATTGTCACTATCTGATGGCTCCCGGCTGCCTTCCCATCGGGATGTCCACTATCTCGTCGGGCTCGTCCCAGCCGCTGACATCGACCTTGAAGCCGGATTCGATCATCCCCTGCTCCTCCTCGATTCGTAGGCCGGAGACCTTGATGACGCCGCCTCGCGGCTGGTCGGCCATCTGGTCGGAGATGTCGTAGTTGAACTCCACGGTCTTGCCGTTGCGCAGCATGACCTCGAGATTGAGGGTGTAGGGGCGAGCCTTCCCCGCCTGCTGGCTGCGTCCGTAATAGGTGTCCGGGAACCCTGGGACGCCAAACGAACGGACCGCCGCCTGGCACCCCCCCGCCTTGACGTCGCAGTCGAAGAGGATGATCGAGGTCTCCTCCGAGGTCACGCCGGTGCGCAGGTAGACAGACTCGGCCATGCCTCCCAGGGCGCCGCGCGCCAGCACCACATGCTCGATGCCGTGCTCGAACTCGTAGGTGATATGGTATGTGTAGACCAGCGGCTGCATCTTGATCGAGAGGGCGTGCAGGTCGTGGTTGTTGAGGGGCTTGACGTCTTCCAGGAAGGCCGCATAGAGGATGTCGGGGGGATTGGTGGTGCGTGAGTCCCCATGCTTCTGGGCCATGACTTCCATAGTCGCCCGCGAGCGGGAGGTGGCTTCGGCGCGCGCCTCGTTGAGCTGGGCCATGTCAGAGATGACCACATATTCAGTGTCGCCGTTGTAGAGAAGTATCGACCTCTTCTCTCCGGCCTCGACGATGAAGCGGCGTCCGTCGGGCGACATGAATGTGTCCTTTCGGCGCCCGTCGTCGTAATAGCTGGTCATGTTGATCCATTCCGGTATCTCGGGGCGGTATTCGTCATAACCGACTCCATAGAGGTCGATGTCCCAGTTGTCGATATGGTGGCGTCCGTAGTCGCGCTCCCACTCCTGCTCCCACGTGAAGTTGACGTCGAGCACCGGGTAGTGGTCGTAGCAGAGCTCCTGCCGGCACGACGCCAGCAGCGGCAGCATGAGGAGCGTCAGAGTCCATATGTAAAATCTGGTACTCTTCATGAGGCGGGTACGGATTTATGTTTGACGATATGGGGGAGCCGCCAGACAAGCGAAAGGTTGAGCTTTATGGGGCCGAAGTAGTCAAGCTCCTTGGTGCGCAGGTACACGTGGTGCCCCTCGATGGGCTCGTAGTCTTTGTAGCGTGTATGCATGTAGCCGGCGCCCAGCTCGGCCTCGAGCGTCAGGTGCCGGTTGATGGGCCACATGAAGCCCACCGTGACTCCTCCCATCAGGCCCCAGCCGTAGTGGCCGGGCGTGCCGTTCTCAAGGTCGTACCATCCTCCTCCGGCGAGGAGGCCGACATACCAGCCGTGCCAGGGGGCGCGGGGTTTGATCCAGCGGCGCCCCTCGACGTCGAGCAGTACGAGGCGGTAGCTCTTCTCATGGCTGTAGCTGCCCCACTGGGCCCAGTTGCCGTCGAGGGCTACCGACCAATTGCCGTCAATGAGCCACTCCACGCCGATGTTTGGCAGGAGTGCGGCCCAATATAACATATTGGTTTTTAGCGAGATATATTCATGGGGGGGGGTATTTGCCAGCTTTGTGACGCTCACGGAGTCCGTGGCCACGCTGTCGGCGGGGGAGCCGATGGAGTCGGCGGCCACGCTCGCCGAGTCGGGAGCAAGGGAGTCCCTTCTGGCGGGGCGTTCCCCTGTCTGACCGGAGGGGACCCAAGGGCGGCGGACAGTGTATATGGAGGTGTGGGGAGGAATCTGTTCGCTCTCGCCATTGCCGTCGGAGTCTGGATAGCCTCCGGCATCGTGGTAATCGGGAGAGTCAAGATCGCGGGCATGGGCAAGATTACCATAGGCGACGCGCACAGTCTCGATGCAATCCTCCATCGAAACCGCTCTTTGAGAGGGGACATCCATCCCCTGCGCCATGTCCATGTCGACAAGCACTTTAGCCGATGCGCCGGCGGCGTGCCACAGTCCGGGGACGACCGCCATGGCCAGGAGTGCTATCTTGATAATCTTACACATAAATCTTTACTAGTACCCTCCTCAGGTCGCAAGATATATTCTGAGGAATCTACAAAGGCTTTTTCAGCGACAAAATTAATACTTTTTCATAACTCCCCAAAACTTTTGAAGACTTTTTTTGTTAAAGCCCCTAAGAGTGTTGGCTGAACACCTCTCCGGGTGGGTGCGAAGGCGCCTGTCACTTGGTCAGCCTCACACACCGCACCGGCAGGGCGTCGACTTTCA
>CAZHCM010000100.1:0-7273 GCA_964531005.1 uncultured Sangeribacter sp. | reverse complement strand
AGTAAGGGAAAGGGAAGAAGGAAGTAAGGGAAAGGGAAGAAGAAAGTAAGGGAAAGGGAAGAAGGAAGTAAGGGAAAGGGAAGAAGGAAGTAAGGGAAAGGGAAGAAGAAAGTAAGGGAAAAGGGCAGAAGGAGGTAAGGGAAAAGGGGAAAGGGAGAGGAGGGGAAAAAAAGAGCGCTCCGGAGGGGAGCGCTCTTTTTTTGAGGATAGGGGCGGATTATTTGAGGATCTTCTGGCCTTTCAGGATATATAGACCCTGGGGGAGTGCCTGGAAGGCTTCGCGGGAGGCCTGGCGCAGGACGCATACGCCGGAAGGGGTGTAGACATCTGCGGGAATCCATTCGGAATCGAGGCCAGCGACACCGGAGGCGTCGGCCGCCTCGACAGTGGCTGTGGCCGAAGCCCCATGCAGGGCCGGAAGAATTACCACATTGTCGAAGCGCTGTGTGCCCGTCTCGCCGTCAATCTCCCAGGAGAGCTTGATCTGCATTCCTTCGGGCACCTGGATGTTGATGGCCAGGCGTTCGTCAGCACCTATATAATAAGGAGAATACCATTTATTGGTCAGCGGATCCAGGAGGAGTCCTCCAAGGACCTCGCAGCCGTCGCCAAATTGCAGTGTCCAGTTGGAGATGCGGAAATCGGCCCATCCGTCTTCGGAAGCGTAGAAGTTGGCTGTGCCGTTGGCCGGCGAAAGCAGGATGCCTTCCGGTGCATCGGGCGCGAAAGCATCGGTCATGGCCACGGCAGGAGTGGAGCCATTGACGTTGAGGCGTTTCAGGGAGGAAGCCGAATAGAAAGTGCCCGGCTCGATCCTCGACAGTCCCGAGGGGAGCGACACCTCGGTGACATCCGAGGCGAAAGTGAAGGCGTCGGCGCGCAGGGCCGTCACCGTGTAGCCGTCAATCGCATCGGGGATGTTGACAGAGCCCGAGTATTCCTCATATGTGGGAGGGACCACCAGTGCCTGACGGGGAGATTCCGAGACGGAGGTGTAGTAGACTCCATTCTTTTCCTTCACCTCACCAGAGAGTATGAGCGGGAATATGGCGCCGGTCGGCTTTCCGTCGACGGTGAGGTTCCAGAAATATTCACCGGGCGCCAGGCCAAGCTGTGCAGGGGCGACGCTGAGGTTGGTAAGGTGGTCCGGCTCGAAGGAGACCTCGCCGAGAGACGCGGATTTCAGCTCTTTGAAACCGGCGTCGAGCACCCTTACGCCCACGTTGGCGGTGAGGGCTTCGGAAGACTCGTTCTGGATGGCGATCGACATCGGGATGCCGTCGGGGGTCATGGTGTGGAAATTGGGGCCGAAGGCCATGAGCTGGAGGTCGCCCTTCATCTGGGTGTCCGCACCCGAGGCCTTCACTTCCACCTCGAAGACATCGCAAAGAATCTCGCCCATGTAGGTGGTGATGTAGACTTCATAGTTGCCCGGGCGTATCACCTCCGGAGTGGAGAACTCCACGATAGAGCTTGTCCTGCCCGGCAGGATCACGTCCGAATAGACAGTGACGGCATCGCCGAAGGGATCGTCAATGTCGCTGAGGAACATCGAGATCTTGTCGCGGAAGTCGCCGCCGCTGACATTGCTGACCACCAGACGGAGCACCTTGGCCACGTTGTCGTAGACGGCCGTAGGCATCTCCGGGACGCCGAAGATAAGATGTGACTGGCGGTCGGTGGGCGCGCCATCGTTGGAGAATGTCTTCTTGCCCCCCTCCACGGTCAGGGTCACGTATTCCTGCTTGCCGATGGGCACCTGCACAGGCTGGATCTCGCCGTAGGCGTTCTTGAAGCAGGGGCAGATCTTGTATTTTCCCGCCGGCAGATTCGGAATGGTCACTGTCATCTCCTTGGTGCCGTAGCGGGATGCGAGCACCGTCTGGCTGGCAGTCATGGCGTAGACCGGGGAGCCCGAGCCGTCCCAGGGCGTGATCTCGACGCCGAAGGTGGCTTGCAGGGATGTGGACAGAGGGTTGTAGATCATGTCGTATCCGTCCGGATCGTCGGAGACGCAGAAGATACCGTTGCGGTAGATGAACGAGCCCGTGCACAGTGCGGCCGTCTGCATCTGTGTCTCCCCGTCGGAAGGCTTGACGCCGGTCAGGATGGCCTGGTTGGTGTTGTAGCCGCCATCATAGGAGCCTGTGCCGCCGCTCGAAGGATTAAGGGCGCTCAGGATGAAGTAGCCGTCCTGATAGCCTCCCCAGCCCCAGTTGAAGTGGAAGAATCCGTTGGAGAGGTAGCCGTCGCAGACGAAGGCGTGTCCGCCCAAAGCGGAGCGGCCGCTGTAGTAGACAGGGCGCCCGGCCTCAAGTTCGGCGTAGACCATGTCGTCCCATTCGTTCTGGGTGTGGTAGTCGCGCCATTCCATGGCGATCGACTTGCTGTAGCCGAAATGATCGTAGAGGGCAACGGGGACATTCTCGGAGTAGGCGCCCGATTCGTAGGCCGAATACATCATGTTGACCGATGCGCCGCACTGGCGCATCAGCAGGGCCACGGCATCGGCCTCGGTGGCGGTGTAGGAGCCGGAGTAGTCGTCGAGCATATTGGCCCAGTCGAGGGTAGTGCCGTTGAAGATATACGACCCGCTGATGCCGGTGGGGTTGATGGGCCACTGGTGATAACGCATCACCTGGGCCATGGCGGTGGCGACACAGCCAGTGACCGAACGACGGTTGGCATAGGAGTCGATGGGGCACTGGCGGTTGTACGGATCACCCTGGTCCCAGCGCGAGGTCAGCATTGCCTCGATGGGGTCGCGGTCCTTGGCCATGGCCCTGCGGCGCAGGGGGGGCATCGCCGGGTCCTCGGCGAGGAACCGGGAGATTTCGGAGCAATATTCCCCGAGCCACCATTTCATGTTGGAGGGGATGCGGTCGAGGTCGAAGCTGCCGTTTTCGGAAAAGCCGAGCACGGCGGGGAGGCGGTCGTCGGCGGAGACGATGGTGAAGCCGGACCCGTCAGGATTATTGAAGACATAGAAGCAGTTCTCGCCAGAGTCGGTCACGGACTGGTAGGCAAGCGATAGCTGGTCTTGGGCGACCGGGGGGGCCTGGCGAAGGCCTGGCACATGGGCTCGGCGAAACGCCGCCGCCTCCGCGCGGGCCTGGTCAGGGGTCACCGGCGCCGCGAGGGCCCCCGGCGCGAGGGCCGCGAGCGCAAGGGCGGCGAAGAGGCGCCCGGAGTGTGAGAAACAATCTTTCATTTAGCAGTCAGTAAATAAAATTCATGGACTACAAATTTAGTAAAAAAAACGATTGGCCACGCCGCAGCAGGGTATAAGAAGGGAGAAAACTTCAAATATCGGCGCAAATTTTTGACTTGATGACATAAAAGTATTAATTTCGCATTCCCGAATCATCCAAGATGGTTCGCATACCGATATGGCAGACCGCAACACGTCCACCTTTCCGCCCGGGGTGATAGGGCTTTTCAACGACAGCTTCCCTCCAATCATGGACGGGGTGACGCTGGCGGTGCAGAACTATGCCCGTCATCTCGCCGAGAAGGGTCACGAGGTGAGGGTGGTCACTCCCTGGAATCCCGTGAAATCCCCGGCCGAGGTGCCCGTGTCGCGCTATTTCTCGCTTCCGATATTCAACCGCCGACCCTACAGGTATGGCTATCCCAAGCTGGACCCCTTCATCTGGAGGGAACTGCGACGCATCCCCTTCAGTCTCGTGCATGCCCACTGCCCCTTCTCCTCCGGCAGGCTGGCAGTGTATGCCAAGAAGCATCATGGGGTGCCTCTGGTCGGGACGTTCCACTCCAAGTACCGCGACGACCTCCGTCACTCGTTCCATGGCCTGACGTCGTGGATGGTGCCTGTGATCATGCGCAGGATACTGCAGTTTTTCGAGGCCTGTGACGAGGTCTGGATTCCGCAGGCCGAGGTGGCGGACACGGTCAGGGAATACGGCTACAAGGGACCCCTCACCGTGGTCGAGAACGGCAACGACTATGCCGGGCTGAGCGACGCGGAGACCGACGCTTTACGCCGGGAGTCGCGCAGTGTGCTCGGAGTGCCGGAAGGGACTGCCTCGTTGCTGTTCGTCGGGCAGCATATCCTGGAGAAGGGCACGGATGTCATCGTGCAGGCACTCGGGAAGTTGAAGGGGCGTATCCCTTTCCACATGGATTTCATTGGCAACGGCTATGCCTCCCCCGCACTGGAGGAGATGGCGCGAAGTCTCGGCATACAGGACCGGGTGACGTTTCACGGCGTGATTCACGACCGTGAGCTGCTTCGGCGACATTATGCCGCCGCAGATCTCTTCCTCTTCCCGTCGCTGTATGACAACGCACCGCTCGTGGTGCGTGAGGCGGCGGCCATGGGCACGCCGTCGGTGCTCGTGAAGGGAGCCACGGCGGCCGGTGTGATCAGGGATGGCGAGAACGGGTTCCTTACCTCTCGCACGCCCCAGGATTATGCCGACGCTGTGTGCAGGGTCATGACCGATCCGGACCTTTGGCAACGGGCAAGCAGGGGTGCGAGAGGAAGCCTGATCCGCAGCTGGAGCGATGTGGTCGACGAGGTGGCTGACCGTTACGCGGTGCTTTTGGCAGGCCGCCGGCGGTGAGAGGCTCGGGAGGGGCTCCGGGGCTGAAGCCCCGGCCCGGTAAGAGAGGGGGAGAAAAGAGGAGGAGAAGGAGAAAAGAGGGGAAAAAGACTTCGGGGGTGAAGCCCCGGATAGGGGAGGGGAGAGACTTAGCATTTGAAGAATGATAATTAAATAGAAGAGAGGAAGTGGAGGATACTAAGAAGGTCTTTAGCGCCTGGAAGGTGCTTCTGCCGGTGCTCATCGGAGTGGCGGTGGTGGTCTTGATGTTCTGGCACGACGCCAGGAGCGAGAACTTGCGCACCGTATGGGAATCGGTGCATTTCGACGCCCGGGCCATACTGTGCGTATGCCTGGGATTCGTCTTCATGTTCGGGCGTGATTTCGGGCTTAGCTGGCGTTTCCGCGCCTTGACCGACAAGCAGCTCCGGTGGACGCAGGCCTTCAAGGTGGATTTCCTCTGCGAGTTCACATCGTGCGTGACGCCGTCGGCGGTGGGTGGCAGCTCCCTGGGGATGGTCTTCCTCAATAGCCAGGGCATAGAGTTCGGACGCGCCACAACGCTGATGATGACCACGTTGCTGCTCGACGAGCTATTTTTCGTCATCACCTGCCCCCTGATAGTGCTGTTCACTCCGGCCGGCGAGCTGTTCGCATCCGGCGGCGACGCTTTTTCGCACGGCATACGCCTCACTTTCTGGCTCGTCTATTCCGGCATCGCCGCATGGACAGCCGTGCTCTTCGTCGGCATCATCCTATATCCCGGGTGGATGAGGTCGGTGCTTGAGAAGGTCACGACATGGCGATGGCTAAGGCGATGGCATTCGCAGGCCGCGCAGCTGGGGGCCAATATGGTGGCCACGTCAGGAGAGCTGAGACGGAAGCCCTTCCGTTTCTGGCTCGAAGTGTTTGGCGGCACCGCACTTTCCTGGAGCTCCAGGTATCTGGTGGTCAACGCCCTCTTCCTCGGCTTCATACCCTCCTCCGACTCATACCAATGGGTGATATTCGCAAGGGAATTCGTCATCTGGGTGGTGCTGATGGTAAGCCCCACGCCGGGAGGGGCGGGGCTCAGCGAATGGCTCTTCACATCCTATTACGGCGACCTGGTGAGCAGCGCCGGGCTGGCCCTCATATTGGCCATCTTCTGGCGGGTGATCTCCTATTACGTCTATCTCCTGATCGGGGCCTGCATAGTGCCCGGATGGATCAAGCAGACATACACAAGGCTGAAAAACAGAAATGGCGGCGACACAGTCGCCGCAGCTAAAACGACACAAGAATGAGAAAGGAAGACATACTGGTGGTGATACCGGCGCGATACGCCTCAAGCCGTTTTCCCGGCAAGCCCCTGGCCCGCATCGCCGGGGTTGAGATGATAGTGAGGGTATGCCGCAAGGTGGCCGGCGGAGGCTGGAGACTTGTCGTGGCCACTGACGACCGGCGGATAGCCGATTGCGTGGAGGGGGCCGGGTTCAGGGCCATCATGACACGCGCCGATCACCCGAGCGGCACCGACCGCGTGGAGGAGGCATGCTCACTGAGCGGGGAGGAGCCGAAGGTGGTGGTCAACGTCCAGGGCGACGAGCCATTCATCGACCCCGCCTGCCTGGACTCGCTGGCGGATTGTTTCGACAACCCAGCCACAGACATCGCCACCTTGGTCAGGAAATACCCTATGGACGGGAGCTACGAAGGTCTTGCGGACCCGTCGCTGGTGAAGGTGGTGACAGCCGACGACGGAAGCGCTCTCTACTTCTCACGCAGCGTCATCCCCTATGTCAGGGACGAGAAGCGGGAGGCTTGGCCCGGCAGCGTGCAATACCTGACCCACGTGGGTGTCTACGCCTATCGGCGAGACGTGCTCAGGGCGATCACGCGCCTTCCCCGGAGCCCTCTGGAGAGGGCCGAATCACTGGAGCAGCTGCGATGGCTGCAGGGAGGCTACAGGATCGCCACAGCCTACGTCGATGCCCCCACGATCGGCATAGACACGCCCGAGGATCTGGCAGCCGCAGAAATATTCGCCCGGAGAGTTGCAGAATCGGATAAAATTTTGTAATTTTGCACCCATTGAGGCCCTGTGTCACAGGGCGACAGCTTGACTAAGAAAAAATATAATCAAAAGGTAAAAAAGTATACACCCGCTATGAAAAAGAGTCCTCTTCAGAGAGTGAGAGCAGAATATCAGCCTAAGCTGCCCGAGTCGCTTCAGGGACCGGTGAAGCTGAAGGTCGGGGAGCCCACGGAGTCGGTGGCCGACCAGGAGGCCATCAAGTCGCTTTTCCCCAACACCTACGGGATGCCCGTGGTGGAGTTTGAGCGCGACGAGAATCCGGAGCGTGTGGAGGAGCCGTTCAACGTAGGCATCATCCTGTCGGGCGGCCAGGCCCCCGGCGGCCACAACGTGGTCAGCGGCATATTCGACGGCATCAAGAACCTCAACAAGGAGAGCCGCCTCTACGGCTTCCTGATGGGTCCTGCCGGATTCATCAACCACCAGTACATGGAGCTCACAGCGGGCTATATCAAGGAATACCGCAACACCGGCGGCTTCGACATCATCGGCTCCGGCCGCACAAAGCTGGAGACCCCCGAGCAGTTTGACGCCGGCCTGAAGGTGCTGGAGGAGCTCAACATCAAAGCCCTGGTCATCATCGGCGGCGACGACTCCAACACCAACGCCGCAGTGCTGGCCGAATACTATA
>CAZHCM010000099.1:0-7352 GCA_964531005.1 uncultured Sangeribacter sp. | reverse complement strand
ATCTGCCTCAACGGGGCGGCGGCGCGCAAGGCGCAGCCGGGCGACGTCATCATCATCATGACCTACGCCCTGATGACGCCGGAGGAGGCCGAGGGCTTCCGCCCGACGGTCATCTTCCCGGACACGGCCACCAACCGCCTCTGACAGGCGCCTGCCCCGGCTGAAGCCGGGCCCCGGCAAGAGGGGGAGCCGAGAAGGGGGAGCCGAGAAGGGGGAGAGGAGAAGGGGGAGAGGAGGGAGATAAGAAGAAAAGAGAGAGACAAGAGAAGAAGAGACTTATGTTTGAGAAGCTTTCGGACCGCCTGGAGCGGTCGTTCAAGATACTGAAAGGCCAGGGGCGCATCAGCGAGATCAATGTGGCAGAGACCATGAAGGACGTGCGCCGCGCCCTGATAGACGCCGACGTCAACTATACGGTGGCCAAGACCTTCGCCGACAATGTCAAGAAGAAGGCCATCGGCCAGAACGTCATCAACGCCCTGAAGCCGCAGGAGCTGATGATCAAGATCGTGCACGACGAGCTGGTGGCCCTCATGGGCGGCGAGGAGGCACCCCTCAACCTGCAGGGGAAGCCTGCCGTCATCCTGATGGCGGGCCTGAACGGCTCGGGCAAGACCACCTTCACCGGCAAGCTCGGCCTGAAACTAAAGAACCGTGGCCGCAAGCCCCTGCTGGTGGCCGCCGACACTTTCCGCCCCGCCGCAATCCAGCAGCTTAAGGTGCTTGCCGAGCAGGTGGGCGTGCCTGTCTATGCCGAGGAAGACAACAAGGATGCAGTGGCAGTGGCCCGCAACGGCGTGCAGTATGCCAAGGACAACCACTACGACACTGTGATCGTCGACACGGCCGGCCGTCTGGCCATCAACGAGGAGCTGATGCGTGAGATTGCCGCCGTCAAGGAGGCCGTCAATCCGGGCGAGACCCTATTCGTGGTCGACTCGATGACGGGCCAGGACGCCGTCAACACCGCCAAGGAATTCAATGACCGCCTGGACTTCGACGGCGTCGTGCTGACCAAGCTCGACGGCGACACCCGTGGCGGCGCGGCCATCTCGATCCGCGCCGTGGTCGACAAGCCCATCAAGTATATCGGCTCAGGCGAGAAGATGGAGGACATCGACGAGTTCAACCCCACGGGCATGGCCAACCGAATCCTGGGCCAGGGCGACATCATCTCGCTGGTGAAGCGCGTGCAGGGTATCATCGACGAGGACGAGGCCAAGAAGCTGGAGGAGAAGATCAAGAAGAACAAGTTTGACTTCGAGGACTTCCTCAAGCAGATCCAGCAGATCAAGAAGCTGGGCGACCTCAAGAGCCTGGCGGGGATGATCCCGGGCATGGACAAGGCAATCCGCGACGTCGAGATCGACAACAACGCCTTCAAGGGTATCGAGGCCATCATCTACTCCATGACCCCCTACGAGCGCCAGAATCCGGAGAAGATCACCATCTCGCGCAGACAGCGCATCGCCAAGGGCTCGGGCAGCAAGCTGGAGGATGTCAACCGCCTGCTGAAGCAGTTCGAGGCCACGCGCAAGATGATGAAGGCGGCCACGAGCATGAAGAACCCCGCCAACATGATGCGCCAGATGCAGCAGATGCGGCAGATGCAGCAGCAGATGCGCTCCAAGGGGCGCCGCTGAGCCTTCGCCCTGCGGGCTAAGGCAAAAGCCCCTTTCCAGCTTCGGAGAGGGGCTCTTTTAATCTCCTGGGGCGGAAGGGACCCATAAGCCACCATGACATGATGACATGATGACAAGATGACATCATGACAAGATGACATCATGACAAGATGACATCATGACAAGATGTCATCATGACAAGATGACCTCATGACAGAATAAACACTAATACCAGATCCACTATGAAGCTAAAAGCCAAGATTATCCGAAATCAGTCAGGGACGCCCTGCTTTCAAGTCACTTACAAGGAGAAGCCCTATAGGGTGAAGATGTTCAAGTTTCAGGAGTCGAGCCCCGACGGGGTCGAGATAGACTGCATAGTCACCACCCAGGCCAATGGGGAGGATTATCTGAGGCAGAACCTGCCGAAGCTCCTGCGCGAATATTACAAGCCCGGCGAGGAATATGAATTCGAGGTTAAACATGACTTCACCCATAACGGCTATTACGAGCTACTGGACCCGCGAGGCATCCCGTTCCGCCTGCCGGTGCCGAAGGGCGTCAAACTGCTGACGGGGAGCACCGTGAGGTGCCGTCTGGAGCGCATCGACCATTCGGGGGGGCAACTGCGCCTCACCGATGCCGACGAGATGGTCATAGAGCGCCCTTCCTACCAGATTCCCGAAAAGGGGCAGGGTGAGAGGCCCAAGAAGACGGAGCTTGACGCCGACACCATCGCCGAGGCGGTGGAGACGGATTTCTTTGAAGACGAACTCCCTGACTGGGACATCGAGGCCCTCTTCTCGCTGCTATTCATAAATGCCGACTACTACGCCAGCGCCGTCGACGACGGGCTGCTGGAGCAGATAAGGCGCTGGAGCGGCGAGGGTCTTGACTGGGAAGCGATCCACGCGCGCCTCGACGAGATGCGCAAGGCCATAATGTATGTGCTGGAGGGGAGCACCCTTCTGCTGACCATCGAGCCCCTGCGCCGCAAGTCGCTCCAGCATCGCCTGTCGGTGATGGCCGACAGTGTGTCGGGCTATCGGCGTGCGGCGGGGTACCTGCGCAGCGGGGAGTCGGAGGCCAAGACCGACCGCGTGCTGCATAGCCTGAGCACGTCGGGCTTTATCTACGAGGCCGAGAAGCAGCTCGACATGCTCAGGCGCCTCTTCTCGCTCTCCACGGAGTTCATGCGCGACAAGATGGCCGACGTGCTCTCCATCATCCATCGCCGGAGCGAGGATTTCTGGCGCGACGAGCCCTTCCGCAAGGCGTTCATCCGGCTGCTGCAGCTCTATGTGGAGCAATGCAGGCGCGGCATCGAGGACACTGGCACGGGCGGGGAGAGCGGCGTGCGCCCCCTGCTGGAGGCGCTGGCCATCCAGCTCCTCCTGGCCGACCCGGAGGGGGACGCCGACGTATTCGACTATAACCTCAACCTGGCGATGATGTACCGCTACGCCGCAGCCTTGCGCACGAGCGTGCCGGCCAATGCCGCCCACAACGCCTTCATGGCGCTGATGGACGTGACGCGCCGCCCCTCGGCCGTCTATGCCTGGAGCGACACGGGGGCCCACGACCTCCTGGCCAGCAAGTTGACAGTGGCGCAGGTGGGGAAGGGGACGCCGTTCCGCAAGTGGTACACCAACCGCCAGGTGCAACTCAGCCTCAGCGAGTCGGGATGGACCATCTCACGCAGCGACGTGGCGCGCGACAGCCTCAAGAGCCTCGACCTGTCGGGCCTGGGCATCTGGCACAACTTGCAGATCCTGACGCCGCAGCGCATAGCCTCCGTGACGGGGAGCAACGACCTCAACCGCGCCCGCACGATGTGGCAGACCATCGAGAACTCCCTCTTCTCGCAGGAGGAGAACGTGAAACGCCCTCTGCCACGACGCCTCGCCACCCCCGGCCGCGACGACACCTGCACCATCTTCGTCACCGGCCAGATCGACGAGGGGGTCTTCAGCGTGGAGGTGCACGACTCTGTCTTTGAAGGGCGGGGCATCATCCGCACAGAAGACATGGTGAAGTACAAGATACCGCAGCTCGGTGTGGAGCAGTTCCGCGACAAGGCGGGGAATCCCTATCTGATGCTGGCCAAGGTCAAGAAGGTGGAGGACGACGTGATCCACTTCACGATGCTCGACTTCATGGTGGAGTACGTGCACGAGTGCGTGGAGAACGACCACGAGATGATATGCGTCATCAAGAGCAAGAACCAGTTTGGGTGCGTGGGCGTCAGCGAGCAGGGCGACAGCGTGCGCTTCAAGCCCGACGGCATCTCCACCACCGTGAAGATCGGCGACCAGGTGCGCGGCAACTGGTGGCAGCGCCCCGACCGACCCGGCGAGCATTACATCGACGGCGTGGTGACGGAGGTGATCGAAGACCCGAAGCCCTTCAGCACCGAGGGTGCGTTCGGGCGCCTCGTGGCCGACTACAGCGGCCACGAGACATACCATGAAGAGAGGCGTACCGAGGCCGAGGGGGGCGACACCGCCGACGGCGAGGAGCTGCTCCCCGACAGCCGCCTGAAGGAGCTTATGGCCGTCATCGAGCGGCGCGCGGCCGCCGAGTCGGACTACATGAAGGCCTTCAACCATATCGGGCTGGCGCGTCTGCTGGCCCGGATGGGGCGCGACGACAGGCGACGGGAGTTCTATGAGGCGTGGATGCGACTGATCTCGCTGCTCCACTACTTCGCCATCAACGGCGAGATCGACTCCGAGCAGATGGCCGACTTCGAGGAGAACGACCGCTCACGCTTCGACGAGCGGTCGGAGCTCTACCGGCGATATGTGCAGCTGAAGATAGTGTCGTTCAAGGGGCGTCCCGACAGGCAGGCGGAGCTCTGGGGCTACATGGCCGACAGCGACGAGGAGATCCGCGCTTTGGCCTCCAACGTGATGGCATACAATCTCGTGGCCCAGGACGGCTCGGCCTCTATGCTCGGCGAGATCTCCGACCGCATCAACAACCTGCTCAAGGTCAAGACGCGCACCTCGACCCTGCACTCCTTCGGCAGCGAGAACAAGATGACGGAATTCAAGACGAGCCTCGTCTACCCGCCCAACAACAACATGCGCCCCGACCTGGACACGCAGACCCTGGAGATTATGAAGGAGCTGTGCGCCCTGCTCAACGCCGACGGCGGCACGCTCTACATCGGCGTCAACGACTTCGGCATGGGCGTGGGCGCCGAGAACGACATCGCCTTCTTCAAGGGAAGCGAGGACAAGATGGACCTGCACGTGCGCCACGCCGTCTGCCGCACCATGGGCAACGATGTGGACGCCCATGTCGACGGACACTTCGAGACCTTCGGCGGCAAGCGCATATATGTGCTCAAGGTGAAGCCCTACTACACGGCCCCGGTGAAGGTGGAGGGCATAATCTACGAGCGTCACGGCTCCTCTAAGCTACCCTTCCGCCTGGCCGAGGACATACGCCTCTTCACGGAGCGTCGCGCCCAGGAGCGCGACCGCATCCTGACGGCCACGATGGAGAAGAAGCGCAAGGAGACGGAGGCTTTGGCGGCAAGCCGCAAGGCCGAGGCGGAGGTCAAGGCTCTGCCGGCCGCTGTGCCTCTGGAGAAGGCCGAGTTGGCAGAGCCCGCCGCAAAGGGGGCCGCGAAGCCTGCGGCCAAGCCCGCGAAGGAGGCACCCGCCAAGGAGCCTGAGCCGGCTGAGGTGGTGGAGAATCCGGAGAAGATCGCCACGCGCACGGGGCGTGGGGTGTGTCCGGCAAGTTTCGACGAGGACAGCGACCCGGCCACGGTGCGCTACCTGCAGATTTTCAAGGACAGTTTCCAGCTGCAGCCCGATTTCTGGGGATACGGCGAGGACGAAGACCTTCTGCTGAGCCTCCCCATAAGGGAGGAGGATGCGCAGAACTGGCTTGTGCTGGGCTATGCCGACGGCACGGTGTGCCGCGTGCCCATGCGCACGGTGCTCGACAAGGAGGACTACACCTCCGGGCGCCGCTACACGGACAGCGAGCTTGTCTTTGCCGACATCCTCGAAGAGGGGGACGCCCTACTGACCCTCTCGGAGGGACGCAAGGGGCAGCTCTATGCCCGCGCCGACAATGTGGAGGCGCTGCCCCCCGTGTCGGGCATGCGCGAGGCGGGAGACAAGATCTTCAACTCCAACCAGGCCGCCTACCGCTATGACGCCCTCGTGGGGCCCAAGAAGCTCAACTACACCGACATCTTCGGCTTCGGCTATCGCGACAGTGGCCGCTTCTACACCCGCACCAAGAGCGACCAGCTCTACCAGCAGCTCCAGCGGGACGGCATCGACTGAATTCTAAATTAAGGAGAGGGCGGTGACGGCCTGGTTGTAGGCGCGTTCGAGCTCGATCCAGTCTAACATGGCCTCGGTGAAGAAGGCTCGCTCCTGGAGATACTGGATAAGCGTCCACTCGCCCCCCTCGTAGGCGCGGCGCAGGAGGTCGCCGTTGAAGCCCTCGGCGATGGGGACGCGGATCTCCTCGATGTCGCGGTCAAGGCGCTTGGCCAATTCGTAGGTATTGCGGATGGCTTCGGAATAGTTCTGCCGGGCTACGCGCTCTTCGCTTGCAGCGGAGAAGGCGCGTAGCTCGGCTGCTTTTTTCTTCCCCTTGGAGGAGAAGAGGGGAATGGAGAGCGACAGGGCGGCGCCGTTGAAGTGGTTGGCGTCCTCGTAGGCGTGGCGGTAGCCGATGCCGATGCCGGGCAGGGCCTCGCGTCGCGCCACCTTCACGGCTCCTTCGGCGGCCTGCGTGGCCGAGCGGAGGGCTTGGGCCTGGGTGAGCTCGTCGTAGCGGTCGAGGTAGTATTCGAGAGGCTCCAGTGTGAGGCGGTGGCAGAGGAGGATTGTGGGAACGTCGTCGGGGCGGATGCCGTATTCCTTGGTGAGGGTGCCTTGGAGGTCGTACATCTCCACGGCCACCTGCTCCATGCGGGCGGTGAGCCTTGCGCGCTCGATGCGGATTTTGGAGACGTCGATGCGCGACACCTCGCCGCCTCGGTGGGCGCGCTCGACGGAGGCCTGAAGGGAGTCGGTGTCCTGGAGCATGGAGTTGAGATACTGCCAGGTGGTGGTGTAGGCCTGGAGGTCGACGAGGATGGACTGCACTTCCTGGACGCGACGGGCCAGGGCATAGCTGGTCTCGGCCTGGACTGTCTGCTGCTCCAGCCGGGCCTGTTCGCGGCGGGCGGAGTAGACGCCGGGCCATTCGAGCTCCCAATCGACGCCCACGCCCCAGCGGTTGGACTCGTCCGAGTTTTGGGGGAAGAGGAGCTCGCCGTCTACGGTGGGGTCGGGGAGGTTGCCTTCGGGGGAGAGCTCGGCTGCCTTGGCTGCAGCCTGGACCGACAGAAGGTCGGAGGTGGGGGAGGCGGCGACCAGGTGGCTGGCCAGGGTGTGGAAGTCGTCGAAGGACGGGGTCTGGGCGGAGGGGGCTGCCACGGGGAGGAGGGAGAGGGCTATCAGAAGGGAAGGGATCATGGAAAAGGCTTTTGAAAAAAGGGCTTGGGAACGAGAGGCGGAGCCTCCCGGGCGGGAAACAAAAAGCTACGCAGGGGGACGGCGGGGAGCTTGCTCGGCGGCGCGCTGGTCAGGCTTTGCGGCGGGATTCGAGCCAGGTGTACATGACGGGGACCACGAAGACATTGAGGATGGTCGAGGAGAGGAGGCCGCCGAGGATCACTACGGCCAAGGGGGCCTGGATCTCGTTGCCCGG
>CAZHCM010000098.1:0-7393 GCA_964531005.1 uncultured Sangeribacter sp. | reverse complement strand
TTCTTGGCGTGCCATTCAACATCGCCAGCTACGCGCTGCTGACCATGATGATGGCCCAGGTATGCGGCCTGGAGCCGGGGGAGTTCGTTCACACCTTTGGCGACACGCATGTCTACCTCAACCATCTTGACCAGGTGCGCGAACAGCTCGGACGCGAGCCACGCCCGCTGCCGAAGATGATCATCAATCCCGAAGTCAAGGATATCTTCGCCTTCAGGTATGAGGATTTCCGGCTCGAAGGCTATGATCCCTGGCCTGCCATCAAGGGGGCGGTGAGTGTGTAGGTCATAGGTATTAGGTACTAAGTGGTAGGTATTATGAAGACAGACAAGACAGAGATAGTGGCCATCGTGGCTTTGGGCGACGGCGGCCAGATAGGGCGCGGTGGGGAATTGCTTTGGCGCATCAGGGAAGACCTGCAGCGGTTCAAGCGACTGACATCGGGTCATCCCGTGGTGATGGGCCGCAAGACGTGGGAGTCGCTTCCCAAGCCGCTTCCCGGGCGCACCAACATAGTCGTCACAAGGCAAGAGGGCTACGCGGCCCCCGGCGGGGTGGTATGCCACTCCCTGAAAGACGCGATTCAGGCCGCAGCCGAAGCCGAGGGTGGAGAGAAGGTCTACATCATCGGCGGAGGGGAGATCTATCGTCAGGCCATGCCGTATCTGGATTCGTTGGAGCTGACACACGTCTGTGATTCTCCCGAGGCCGACACATGGTTTCCGGAGATTTCTACGGAAGAATGGGAGACGGTGGGCAAATCTGACATTGAGGCGACACAGAACGGGCTGGAATATGCCTTCGAGACTTTGAAGAGAAAAGAAAGACTTTGAAGAGATAAAAAAATGGCAAGAGAAAGTGAGATGAATAAGGCGGAGGAAGCCGGAGGGATGTCAAGGCTGAAAATCGTGATTCTCAACAAGTCTGACCGCACCGGAGGTGCGGCCATCGTCAGCATGAGGCTGATGACGGCCTTGCGCGGCCTGGGCGTGGACACACGCATGGTAGTGGCTGAAAAGACCACCGACTCGCCGTATGTGTCTGTGGCCGCCTCCAAGTGGAAGCTGCGGCGCGCCTTCCTTGCCGAGCGGCTTCAAATATACGTCAGCAACGGCATGCGTCGTTCATCGCTCTTCAAGGTCGATACGGCCTCCTACGGTGTCGATGTGCTCAGGCATCCCTGGGTTAGGGAGGCCGACGTGGTGATGCTCAACTGGGTCAACCAGGGTTTTGTGTCGCTTAAAGGAGTGCGCCGGCTCGCGCAGGCCGGAAAGCGCCTCATATGGACCATGCACGACCTCTGGTGCATGACCGGCATCTGCCATCACACCGGAGGGTGCGACAGGTATCGGCGCGAGTGTGGCGATTGCCATTATCTGCGTGGACGCGTCGGGATGGGCCACGTGAGCGACGCCGTCGCCCCGGATCTCTCCTTCATGGTGCATCGCGAGAAGACGGCGCTGTATGACGAGGTGCCGATTCGGTTTGTGGCCGTCAGCAGCTGGTTGCAGACCCTGGCCCGAGAAAGCTCTCTCCTTGGAGGGAGGGACGTGGTCGTCATACCCAATGCCTTCGAGATAGGGGAGAGGGCCAAGAAGGCCTCGGCGCGTCCCCGACCCTCGGACACAGGACACGGGAAAGCCCGCATCCTGATGGGGGCGGCGCGCCTTGACGACACTGTCAAGGGTCTGCCTGTGCTTGTGGAGGCCACGAAAGTGTTCGCCAGGCGTTACCCCGATATGGCACGGCAGGTGGAACTGGTGACTTTCGGCGGCATACGCGACGAGAGGAATTTCGAGGGGATCGCCATACCCCACACCCACTTGGGCACGGTGAAGGGTGAGGAGGCGTTGGCCGACCTTTACTCCACGGCCTCGGTGGTGGTCTCCACCTCCGAATACGAGACACTCCCAGGCACCCTTATCGAAGGGCAGGCTTACGGGGCGGTGCCGGTAAGTTTCGACCGAGGAGGCCAGCGCGACATTATAGACCCCATCGCAGGCACAGGGTTCCTGATTCCCTATCCTGACGACCTGCACGAGGGAGCCTCGCAGATAGCCGATGCCTTATACGCCGCCGTGACAGTCTCCGGCCCCGAGATCCGCGACCGGATGCTCCAGAGCGTCGAGGCCCATTTCGCCGACTACGTCATCGCCCGAGCCTACCTCCGCCTCTGCACCGAGCCTTAGCTCACCGGTGCGGACGCCATTGAAAATTAAAGAGGATTACTATGCACACAAATGATCACACCATAAGAGATTACAGCGAAGTGCTGAACAGGAAATATGGTACGCCGGGGTCGCCAGAGAGAGTGGCGGCTGAAGAGGAAGCCTATGCATTCTACACAGGGCAAATCATAGAGAATGCTCGAAAGAAAGCAAAGATTACCCAAGCGGAACTCGCTCGGCGTATCGGTTCAAATCGATCCTATATCTCACATGTAGAGAAAGGTATGACGGAACCACGCATATCCACCTTCTACAGAATAATGAATGCCCTGGGGGTAAGGATAGAATACTCCATGAGGTTAGGTTAGCGGCCGACGGCGTAGACGCTGCGGGCTGCGGCGTCCCCAATCTGGTAGTAGCCGTAGACGTTGGGGTGGAGGCCGTTGGTGCCTATCAGCTCGGTGGCGGGGTTGTAGGCGTTGACCGGGACGGAGGCCGACGGCATGTTGTTCTCCGAGTCGAACTGGCAGGAGATGCAGATGAAGTCGGCATAGTCGCCCAGATCGTCCGCCAACTGCTGGTAGGCTTTGTTGAGGTTGAGCACCGTGCGGCACAGCCCGTAGCCGTCCGCATACCCTTCGCCCGATGCGCCGTAGGAATTGCCTATGCCGCCGTTGAGGCTCGGTATCTGGAGCCCCATCAGATACAGCCGGGCCTCCGGATATTCGGAGTGGAGGGTCTCGCAAAACTGACGGGCAGTTGCGGTGAGAGTCGAGAAATCGGTTTGCCAGGGGAGCACATCGTTCCAGCCGAGGAGCACATAGACCAGGTCGACCTTTCCGTCGGCATACCTCTCTGCGTAGGGGCGGAAGGTCATCCGCTTGCCGTCCCATAGAGGATTGGCGGAATCCTGCGAATAGGAAGTGTAGGCCAAAGAGGAGGCTCCGTTGCCGGAGACTTTTGTCAGCGTCCCTGCCTTGGATGCGGGTGCATCCGACTTGCGCGACACGCGCATCAGGACGTTGCCGCTGGTGCCCGTGACGTTAATCTCCTGAACGGTGTACTGTATCCCCTTGGAGCATGTGTACACGGCTCCGACGCTGAGGAAATCCACGTCGCGGACTTCAAAGCGCACCCCTGGCTGTCCGGCCGTGGTGTAGCTCGTCCATTGCCAGCCGCCGACGCCGAAGTAGCGGGTTCCCTGGTATTCCCTGGCACCGCAGAAATGGATGTTGTCAGGCAATTGCGAGTCGGCATGGTGGCACCACACGCCTCCTCCGGTCAGTGAGTCTCCGAAAACCAGCAGGTTGAGGTCATTGGTACATTCCTCCGCGACCACTCTAAGCACTGTTGAGGCCGAGCCAAGGACATTGCCGTTGTCATCGCGTACGGTTACGGAGAAAGGGATGTCGCCGATATCCCCCGGCTCTGGAGTGTACTCGAAATAGCGGGGGAATTTCTTGCCGTGGGAGCATTTCACCTGGATGTCGTAGTTGTAGGGGTTGACAGCCCCGATCATCCCCCGGTAGAAGAGCTGGAGGGGTTGGCCGACCACGGCGTATATGTGGTTAGGCAGCACGACGTCGATAGACTGCGGCTTCTCGATGGCCGGGCCGACAGGAGGCCCCTGGGGTTCGTCATCCTTACATCCCTGGAGTGCCAGTACGATTGCCAAGGCAATGCAGACCATCAGACGCCGCCTGATGACATTCGATTTCATTATGTAAAATTTTGCGTATTTAAGCTAATGGATTTTAGGTGTATAGGTCGGCATCCCTCCAAGAACATCCTACCAATAGCAACCCCCTTCGACATTTTTGGCAGAGGAAATTGTTTCGTTTCCAGATGGTCTGATCCAGTTGGGCTGAATAAGGTCACTGTAGGCACTGTTGTGTTCCCATCTGGTGCCTTTTATGCCAAACAGAAGTTGAAGTGCGCCGCCGAGATGGATTGCTTTCTTCCCTTGTCGTTTGACCTGAGCTGCGAGAGGCAGGCCATAAGCCCCGCATCCTATGAGACAGACATCAAATTCTCTTCGATCAATTTCCGATTCCATGTATGATAAGGCATCAAACCAGTTATTGAATCCCGATTCGGAAGATGATGATCCAATGCTTTGGACAGCGGGGAGGATATCAATAGTCTGAAACTGCGGAAGAGTATCCGGATTCTTGAAAAGATAGTCACCGGACAGATGACGCTGGTATTGTTTAAGGATAGAGTCGGCGAAGGGATGGATAATAAGCACTTTTTTCCCTTCTAATGATTTTGTCCATGGCACTTTGCTCCAGAAAGGCTCAAGATGACGGAGACGGACAAGTTTGGGATCAGACATCACCGGCAACAAAAAGCGCTCGTCATTTTGCCAGCAACCCAGCACATCAACTTCCTTTATGTCTTTTAGCATCCGTTCAGCAAATCTTTTGATATTCTCCGTTGTCGGAGGAAAGAAACCGGCATTATTAAACATTCTGTTTTTGGTCCCCTCGCTCAACCACCAGACGTGTGTCTCTCCCTTGATATATTTTAGAGGGGAGTGGCTGACCTCATGCTCTAAAAAGGGGAGAGTGGCCTGTAATTCATTGGAGCCTAAACGGGAAATCATCATTGGGTCAGGACCGTCAATATAGTCCATGATGATCCGGCCGGTCATATCGGGGTCTTGAATGATCGGCATAGATTCTTTTGGCTCTAAGTGATACTTAGCAAGGTATTTGTTTCGTAGAAACGATAGTATATTGTAGTAGATCATAAGCAAAAAAAATGAACCGCTTTAAATGTGGGTGTTTTGAAATGGGGATTGTTAGGTGGAGAGCATTATGAGTCTCATCGAAACATAGCCGTAGAGATCAAACACTGCAGTGTGGTCTGTCTTGTGAACATAGGGTATAGTCGTTTTTAGACTGCGAAAATACTAAAGATTTTTCAATTGTGCAAATGTATCACTGATTTAATTCAATATTAAACCATAATTCGGCGGCAGAAGTAAGTAATAGGAATGCCGAGAGCCTCAAGCTGGGTGTATAACCCTGATATTTGTTGACTCATGCCTCTCTTGCGGGCAATGGATAATGGGTCTACCTTTTCGGGACGCAGATAAATTGTTCCCAGGGGTTTGGCAGCCCTGACAACATGCACATGTGGGGCAGATTCCCACAGATTTGGCAACGCGGGATGCCTATCGGTGTGGACTCAAAATTTCCTTAAGTGAACAGTATAGACCCCTCCCCTACACGGATGCCATCCCCTCCGGTGCCGAGCCGCAGGGGTTTACTTGGTAGTCAGCAACCCAGTCGGCATAAGCCAACGCCATTGATGGTGACCGCCTGGTAGGGGCGCGGCCTGCCGCGCCCACAAAGCCGAAAGTAACAATTAACTATCGTCCATAATCCTCCATATAACTGGTGGTAACTATCTAATCCTCCGTTGCTTACCATCGCCTATGTGGGCGCGGCAGGCCGCGCCCCTACCGGGATGCAAGTCGTCAGTGTTATCCCTCTTTGGCAAAATTTTTCTCAAAATGTTGGCAGGAAATTAGCATATTTGGTTTTTAGCCCCTATCTTTGCGAAACCAAACCATAATATTAACCGACATGAATCAAAGACTAACAGCCTTTCTGTTGCTTGCCACCTGTTTGACAGGAGCGTATGGAGCGGAACGCTCCATGACAGAAGCCTTCTCCTTGGTGAAGGAGAAGTTCAAGAATCGAGAGGCTACCATCTGCCCCCTGGAGGCAGATGCGCCAGCCGCCACGGAGGAATGGCAATTCTTCGTGGACCCGTACCCAACCCAAGCCTGGCCAAGTGATACCTATATCATCAAAGTCAAAGTCGGCGACATAGTCTCTGATGTGCGTAAATTAAAAATTTAACTTCTAATAATACTAAAACATGAAACAGTTTATAAGACTGCTGGCAGTGTTCCTGGCGCTGTGGTGTATGCCGGAAGCAAAGGGAATCTCTCCCTGGGCGTACGACTACAACGGCACTCAGGATACAGTGTATGTGCAGTATGGCCAGCAAAACATATATCTTGAACTCCTTGATAACGCGGACCAGAAGTATTCTGAGGCTTGGCAAAACGTAGCGAAAGTCATGTTGCCTCCATCTGACCCTTACCCCTTCTTGAAAGGCAAGGTGTATATCCCGGAGACAATCAATTACAAGAATGAGACATACCATGTTATAGGGCTCGATTCTGTCTACACTACAAAGAACTATGGAGTCACCACTTTGCTGGACCTGCCCTATGAGATGACGTTCTTCGGTGATTATGCCTTCGATGGTAAAGAAGAAGGTAGAGGTAGTTTTGAGGAACTGACCTTCCCCCCTGCATTACGATATGTAGGTGAGTCGGCCTTCCACAACCTTCCCGACTTGACTCTTGTCAGAAGCCTTTCCCCGCTACCACCCGTATGCAAGTCTTCCACAGGCAGACTACTTACTATCGGGGATGAGTTGATGGAAGGTGAGTACGGCCCCTTTGAGGGTACGGAAGATCACTGCACCCTGGAGATACCGAGAGGGATGGGCTATTTTTATGAGAATCATCCGGCGTTCCAGAATTTTCCCACTGCAAGGATGGCTATGTACTGCCCTGGGTTGGAATCCCCTTTAGTGTGCCTGGGGCCAGGATGGGATTGGCATACCTTGGGAATGGTGAAGTGATGATAGATAGGCTAGAGGTGGAAGACTATTCTGTGGAATATCTGGAGCTGCCTGAGACTGTCGAGGCCTATGGCACTACTTGCCATGTAATAGGCATAGACGAATATGCGATACAGTATGCTTATTCCGTAAGGAAGATAAAGTTGCCTGAGACCATCAAGTATATAGCAAAAAATGCTTTCCAATGCCGGTCACTTGAGGAACTTGTATTGCCTGCCTCATGCTTGTATGCAGCTCCCGGTGCCATATGCAATATGTCCAATCTCAAGAAGGTGACAATGTATACGACTGAGAAGCCCGTCTTCGCCGAGGACAATTTCAGGAATCTGCACGAGGACTGCGAGCTGTACACTTATGCGGACATAGACCCGAACAAGGCTCCTTGGTGCAACTTCAAGAAGGTGCACATGATGACAGCGGGAATGGAGATCACGACTACCGAAACCTCTGACGACACCATCTACAACCTTCAGGGTATGCCGGTGGTCAACCTCAAGAAAGGCGCCTTCGCGCCAGTCTTCTTCCGACTCGTTGCAGTCGATGCCGATCACTACAAT
>CAZHCM010000097.1:2627-7474 GCA_964531005.1 uncultured Sangeribacter sp. | reverse complement strand
ACGTCGCGGCGCACCTCGTCGGCTGTCTGGCGCTGCTGCAGGCGGCTCACCTCCTCGCCCACATGGGCCAGGCGGTTGCCATTGACCAGACGGCCCCCCAGGAAGATTGGCTGGATGAGGTTGAGGCCCGCAAACGACCCCTTCTTCAGCAGGCTGATGTCGAAGTTCATGTCGGGCATGTCGGGGATGAGTGCCGAGAGGGGGAGGTCGAGATTATGCTGGAGCATCCCGTGGTTGGCGGTGAAGGCGATGCCGTTGGCCGAGACGGAGGGGAAATAGTTGGTGAAGGCCTCGCGCGAGGTCTGTCGCGAGGCCTCGACGTTATACTCGGCTGTGAGCATCCGTGCGTTGTGGTCGAGCGCGAGGCTCACACACTCGTCCAGGGTCAGAAGCTGGCCCTGCGCCGAGAAGGCGCAGGCCAGGGATGCGCAAGCCGGAGACTTGTTATCTTGTTCATTTCGATTCCTTTTGATAGATGACGGTTTTCTTGGACATCACCTTCCAGTAGAGCACCGGGATGACTGTGACGATGAAGAAGAAGGTGATGATCGTGCCCCAGAAGATGACCGTGCCCATCGGGCGCCAGAGCGGGGTGCCGGTGAGCACCATCGGGAGGACGCCCATCGAGGCTGCGGCCGAGGTGAGGAAGATGGGGCGCATACGGCGCTCGGCGCTGTGGAAGATGGCCTGCTTGACGGTCATTCCCTCGGAGCGCTGGAGCTCCTCGGCGTAGTCGATCATGATGATGACGTTGCGCACCAGGATGCCCATCAGGGATATGAAACCGAGCGTGCAAGTCAGCGAGAGCACCTCGCCCTGGATGGCCAGGCCTATGCCGGCGCCGGGCACGCAGAGCACGATGCAGAAGAGCAGCAGGGCGGCGGTCTTCACATCCTTGTAGTGGGCCAGAAGGATGAAGAAGATGATGACCACGGCCATCATGAGGGCCGACATGATGGGAGGCAACATCTCCTGCGTCTGGGCGTAATCTCCCCCATACTCTATCCGTACGCCATCCGGCAGGGGCATCTTGTCGAGTTTCTTGCGCAGAACGTCGGTCACCACGAGCGCGAATTCGCCGCGCTCCACCTCCGAAGTGATGGTGACGCAGGGTATGCCGTTGCGGTGGGAGAGCTGGCCGTAGTGCCACGAGGGCACCACGTCGGCCATCTGGCGCAGGGGGGCGGAGGCGAGGCCCATGACGGGCATCAGCTCGTTGCGCAGGTCGGCGACGTCGGAGCGTTCCGAAGTCGGGGTGCGGAAGACCACCGGAGTGGCGTACGTACCGTCCCACATCGTGGCCACGGGCACGCCTGAGCTGGTATATCTCAGCGCCAGGTTGGCCTCCAGCATCATGTCGCTCAGTCCGAGGCGTGACATGGTGGTGAAGTCAGGGGCTACTCGCGCGGCGACGAGGGGGGCCTGGAGGCTGGATGTCTCAAGGTTGATCTCCGGGATGGTGCGCATGATGGAGAGCACGGTGTCGGAGACGGCCTGCAGCTTGGAGTAGTCTTCGCCAAGGATGCGTACCTCGATGGGATAGGCCGCGTTGGAGTAGGAGAGCTGCTTGAAGCGGATCTTGGCCTCGGGGAAGTAGTCGCGATACTTGGCCGTGTATTCGTCCAGAAGTTCGATGGTGGCCTCGTTGCTCTTGGTGTTGACGATAAACTGGGCGAAGTTGGGGCCTCCGACCTGCGGGGCGTAGGTGGTCTGGAAGCGTGGCGAGGAGCATCCGTGGAAGTTGGCCACCGACACCACGCGGTCGTCGCGGCGCAGTATGTGGGCCATGGAGTCGGCGATGACGTTGGTCTTGTCGAGGGGGGAGCCGGTGGGGAGGTAGATCTCGACGGCAAACTGGTTGCGTTCGGCTATGGGCATGAGCTGCATCGGCCGCTTCATGAGGAGCCATCCTCCGCCGACGGTCAGCACCAGGGCGATGATCAGGACGGCCCAGGGATGGGCGAAGCAGACGGCGATGGTCTTGTCGTACGCCCCCTGCATCCAGCGCAGCAGCGAGAAATGCTTCTCGGGCTTGGGATTGTTCTCATCGTATTGGGCCACCTTGCCCGGCTTGATATATTTGTACTGAAGGAAGGGCACGAGGAGCTCGGCGATGAGCAGCGAACCCATCAGGATGATGGTGATGGCCCAGGGGAAGTCGGTGAGGAAGTCGCGAAACATCCCCGTCATCGTGAAGAGGAAGGGGAAGAAGGTGATCGATATGGCGAGCGTGGCCGAGAATATCGACTTCAGGAATTCCGAGGCGGAGCGAATGGTGGCCTCCTTGCGGTCCATTCCTTCGCCGATTAGCTCGACATAGTCGTCGATGATGACCACGGAGTTGTCTACGATCATGCCGAGCGACACGATGAGGCAGGCGAAGGTCACGGTGTTGAGCTCGATGCCGAAGGCGTAGAATAAGCCCAGCGATATGAAGATCGTGATGGGGATGGTGGCCGCCGCTATGAGCGCCACGCGCAGCGGCAGCAGAAGCACTATGACGATGATCACCGCGAGGACGGCGATCAGGAGCTCGCGCAGGAACTCGATCACGCTGCTGTTGACGACCTCGGGCTGGTTGGTGATGCGGAATAGGGTTACGTCGTCGGGTATCTCATCGCGGAAGGCGTCGAGCTGCTTCTCCACGAGTTCGCCCATCTTGACGATGTTGTTGCCGCTCTTCATCTCCACCGAGAGCAGGATGCACTTGCGGTCGTTGTTGGTGATGAAGGAGGTGGGCTCCGGATATTCGCGTTTCACCTCAGCAATGTCCTTCAGCCTTACCACGTCGCCCCCGGGGGTGGAGAGAACGATCTGGTTGGCGATGTCGGCCACGGAGTTGAGCGGGTTGTCGATATAGATGGGTGAGGTGTAGGAGTCGGAGCGGATCTCGCCCCCCGTGGTCTGGAAGCCCTTGGAGAATAGGGTGGCGGCCAGCGTCTTTTCCGACACGCCATAGTGCGAGAGGCGCTCGGGGTCCACGGTGATGGAGATTTGCTCGTTTTGCTTGCCGAAGACATTCATCGTGCCGACGCTCTCGACGGTGCGCAGGCGGTCCTGGAGGGCGTCCATGTAGTCGCCCAGCTCGCGGTATGTCTTGTCCTCGCTCTCCATCGTGATGAGCAGAGCCGAGGTGTCGCCGAAGTTGGAGATGACCTCCACGGCCAGGACTCCGGGCGGGAGCTGGGGCTTCACGCCGCTGAGCTCGCGGCTGAAGGTGTTCCAGAAGGAATCGGTGTCCTTGATCTTGTCGTCGAGTTCGACGTAGATCATCACCATGCCGTTGGTGGCGTTGGAGTAGGTCTTTACCTTGTTGACCTCCTTGAAGCTGAAGACGTAGTTTTCCAGCGGTTTCATCACCTGCTGCTCCATCTCGAGGGAAGTGGCGCCGGGGTAGACGGCCACCACGACGCCTTCGCGGATGGTGAAGTTGGGAAACTCATTCTTGTTCATGGTCTGGAGTGCGTATATGCCGAAGATGACGAGCACGCAGACCATCAGCACCACGACGTTGGCGTATTTCACGCCCCACACCACCAGGGGTGAGTTCTTGACAGGTGGCAGCTTCGATAGCAGGCCACCCTGCGGGGGATTGTTCTTGTTGGGGTCCATGGCGGCAGGGGGTTATTTGACGGATTCCACTTTCATGCCCTGCGACACCTTCTCGGTGCCGGCGATGATAACCTTGTCGCCGTTGCGCAGGCCTGAGGCGATCATGATCCCCTCAGGGAGCATCTCTCCGGGGGCGACCACTCGCTTGCAGGCCACGCCTGCAGAGTCGAGCCAGACGAAGTTGGCGTTGTCGGCCGAGAGCAGGACTGCCGACACGGGCAGTATCACGCCGCTTACGTCCGAGCCATTGTCGAGGGTCACGTCGCAGATCATCCCCGGCAGGAGATGTCCGGAGGGATTGGCCACCTTGAACTTGGCCACGTAGGAGCGAGAGAGGGGGTTGGCCACCACGGCCTTCTCCACGAGCACGCCGTGATACGTCTCCTCGCCCGAGGTGTTGGCCTTGATGGTGGCCGTCGCACCGTTGGGGATCGAGGCTATCTCACCCTCCGGGATGGGGATGCCGACCTTGACCGACTGGATGTCGACGATCTTGACCACCGGGATTCCGGGGGCGGCGGTCTGGCCGACCGAAGCCATCTTCTCGGCCACTATGCCCGATACGGGTGCATACAGTTTGGCGTCGTCGAGGGCTATCTTGGCGATCTTGGCCGCGCTTTGGGCCTGGCGCAGTTTGCTCTCCACGTCCACCCATTTGATGTCGGGCAGGGAGTTGGCGTCGTGGAGCTGTTTCATCCTGTCATAGGCGTCCTTGGCCTGGTCCAGGGTCGCGAGGGCCATCTGGTAGGCGTTTTGGAGGGTGCCGTCGTCGAGGGTGCCGATGAGTTGGCCTTTATGCACGCGGTCCCCTTCGGAGACGGTCAGCGTCTTGATGGTGCCGGCGGTCGCAAAACTGACGACGGTGCCGCTGTCCTCCTCCACGGTGCCGGAGTATGCGTTGGCCACGCCGACGCCGTCGTCGCTGACCGTCATTGTCTTCACTCTCACCGGGGAGGCGGACTTGTCTTTTTCCTTGGAGTCGTGGCTGCATGCCGACAGCATAAGCAAGAGGGCGGCAAGGAGCAAGCCGTTGCGGGATAGATTGATATTCATATGTGCGTAGATGTGGTATATAGTATTTTTCAAATTGCAAAATTACTGCCTATCCCTGTGGTAGCAAATGTCAATAGGGCAGATAAAATTGTCAGATGGTACGATTTCCCACCGATTTACTTGCCTACTTCCCCGAGAAGTGCTTATTTTGTACTCCAATCCTATTCTAACAGGAGACGACT
>CAZHCM010000097.1:0-2527 GCA_964531005.1 uncultured Sangeribacter sp. | reverse complement strand
TCATCGGTTCCATCTCTCTCAAGGATGTGCCGAGGATGATCAACCGTTGGGTCAACACTGAGAACCTGAGTGCTATTCAGCGACAACCGTTGATATCTTTGCATCAGACGCGGGCTTCGGGCCTGCACACCGCGATAGAGGATTATCTGGGCGACCTCCCGGAGCAGGGGATAGGGGAGAGGGATGCCGCATGCAATCAGATACAACAGGACATCGTTGACCTGCAGGGACGTTTGCTTGTGGCCAAGGTGTTGAAGGCGTTTCTCACAGACATATCCATGGAGCCGCATGGC
Organism: uncultured Sangeribacter sp.; assembly: GCA_964531005.1. Taxonomy (GTDB): domain Bacteria; phylum Bacteroidota; class Bacteroidia; order Bacteroidales; family Muribaculaceae; genus Lepagella. The sequence continues at coordinate 2,234 of CAZHCM010000097.1, read as the reverse complement.
TACATGCCGCGCGACCTGGTCTACCAGCAGTTCATGCTCTCGCTCTACGTCGATTTTCGCGAGCATCGCGACGTGAAGTACTACGCCCGACGGTCGGGGGTAAGCGAGAAATACTTCAGCACGCTGGTGCGTTTTCTTTCGGGGGCTTCCCCCTCGGAGTGGATAGAGACCGTCGTCATAGGGGAGGCCAAGACGTTGCTCAGCGACAGCCAGCTGTCGATCAAGGAGGTTGCCTCGTCGCTCAACTTCCCCGACGCCCCGACCTTCACCAAATACTTCCGCCGCGTCGCCGGCCTCACCCCGAAAGCCTACCGCCGCCTCCTGTGAAGGCATAGGTCATAGGCTATGGACGTGGGATTTGTATGGATTGGCAAAGGAAGGGAAGGTGTGAAATGAAAATGTCATGTAAATATTTGGAATTTGGAGTTTTTTGCGTTAAATTTGCAAAAGATTTTCAAAACCAAGGGTAAAAAGTATGATACAGGACTTTTCTGTGGAGAATTATCTGTCGTTTGACACTCGTCAGGACCTGTCTTTCGAAGCGACCAAAGATCGTAGCTCGGAAGATAGTCTTGTCGTCCGTATCACCCATCCTAAGTCCGGCTCTGAGACGCGGCTTTTAAGGATGGCTGCAGTGTATGGTGCAAACGCGTCCGGGAAGACCAACCTTCTTTTAGCCTTGGAGGACGTATGGCAAAAACTCTACACTCCCCTGACCTCAAAGGATGATAAGATCCGGTACGAACCTTTTGCAATGCGTCGTCAAGAACCTACCAAGATGGAGGTGTCGTTCTTCATCGATGGAGTCAAATATGAATATAAGATAGCTTATAGCGGCAGGGTGATAGCCTACGAGCTTTTGGAGTTCAATCCAAACGGCGTGATGTCGCTTTTCTATGAAAGGGCACATAATTACGATACCAATCTTCCGGAAATTACCTTTGGAAAGAACGTAGGACTGGACAGCAGGACATCCCAGATTATAGTCACTAACACGTTGCCCAATCATAGCGTACTCTCCACATTTAACAAGGTTTCGGTGGAAGCGCCCACATTCGAAAAGGTTATCTCATATATTAGACGCACCAAACTCCCTCGGGCCAGGGAGGAAGATATAAGTGACCTTTTGCGCACCACCCTGGCATTTACTCCACGCAAGGATTTCATTCTTCAGGCCGTAAAAGAGGCAGATTTCAATATTTGCGACATCGTATCTAAAGAGTCGGGAAAGGGGGAGGACCGGATTGAGTTCGAGCATACCTATTCCAACGGGCGTTTTACCATGCCGATTGACTCCGAGTCTTCGGGGACGCTTTCGTTTGTAGAGAAGATGGCTCTGTTGTATGGTGTCATACAAGACCATCGAATGATGATCATAGATGAGCTGGATGAGTCGCTTCACTATGACCTGTTAGTGTATTTCTTGCAGACTTTCTTGGCCAACGAGAGTGAGGCCCAGCTCCTTTTCACGGTTCATGACCAACTTATACTGGCTGAGGACTTCATGCGTCGCGACATGGTCTGGTTTACCGAAAAAAGCAAGCAGTCATCTGCGACGGAGCTTTTTTCAGCTGATGACTTCAATCTCCATAAGATTGCATCCATTTTCAATGCATATAAACTCGGCAAACTCGGTGCCCGTCCCAGCATCGGCTCTCCGTTCCTTAAAGTGAAAGTGTGAGAAGAATGAAACGTTCAGAAAGAGCAAAACGACCCCTTAAGCATGGTGGAGTGGCGGTCATTGGAGAGGGCCCGACTGAGCAATACTACTTGATGTCGGTGCAAGGCCTTCTTAATGCCAACGTATTCCCTAAGGTGGTTAAGGATGGCTTGGACTACCTTGTGGCTCGTGTGGAAGAATGTCTCGAAGAGGGATACGATACCATTTTTTGCCTTATCGATATGGATACAAAAAATTCGGAGAAGAATCGAGATGCATACAATGCGTTTTTGAAGAAGTACACGCACAAGAAGATCAAGAATCGGCAAAGCGGAGGCTACTCCGAGGTAATAGTAATCGAGAATCATCCATGTCTTGAGATTTGGTTTTACTACTATTTCAGGTTGACCACGGGAGGCTTCTCTTCCTATGAGCATCTAAATCCGTTAAAGCCGGAACTACGAAAATACCTACCGGAGTATGAGAAACGGATTGAGTTCTTCAAGAAATGTGTAGGACTGCACCAGTACTTGACAGGGAAGGGAGGCCATTTGGAGGACGCCATTAAGAATTC
>CAZHCM010000096.1:0-7513 GCA_964531005.1 uncultured Sangeribacter sp. | reverse complement strand
AGCGCAACTACGCCCTGAAGTCCATCTGGATCGACGACAACTACTTCAACGCCCGCAGCATGGATGTCTACATCACAAAGCTCCGCAAGTTGCTGCGCGACGATCCAAACATCGAGATCATCAACATCCATGGCAAGGGATACAAGCTCATAGCCCCGGAGCCGACCGACGCTTCCAAGGCCTGACTTTATCAAAATGCCGAAAAAATTTGTGCCGCCCCTCTCAGGGGCGGCCATTTTTTGCAAAAATTTTGTAAATTTGCATCCGTAACCCCTTAACCTTTCAAGACGACACATGATATATCTCTTCCGTTTCTACCAATGGGTCATCGCAGGCCCGATACTGCTCGTGCTGACCATCCTCACGGCCCTTGTCACCATCATCCTGACCACCGTCTCGGGACACCGCTTCGGAGGCTATTGGCCGGCCCACATCTGGTCGCGGTGCGTATGCGTGCTCTGGGGAGTGCGCGTCAAGGTGGTCGGTCGCGAGAACATCGACCGCAAGACATCCTACGTCTTCGTGGCCAACCATCAGGGAGCCTTCGACATCTGGGCCATCTACGGCTACCTCAACCACAACTTCAAATGGCTGATGAAGAAAGAGCTGGAGAAGATCTTCCTCGTGGGCAAGGCCTGCAAGAGCGCCGGCCACATCATGGTCGACGACTCCAACATCTCTGCAATACGCGAGACTATCAAGGAGTCGGAGCAGACCCTGCGCGACGGGATGTCGCTGGTGATCTTCCCCGAAGGCTCGCGCACTTTCGACGGCAAGATGATCCCCTTCAAGCGCGGCGCCTTCATGCTGGCCGGGGAGTTCAAGCTCCCGGTGGTGCCCATCACCATAGACGGAGCCTTCGAGGCTATGCCCCGCACGACCTACAACGTCACCCCGACCCTGCTGACGCTCACCATCCACAAGCCCATCTACCCCGGCGAGCGCGGCTTCAACACCAAGAAGCTCATGGCGGAGTGCCGCGAAGTGATCCAGTCGGCTCTCCCGGAGCGTCACCGCGACTAAACCGCCGGCCCCTCCCGGGCGTTTAAATGGGAGAAACCAATAGCTTACGTTATGCTGCAATTCATCACTGACTATAAAAGCTCCGTGCCCGTCGCCACTCAGGTGCGAGAGGTGCTCGAAGGGGGTGGCAACTGGATCCAGGTCTGCATGCCCGGCGCCTCCGACGAGGAAATTTCCAAGGTGGTCGAGGAGATTATGCCGATGTGTCTTGACAAGCAGGCCTTCCTGCTTCTGACCGACCATGTCGACCTCGCCAAGACCCTCAACGTCGGGGGCGTGGCCCTGTCGCTAAATCCTGTCGAGCTCCCCTCCAAGGCCCGCGTCTTCCTGGGCGCAGCCGCAGTGGTCGGGGTATCGGCCCACAGCTTCGACGATGTCGTGGCCGTGCGCTCCCTCGACGTTGACTACATCAACATCCGCCCCTTCCGCGCCTGCGACGACTGCGACGCCTCCCCCCTCGGACTCGACGGCGTCAAGGCCATCCTCGACGAGATGCAGGCCAAGGAGATCCTGACCCCGACGGTCGTGTCGGGCGACGTCCGCTTCGACGACGTCGACGAGCTGATGCGCGCCGGAGCCTCCGGCCTGGCCGTAAGCTCGGCCATCGCCGACGCCCGCGACATCGCAGCCGAGACGCGCCGATTCGTCGACCGCCTCGCCGTCTACGAGAAAGCACGCCAAAAATCCCTTGATATCTGATAATCTTAAAGACTATGACATTCACACAGCCCAAACTCCCCTACGCGCAAGACGCCCTCGCGCCAGTCATCTCCTCCGAGACCATCCAGTACCACTACGGCAAGCACGAGAAGGCCTATATCGACACCCTCAACTCCCTGATCGAAGGGACCGAATACGCCGAGATGCCCCTCGAGCAGATCATCTGCAAGAGCGAGGGCAAGCTCTTCAACAACGCCTCCCAGGCCTGGAACCACATCTTCTACTTCTTCCAGTTCTCCCCCTCGGGCCAGAAGGAGCCCTCAGGCCAGCTGCGCGACCGCATCACCGAGCAGTTCGGCAGCTTCGAAGACTTCAAGGCGAAGTTCCAGGAGGCCGGGGCCACCCTCTTCGGCTCCGGATGGGTATGGCTCTCCGCCGACAAGGAAGGGAAGCTCTTCATCACCCAGGAACAGAACGCCGGCAACCCCCTGACCAAGGGGCTGCGCCCGCTGCTGGTCTTCGACGTGTGGGAGCACGCCTACTACATCGACTACAAGAACCTCCGCGCCGACTATCTGCGCCGCCTCTGGGACATCGTCGACTGGAGCGTCGTGGAGGCCCGCTACAACGGCGAGGATTAAGACAGTTTAAAGGCCAGGGGCGACAATTTTAAAGCCCGTTTAGGAAATTTGGCCTCATTTTTGTTATAATTTGCGGGAGGTCCGTTCACCCAGTGCGAAATGGACCTCCCGCAAATTATAACCATTTATGATGACAAAGACACACGAAAATAAGCCGGATATCACCTCCCTCATCATCGATGCCGTGCAAGACCGCAAGGGGCGCGACATCAGCGTGCTCGACCTTTCGGGCATCGAGGGGGCTTCCACCGGCAAGTTCATTATCTGCACCGGCGGCTCCACCGCCCAGGTCAGCGCCATAGCCGACAACATCCGCGAGGTGGTCAACCGCGACACGGACCGCAAGCCGTACCACTATGACGGGTATCGCAACTCGCAGTGGATCGTGCTCGACTACGGCGAGACAATGGTGCATATCTTCCTGCCGGACGTCAGGAAGTTCTACGACCTGGAGGATCTCTGGGCCGACGCCCCCTTGGAGAAGATCCCCGACCTCGACTGACATTCACCCATCACCCCCATCCCCAATCCCCCCAGTATCTCATGCAGATGTTCACCCCCCAGAAGCCAGGAGGCAAAGGAAGCAAGCGCCCTCTGCTCAACATGTATTGGATGTACGCGCTCATCATCCTCTGCCTCTTCGGGCTCTATTACTTCCAGGACAACTCCACCACCAAGGAGGTGGACTGGACAGATTTTGAAAAGGCGGCCGTTGCCGGCGACTTCGAGAAGATCACCGTCTTCTCACGCAACGGCCTTGCCGAGGGCTTCCTCACCGAGGCCGGAGCCAAGCGCAACCACATGTCGGCCAACGAATCGTTTGACGGAGCGGCCAAGCTGAAGGCCAACATCCCCTCCACCGACAAGATCCAGGACAAGATCGACGCCTGGAACGCCGCCCTCGAGCAGGAAGGGAAGCCGGAGATCGCCGTCACCTACGACAAGGGCTCCGACATGTTGTCGATATTCTACTATTTTGGCCCCATCATCCTCATAGCCATCTTCTTCTACTTCATGTCGCGCCGCATGACCGGCAACGGTGGCGGCCCCGGCGGCATCTTCAACGTCGGGAAGTCGCGAGCCAAGGTGTTTGACAAGAACAACGCCCCTGACGTGACCTTCAAGGACGTGGCGGGCCTGGCCGAGGCCAAGGTCGAGATCGAGGAGATAGTGGAGTTTCTGAAGCACCCGAAACGCTACACGGAGCTCGGCGCCAAGATACCCAAGGGCGCGCTGCTCGTGGGCCCTCCGGGCACGGGCAAGACCCTGCTCGCAAAGGCAGTGGCAGGCGAGGCCAACGTGCCTTTCCTCTCCATGTCTGGCTCCGACTTCGTGGAGATGTTCGTAGGCGTGGGCGCCGCCCGCGTGCGCGACCTCTTCAAGCAGGCCAAGGAGAAGGCTCCCTGCATAGTCTTCATCGACGAGATCGACGCCGTGGGCCGCGCCCGCGGCAAGAACCCCAACATGGGGGGCAACGACGAGCGTGAGAACACCCTCAACCAGATGCTCACCGAGATGGACGGCTTCGGCACCAACAACGGCGTCATCATCCTGGCTGCCACCAACCGCGCCGACATGCTCGACAAGGCGCTCCTGCGTCCGGGCCGTTTCGACCGCCAGATCTATGTCGACCTCCCCGAGCTTTCCGACCGCGTGGAGATCTTCAACGTCCACCTGCGCAACATCAAGGTCAACGCCAACCTCGACGTCGAGCAGCTCGCCCGCCAGACACAGGGGTTCTCGGGCGCCGACATAGCCAACGTCTGCAACGAGGCCGCCCTCATCGCGGCCCGCAACAACCGCCCGGAAGTCACCTGGATCGACTTCATGGCCGCCATCGACCGCATCGTAGGTGGCTTGGAGAAGCGTTCGCGCGTGATCACGGACGAGGAGAAGTTTGCCATCGCCACCCATGAGGCCGGACACGCCACCGTCACCTGGATGGTGCAGTATGGCAATCCCCTTGTGAAAGTCACCATAGTGCCGCGTGGACGCGCCTTAGGGGCAGCGTGGTACGCTCCCGAGGCCCGTCAGATCATACCCACCCAGGCCCTTCTCGACACCATCTGCGGCATGCTCGCCGGGCGCGCCGCGGAGGAGGTGTTCCTCGGGCAGGTAGGCACCGGGGCGAGCGACGACCTGGAGAAGAGCACCAAGATCGCACGCTCGATGGTGATGATGTATGGCATGAGCGACAAGCTCCCCAACCTCAACTACAACGACTCCACGGGCCAGGACTACGGTTTCACGCGCCCCTACTCCGAGGAGACGGCCCGCATCATCGACCAGGAGGTGGCCCGCATACTCGCCGAGCAGTACGAGCGCGCCAAGAGCATCATACGCCAGTATGCCGCCCAGCACAACCGCCTGCGTGACATGCTCGTGGAGCGGGAGGTGATCTATCACGACGACGTGCAGGACGTGCTCGGCCCGAGAAAGTGGAAATCGCGCACAGACGAGATCATCGAGCTCAACAAGAAAGACGCTCCCCGTCTGTCGCACGCTCCCTCCCCCAAGGACTCCCCCAAGACAGCCTCCCCCTCGGATGACAGGGACGAGGGGACGGAAGACGACGATCCGGGCGTGCCCCCTCCTTTCAAGGGGCCCGGCTCCGATAGCCCTTCGTCCGGGACATCGCCTGAAAAGGAGTCCTGAGGCGACGAGCCACAGGGCACGGCACACCTACTCAGAGATACTGGGAAAAGATACCTCCGGAGTAACGCCTCGCCGCGCGTCAATTGGTCAAAATTACTGAATTTTTAGCCAATTGACGCGCGGCGAGGCGTTTTTTTTGGCCAAATCGGTAGATTTAGGTAATTTTGTACCTTACTAAATTGTTGTATTATTTAGACATCCCTTGATTTCGCAATTAGGGGAAGGACTGACGAAACTTAAAACATATCACATATTATTATTAACACGAGTATGAAATTGAACCAACTTGGTACCGGTGCGGCCTTCGTAGCCCTCGGCGCATTGGCTCTCACCTCCTGTAAGGGGGGTGATCAACAGCAGCAGCAACAGCAGGCCCCCTCGCTGGCCGTCATGACTGTAACGGCTGAAGACGCTTCGCTGAACACTGTCTATCCCGCCACCCTCCACGGTGTCAACGACGTGGAGATCCGCCCCCAGATCACCGGTTTCCTGACTCAGGTGCATGTCCGTGAGGGTCAGCACGTGTCAGCCGGTCAGGTGCTATTCACCATTGACCAGGTGCAACTTCAGGCCGCCGTAGACGCTGCGCGCGCAGCCATCGAGGTGGCGCAGGCCAACGTAAACACCGCCCAGACCAACGCCAACAACAACAAGGTGCTCCTTGACAAGAACATCATCAGCCAGTCTGCCTACCAGACCTCCCTTGACGCCCTCAACTCCGCCAAGGCCCAGCTCCACCAGGCACAGGCCAACCTTGTCACAGCCCAGAAAAACCTTTCCTATTCCGTGGTGAAGGCACCGACGGCAGGCGTCGTCGGCACCATCGACAACAAGGAGGGCTCACTCGTATCCCCCCAGACCCTTCTCACCATGCTTTCCGACAATGGAGGCATGGAGGCCTACTTCTCCATGACAGAGAAGGAGATACTGGCCCTCACCGACAACGGCGCACGCTCCGTCAAGACAGCCATCGAGGGGATGCCCGAGGTGCAGCTCCAGCTCGCCACCGGCGTCCTCTACCCCTACAGGGGCAAGATCGTGTCGATTTCCGGCGTGCTTGACACCAACACCGGGAGCGCCACGGTGAAGGCCCTCTTCCCCAACCCTGACGGCATGCTCCGCAGCGGCAACACCGGTCAGGTGCTCTTCCCCTACACCGCCAGCGACGTGGTGCAGATCCCGCAGAGCGCCACTTCCGATATCCAGAACATGAAGTTTGCCTATGTGGTCGGCGACAGCGCCATCGTACACGCCACGCCTATCACCGTCTCTGACCAGAGCGACGGCAAGAACTACATCGTCACCTCCGGCCTTAAGCCGGGCGACGTGATCGTGGTCGAAGGCGTGGGCATCAGCGTGCGCGACGGCATGACGATCTCCCCGAAGTCCGCCACCGAAGCGGCTCCCGCCCAGCAGCAGGGCAAGTAAGGCTAAGGCCTAATCGTGTTTTAACACTACTCCACACATGAAATTAGACAGATTTATTAATAGGCCTGTGCTCTCGACGGTGATCTCGGTGTTTATCGTGATCTTCGGTCTGCTCGGCCTGTCAAGCATCTCAATCGAGCAATATCCCTCGATTGCACCACCGACCATTCGCGTGTCGACCACCTACACCGGCGCCAACGCCCAGACGGTGCTCAACTCGGTCATCGCCCCCATCGAGGAGCAGATCAACGGCGCCGAAGGCATGGACTACATGGTATCGACGGCCACCAACGACGGCTCTGCCGAGATCCAGGTCTACTTCAAGCAGGGCATGGACCCCGACATGGCAGCCGTAGACGTGCAGAACCGTGTGGCCAAGGCCAACAGCCAGCTCCCCGCCGAGGTCACCCAGGTGGGCGTCATCACCCAGAAGCGCCAGACCTCCATGCTTATGGTCAACGGCCTCTATGACCCGACGGGGACGTATTCCACAGAGTTTATCGACAACTACGTCAACATCAACATCCTTCCGCAGGTGAAGCGTGTGACTGGCGTGGGCGACGCCTCCGCATTCGGCGCCGACTACTCCATGCGCATATGGCTCGACCCGAAGAAGATGGCCCAGTACAAGCTGATGCCTGCCGACGTCACCGCAGCCCTTGCAGAGCAGAACATCGAGGCCGCCCCCGGCCAGTTTGGCGACCAGGGCAACCAGACGTTCCAGTACGTCATGAAGTACAAGGGGCGCCTCTCGGAGCCGAAGGAGTTTGAAGACATCATCCTCCGCGCCACAGAAGGGGGGGAGGTGCTTCGTCTCGGCGACGTGGCCAAGGTGGAGCTCGGACGCCTCACCTACTCCATGGGCTCCAAAATCAACGGCTACAAGGGCTCGGCCTTCGTTGTCTACCAGAGCGCGGGCTCAAATGCAACGCAGGTAATCGAGAACATCAACAAGTTCCTCGACCAGGCCCGAAAGGAGCTCCCGAAGGGTCTCGTGCTTGAGACCACCATGAGCGTCAACGACTTCCTCTACGCATCGATCCATGAGGTGGTGAAGACCCTTATCGAGGCCTTCATCCTGGTGTTCCTCGTGGTGTTCATCTTCC
>CAZHCM010000095.1:0-7783 GCA_964531005.1 uncultured Sangeribacter sp. | reverse complement strand
CTCGGGGAAATTGCGCGATTTCCACAGGTGGTAGAGCACACCCGGAAGCACGCCGCTCGACCCGCAGGTGGGGGCGGTGACGATCTTGCCCCCCGAAGCGTTCTCCTCGCTCACGGCCAAGGCATAGGCAAACACCTGGCCGCGCGAGCGGAGGTTGTCGCGGTATCCCCCCGCCTTCACATAGTAGGCGTTGGCCTTGCGCTGAAGATTGAGGGGGCCGGGCAGGCGTCCCTCCTTTTGCAGGCCCCTTTCCACAGCCTCCTTCATGGTCTCCCACACTTCCCGGAGATGGTCGTATATGCCAGGGCCTTCCACTTGCTCCACATATTCCCAATAGGAGCGTCCCGTCTTCTCGCAGTAGGCCATTATCTCGGAGAGGGTGTTGAGGTCGTATATCTCGGAGGAGGCCTCGTGAGGCTGCCCTTCGATCTCGATGGCCCCGCCGCCTACGCTGTAGTATGTCTGCTCGTCGGTGGGGAGCCCCTGCTCGTCGAGCGAGCGTATGGTCATGGCGTTGGGGTGGTAGGGGAGGAAGGTGTCCGGCTTCCACACGAAGTTGACGGGATGCTCCGTGGCTGAGAGCACGTCGTAGATGGCGGAGTCGGTCATGTGTCCCTTGCCCGTGGCGGCCAGGCTGCCGTAGAGTATCACTTCAAAACCCTTCGCTCCACGATGTGTGGAAAGAAAGTCCTCGGCTGCCTTGCGCGGGCCCATGGTGTGGCTGGAGGAGGGCTCGGTGCCGATGCGGTATATTTCCTTGATAGATTTCATGGCGCAAAAATACAAAAAATCTGGTAAAAATCATAATAAATAGGGATTGTGGAAGCACGGGGAAATGAGTAGTTTTGCACCCGAAAAACCATCTGAATGACTAATCCGGCTAATCGCAAACGAAGATTTGGGGCGACGCGGCTGACGGCCATGCTTGGAGTCGTGGCCGTGGGCTTGTCCATGGCCTTGCCCGGGCACGCGGCTGAGCGTCGTGACACAGTGACGCTCAGCGAGATAAGCATCACCGCCCTCAAGACCGAGGAGCGTCTTCGCGGCGAGTCCGTAGCCGTCACTCTCATCGGTGGTCCCGAGCTGGAGCGGCTCGACGCCGTCTCCATCAAGGGGATATCGGATGTCGTGCCCAATTTCTACATCCCCGACTACGGATCGCGCATCACCTCCTCGATCTACGTGCGCGGCATTGGGGCGAGGATGGACCAGCCGGCCGTGGGCCTGGTGGTGGACAACGTGCCCTATCTCAACAAGGATGCCTACGATTTCGACGTCGCCGACATAGTGAGCGTCGAGATGCTGCGCGGCCCCCAGTCCACCCTGTTCGGGCGCAACACGATGGGCGGCCTCATCTCAGTATCCACCCTTTCCCCCTTCCGCTATCAGGGATGGCGCATCATGGCCGAAGGGAGCACCTCCCCCTCGGCGCGCGCCAGCCTGGGATGGTATCATATGTTCAATACCAAGACCGCCGTGTCCCTGACCGGAAACGCATCGTGGAATGCAGGTACGTTCCGCAACGAGGAGACGCACGCCAAGACCGACAAGGAGGTCTCGGGCGGATTGCGCGGCAAGGTGGAATGGCGACCCAGGCGCGACCTGCGCCTCACCAACGTGCTATCGCTATCCTGGCTCCGACAGTCGGGATACCCTTACGAGTATTGCGAGACGGGGCGAATAGCCTACAACGACACCTGCTTCTATCATCGCTTCACCCTCGCCGACGGGTTGACTGTCACTAAAAACCACGACCATTTCAACGTCACCTCCGTCACGTCGCTCCAATATATAGACGACAACATGACCCTGGACCAGGATTTCCTCCCCGAGTCATACTTCACGCTGACGCAGAAGAAGCGTGAGACGGGCCTGACGGAGGACCTGGTGTTCCGCTCGCCACGCTCGGGAGGCTCCTACCAATGGACCGCTGGTCTCTTTGGTTTCTGGAAGCATCTTTCCATGAACGCCCCCGTGACGTTCAAGGACGACGGTATAGCCAAGCTCATAGAGTCGCATCGCAACGACGCCAACCCCTATTACCCGATAGCCTGGGACACACGCGAGTTCCCGCTCAACAGCGAGTTCGGCATCACCACCCTCGGTGCGGCCCTCTACCACGAGTCGCGCCTCACCCTCGGCGGCTGGCATCTCAGCGCCGGCCTGCGCCTCGACTACGAGCGCTCGGCAATGGACTACCATAGTTTCTGCTCCACCTCCTATACAATATATGAGAACCCAACAGGGCAGATCACCGCAGGGGATGTCGCAGACCTGAAGCCGTATCGCCATGTGCCTCTCGACATAGACGACCGCGGGCGCCTCTCACGCGAATACTGGATGCTGCTGCCGCGCGTGGGAGTGGTGCGCGACCTGGGCGAGGGAGAGTCGAACGTCTACGCCAATGTCTCGCGCGGCTATAAGACGGGAGGGTTCAACACCCAGATGTTCAGCGACGTGCTCCAGCAGCGCGTGATGAACATAATGGGCATCGGAGGACGGTATGACGTGGACGACGTGGTCGGATACCGCCCCGAATCGAGCTGGAACTACGAGATTGGCGCCCACACGCAATGGGGTGGGGGAGCGGTTCGCCTGGACGCCGCCCTCTTCTACATCGCCTGCCGCGACCAGCAGTTGACAATGTTTCCCGACGGCACGACCACAGGCCGCATAATGACCAATGCCGGAAAGACGCGCAGTTGGGGCGGCGAGCTGTCCGGAGCCTGGGACATCTCCGACGCCCTGACGCTGAATGCCTCATACGGATACACCAACGCGCGTTTCGTCGAGTTTAATGACGGGCACGCCGACTACAAGGGGAAACGGGTGCCCTACGCACCCTCCAACACCATCTTCCTGCAGGGACTCTGGACCGTCACCTTCCCCGGCAGGCAAGTGGAGAGCGTGGTGACCGACATCAACCTCCGTGCCACCGGCGACATCTGGTGGAACGAATCCAACACCCTTCGCCAGAACCTCTACGCGTTGCTCGGGGCGACCGTCACGCTGACCACGCGCAGCGGCGTGAGCATCCAGCTCTGGGGGAAGAACCTGACAGGCACCCGCTACAACACTTTCTACTTCATGTCGATGGGTAACGAGTTTGTGCAGCGGGGCAAGCCGGCCTCGGGCGGCGTGACCGTGAGATACTCCTTCTGACCAATGGAAATAAAACAGAAACAACTAAACACACCTATATAATATGAAAAAGAATCTTCTCAAATGGGGCATGGCGCTGATGCTCCCCGCGCTGGCGCTCACTTCCTGCTCCAGCAAGAACGACGAGGTGCGCACCACGCGCGTGACCTTCATGCTGCTCAACCACGTCACGCCGGTGACCACCGACGAGGCTCCCTTCATCACCGAGGGCTCCTACGGCATCTTCTTCAACCTCACCGAGCGCACGATGAACGTCTCGACAAGCTCGCTCGAGATCGACGGCTCGAAGCATTCCCTCGGCACACAGAAATTCGGCTTCACCGCCCAGGGCTACACCAACTCGACCGGTGGCTACGGGGAGGTGTATTCCTTCCGCGCCCCCGAAGGGAACGTGGCAGAGACAGGGTCGGCTCCCGTGACCGGCATGCAGGGCAAGGTGACGCCCTTCTTCTACTACAACACCCAGGTCCAGGTGCCCGGCTACACATCGACCTTCTCTGTGGCCCCCCATCTGGCCATGAGCTACAACTACGACGCCAAGTATCACGTCACCACCATGTATGGAGACTCCTTCTACTCCGGCACTCTCCAGACCACATATGCCGACAAGGAGGGGCAGCAGCAGACCTACGCCCCCAAGGATCCTTTCCTCTATCGGCTGGTCATCGACGCCAAGAACTCCAAGGCAGACGTCATCATGTATGACGCCGTCTTCGCCGAGGGGATGCCCAAGCTGACGGCCGTGATCGTGAAGGGCCTCACGCTCAAGGTGACCCGCGGAGGCTTCGTGGCCGAGGGCAAGAACATCGTGCCCGACCTCGTGGAGGGTGCCCAGGCCACCCCGCTGCCCCCCTTCGTATTCAACGACATCACGGTGGCAAGCAGCTCATCGGATTTGACTTCAGCCACGTTCACGTTCAGCGTAGCGGGCAAATATAGTGGCAAATTTACAGGCCAGAACGCATTTCTCGGGCAATAAGCTGTATTGACACTCGCAAAATGACATCCAGCAGACCCTGTCGGCGCAGTCGACGGGGTCTGACACATAAAAATGCAAATGTGGGATAAAGAGGGGAAAAATATTTGCGTCATTAAGGAATTTTAAGTATCTTTGCGCAGTATTCCTGCACACTCGTCCGACAAGTGAGCGAATCGTTAAGCTAACTAATTTATTATAAAACGATTATATGAATCTATTAATGGGAATAAGCAACGGCGACCTGGCCATCACCGCCACCCTGACGGGTATCGGTCTGGTCTTTGCGGCGCTGCTGATAGCCAGACTGATTTCTCCGAAATCGTATTCAGTCAAGAAATCGGAGCCGTACGAGTGCGGCATACCGACGCGAGGTGAGTCGATGATCCAGTTCAAGGCGGGATACTACATCTTTGCCATCCTCTTCCTGATCTTCGACGTCGAGACAGTCTTCCTGTATCCCTGGGCTGTGGTGACCCGCACCCTTGGCGCACAGGGCCTGCTATGCATCGCCATCTTTATGTTCATACTCATCTTGGGCCTGGCCTACGCCTGGCGGAAAGGAGCGTTGCAATGGAAGTGAATATCAAGTCGATGAAGCGCGAGGACTTCAAAGACAACGAATATATCGACAAGCTCGTCGAGGAGCTCAACGCCACAGGCGCCAACGTGGCCGTCGGCAAGCTCGACCAGCTCATCAACTGGGGCATCTCCAACTCGCTGTGGCCCCTGACGTTCGGCACGAGCTGCTGCGCCATCGAGTTCATGAGCCTGGGCGCCGCCCGCTATGACATGGCCCGCTTCGGATTCGAGGTTGCGCGCAACTCCCCGCGCCAGGCCGACTACATCATGGTGCAGGGCACCATCGTGCATCGCATGGCCCCGGTGCTCGTGCGCCTCTACGAGCAGCTCGCCGAGCCCAAGTATGTCATCGCCTGCGGCGGATGCGCCGTCTCGGGCGGTCCCTTCAAGAAATCCTACTGCGTAGTCAACGGCGTGGACCAGATCCTCCCCGTCGACGTCTATATCCCCGGATGCCCCCCGCGTCCCGAGGCGTTCTTCTACGGCCTGATGCAGCTCCAGCGCAAAATCAAGGTGCAGAAGTTCTTCGGCGGCGTCAACCGCAAGGAGAAGATCGAGGAGTTTTTTGCCAAGCACCCCGAGGAGAAAGGCCAGATTGACTGATCACAAGACAGCATAGAGCAATGAACGACATAAAGGAAAAAATCAGCGCCATCTGCCCCTCGGCCACTTTCGAGGAGGGCGAGTACCTGCAGATTAACGTGGCTGACAAGGAGTGGTTCCCCCTGGCCAAGGCCATGAAGGAGGACCGCGACCTGGACTTCGACGTGCTGACCGCAGTGGTCGGCATGGACTGGAAGGACGCCTTCGGCGTGGTCTACTATCTCACGAGCACCTCCCACCATTGGGACGTGGTGTGCGTCAAGGTCGTGGCCCCGGACCGCAAGGAGCCCATGATCCACTCCGTCAGCAGCCTCTGGAAGGTGGCTCTCTTCCAGGAGCGTGAGGTCTACGACTTCTTCGGCATCAAGTTCATCGGCCATCCCGACATGCGCCGCATGTTCCTGCGCAACGACTGGAAAGGCTTCCCCCTGCGCAAGGACTACGACGCCGACCCCAAGCTCAACCCCATCCCTACCGACGACGAGATGAACGAGGACGACACCTGCTCCTACGTGGAGGACGCCAAGGGCAACGTCAAGCGTGTCCCCGGACGCGTTTTCGAGGACGGCGACTATGTGGTCAATGTCGGCCCCCAGCACCCCTCGACCCACGGCGTGATGCGCTTCCGCTGCGCCGTCGACGGCGAGACCGTCACCAAGGTCGACGTCGTCTCCGGCTATATCCACCGTGGCATCGAGAAGCTCTGCGAAGACCTCGGCTATCCCCAGATCCTGCACTTCACCGATCGCATGGACTACATGTCGGCCCATCAGAACCGCGAGTGCCTCTGCATGTGCATCGAGAAGGCCATGGGCCTCGAGGTGCCCCAGCGCGCCGTGGTCATCCGCGCCATGATGGACGAGCTGATGCGCATATCCTCACATCTGCTGGCCTTCGGCTGCACAGCCATGGACCTTGGCGCCACGACCGCCTTCTTCTACGGCTTCCGCGAGCGCGAGCAGGTGCTCGACATCTTCGAGAAGACCTGCGGCGCGCGCATGTCGATGAACTATAACGTCATCGGCGGCGTGATAGCCGACCTCCATCCCGACTTCGTCAAGGACGTGAAGGCCCTGATCGACATCATGCCCGAGCGCCTGAAGGAATATCACAAGGTCTTCACCGGCAACGTCATCGCCCAGAACCGCCTGAAAGGGGTCGGCATGCTGCCCCTCGAGGACGCCATCAACTACTGCGTGACCGGCCCGAGCGGACGCGGATCCGGCTGGAGCTGCGACTGCCGCAAGAAACACCCCTACGGGGCGTATCCGGACGTCAAGTTCGAGGAGGTGCTCGAATACGGCTGCGACTCTTTCGCCCGCTACATGGTGCGCATGCGCGAGATCGAGGAGAGCGTCAAGATCCTGGCCCAGCTCGTGGACCGCATCCCCGAAGGCCCGATCCGCGCGCAGGTGCCCAAGATCATCAAGCTCCCCGTCGGCCGCTGGTACCAGCAGGTGGAGGCCAGCCGAGGCACATTCGGCGTCTACATCGAGTCCGACGGCGACAAGAAGCCCTACCGCGTGCACTTCCAGAGCCCCTGCTTCAACCTTGTGGGCGTCATGGACCTCTGCTGCCGCGGCAACATGATCGCCGACCTCATCACCATCGGAGCCGCGCTCGACTTCGTGATTCCCGACATTGACAGATAATCTCAACCATAGCCTTCCGCGCGCCTCTCTCAGGAGGGGCGGGCGGAAGGATGCTAACTAACTAAACAATATCACCCGACAATCATGTTTGATTTTGGCATAGTCACCAATTGGGTCAACGATCTGCTGACGGGATGCATGCCCGACTGGGCCGCAGTGCTCATCGAGTGCGTCATCATCGGTGTGTGCGTGCTGCTCGCCTACGCGCTGCTCGCCATCTTCTATATCCTGTACGAGAGAAAGCTCTGCGCATGGTTCCAGTGCCGTCTCGGCCCGATGCGTGTGGGTCCCTGGGGCCTGATGCAGGTGTTCGCAGATATGTTCAAGATCCTGCTCAAGGAGCTAATCTCCCTCAAGGGCACGGACCGCTTCCTCTTCAAGCTCGCCCCCTACATCATCATCACGTCATCGGTGGTGATGTTCGCCTGCCTGCCGTGGGGCAACGGCCTGCAGATCATCAACTATAACATAGGCATCTTCTTCATCCTCGCCGTGTCGTCCGTGGGCGTGCTGGGCATCCTGCTCGCAGGATGGGCCTCCAACAACAAGTACACCCTGATCGGCGCCATGCGTTCCGGCGCACAGATGGTGTCCTACGAGATCTCCCTGGGCCTGGCCCTCATCACCATCGTGGTCTTCGCAGGCACCATGGACATCACGCAGCTCGTCGCAGAGCAGCAGAGCGCATGGTTCCTCTTCCGCGGACACATCCCCGCCATCATCGCCTTCCTGATCTATATCGTGGCAGCCACGGCCGAGACCAACCGCGGCCCCTTCGACCTTCCCGAGGCCGAGCATGAGCTGGTGG
>CAZHCM010000094.1:0-8031 GCA_964531005.1 uncultured Sangeribacter sp. | reverse complement strand
TGCCCATGTAGCGCTTGGGGTCGCCGTCGCGCAGCTCAAGAGCCTCGTTGACGCCGGTGGATGCACCCGACGGCACGGCTGCGCGGCCCATGACGCCGCTTTCGAGGATTACGTCGACTTCAACTGTGGGATTGCCGCGCGAGTCAAGGACTTCACGGCCAATGATCTTTTCGATTTTCATTGCTAATGTCTATAAAATGGTTATAGTTTTATGTGTCTTGTAGTTTCTTTTTTTACCTGATAATTCGGGAGACCCGGCTCGCCCGGGCTTCCACGGTGACCTGAACCTTTGGTTTTGCGTCTGCAAAGTTAACAAAAAATCCGCTTACATCTATCATATCTTTAACTTAATTTATTAATTTTGCGTCACAACATCATCCGACACCCCCCAATGGCACCCACCAACCGCGAACTCGCCCTCCAGATCCTGAAGCATCTGCCGTTCGACCCCCTGCCGGGTCAGCGCGACCTCATCATGTCGATAGCCACCTTCACCACCTGCGCGCCCCCCAACGGCGTGTACGTGCTCAACGGCTATGCAGGCACGGGCAAGACCTCCGTCATCGGCGCCTACGTCAAGGCCCTCGCCGACAGCAAGATCAAGGCCGTGGTGCTCGCCCCCACCGGCAGGGCGGCCAAGGTGGCCGGCGGGATGGCGGGGGGGAGGTCGTCGACCATCCACAGGCGCATCTATCACCAGCAGGACGCCCCGGGAGGGGGCGGGGGAGAGGTGCGCCTGTCGCCCAACCGCGACCGAGACACGGTGTTCGTCGTCGACGAGGCGTCGCTCATCACCGACTCCCCCGCCGGAGGGTCGCTGCTGGCCGACCTGATAAGATACGTCTATTCGGGCCCCGGGTGCCGCCTGGTGCTCCTGGGCGACAAGGCGCAGCTCCCACCCGTGGGCCAGGAGGACTCGCCGGCCATGAACCTCTCCCGGCTCAACACCTTCAACCTCGACCCCGTCTATTTCAACCTCGACCAGCCCGTGCGCCAGGGGCGCGACAGCGGCATCCTGCACAACGCCGGCATCGTGCGCCGCGCCCTGAAGAGGGCCTTGGAAGCGCCCCCAGCCAAGCCCGCCATCCCCTCCATATTCACCAGCGGGGTCTTCGTCAACGCCCCCAAGCCCCCGACGCCACCGGTGCCTCTCTCGGCCCCCGGATGCCCCCTGCCCGTCGCCTTGCCGCAGCTCGACGTCGAGGGCTTCGACGACGTGAGGATAGCCGACGGCTACGAACTCCCCGACCTCCTTTCAAGCTCCTGGAGCAAGGTGGGGCCCGAGGAGACGCTCATCATCACGCGCAGCAACAAGCGCGCCAACGA
Source organism: uncultured Sangeribacter sp. (assembly GCA_964531005.1). GTDB lineage: Bacteria > Bacteroidota > Bacteroidia > Bacteroidales > Muribaculaceae > Lepagella. Next base: position 6,705 of record CAZHCM010000094.1, on the reverse strand, counting down.
CTACAACCTGGCCATACGCAACCAGGTGATGTATGCAGAGAACCCCCTCCAGCAGGGGGACCGCCTCGTCATCAGCAAGAACGACTACTACTGGAGCGCGCAGAACAAGCTGAAATCCTTCATAGCCAACGGCGACGTGGCCGTAGTGGAATGGGTCGGCAGGGCAGAGAAGAAGTACGGGCGCTTCTTCACGGAGGTGGAGCTATACCTTCCCGCCACGGAGGAGCGCCTGCAGGCCAACCTGATGCTGAGGTCGCTGATGACGGAGGGCCCGTCGATACCGAAAGTGGAGATGGACCGCTTCTTCACCCACGTCGTCGCGGCCCAGGAAGGGAAGGGGGACTACGAGAAGATCATGGCCGCGCAGACAGACCCCTATTTCAACGCCCTGCAGGCCAAGTACGCCTACTGCGTGACGTGCCATAAGGCGCAGGGAGGGCAGTGGCGCCACGTCTACATCGACATGGCCGGCCTGCGCCCCGAAAACCTTGACATCTCCTACCTTAGATGGCTCTACACGGCCCTGACCCGCGCCACCGAGAGGGTCTTTCTCATCAATCCCCCGGAGAATCTTTTGAAAGGGGAGAGATAGCTTCATTTTGCAAAGAACTGGGGGAGAGGCGTTTCCCTGAGGATATTTTTTTGGCGTAAAAGGTGGATTATTGGTCAATTGGGTGTATTTCTACGATAAAATGGTGAAATGATTTGCAAATGGTGATAATTTTTGGTAATATTGTGCCATGATTTTCATTTTTACTCACTAACACCAATCGTAGATGAAAAAATTTCCCTTATTCCTTGCCAGTCTGCTCACATTGGGCGCGGGCGCGGTGACGGCTACGGTGGCCCAGTCAGCACTGGCCAGCGTTGCTCCGGCAGCCGTGTCTCCGGTCACATGGACGGCAGACCCGGCCGACGGATCGAGAGTCGACGAGTTCGACGTTATCATCATCACGTTCAACGGTGCCAGCCCCACGGCCTTCGGCAGCGGCACAGTAACCTGCACCTTGAACGGTCAGCCCACCTCGTATAACTACTACAACATGCGCGGTAGCTCCGTCTACTTCAACGTCCCCCGCGGAAGCAGCTATCCTACGGGCACCGGCAAGCTGGAGCTGACCGTCCCTGAGGGGTACTTCGTGATGTCTGACGGCTACGACTCCCCTGAGATCAAGTACACCCTCTGGGTGGGCGAGGATCCCCATGAGGAGGGCTTCAACTGGGTGGCTACCCCCGCCAACGGCTCCACGGCAGCCAACGTCAACGACTTCACCATCACCTTCCCCGGATGCGAGAGCGTGAAGATCTCCGACGACGCCACGTACTCCGCCACCTGGAACGGCAACGCAGTGTCCACCATCATGGCCGGCAGGCCCAACGGCAACACGGTCGCCTTCAAAAACCAAACCCGTGGCTCGGGACTGGAGGGCGTGGAGGTTGAGTTTACCGGCGAGGGTGTCCTGACAGTCACCTTCGATGAAGGCATGTTCCTGCTCAACGGCACCGAGCCTTCCCCCGAGTTCACCTACACCGTCAACCAGGATCCCACTGTCGGCCAGGAGTCCGGCGACGCCTTCTCGACCTACATCTCGCAGAGCGACCCGCAGGTCAACGCCATCGCAGAGCCCCGCGACATGGGCACCTACGCCTTCGTAATGAACGGCAACGTGACCATCAACCGCGACGTGGAGGAGCCCATCAACCTCCTTCTCAACGGCACGATGATCGGCTCCGTGCAGCCCGCCGACGATGACGCAGTCGCCACCTTCGACGACAACGTCATCTCCCTCGACTTCGGTGTTGAGAGCAACGCAGCCGGCCTGTATGAAGTGACCATCCCCGCCGGCGTCTTCAGCATCGACGGCAAGGAGGCCGACGCCTCCACCCTGAAGTTCCTGCAGGGCGTGGGCACCTTCAACCCCGCAGCCGGTTCCGAGATCAACCTTGACGGCGGCAAACTGCAGAAGCTCGTCCTGACACCCTTCTCCGGCGTAAACCTCGAAGTAAACCTCAACGACGACTACGACAACGGATGCAAGGACTTGGCAGTGCTGAGCTTCAACGGCGAGAAGATCAAGGACTTCGACGCACGACTCCTGTCGATCTACAAGGGCGCCGTGACCTTCAGCTTCAACGCCATCGAGGCCAACGGCAAGCTTGACTTCACCTTCCCCGCAGGCTTCTTCAAGGCCACCATCAACGGTGTGGAGAGCTTCTCCCCCGCATTCGACGTGACCTTCACCGTAGTGGGCGCCAACGAAGACCCGAAGCAGGAGTACACCCTCTCGCCCGCAGCCGGCTCCTATGACGTGTTCCCGACCATCAAGCTGACCTATAAGGACTGCGAGGGCATCACCGTCAAGGAGGGCGCCAAGGCAGAGATGGTCATCAACAACACTACGGCGTCCGGCCTGACCTTCACAATCAGTGCAGAGGGCAACGTCGTGACCCTGACCCCTGACGAGGAGTACACCACCTACGGAGGCACTGTCTTCACCAAGATGAGCGTCAAGATTCCCGCCGGCAGCTATGACCTGACCTATGCAGGCAAGGCATATCCCAACGTGGCCGAGACCCTCGACCAGTACAAGATCGCAAGACCCTCGGCTCCCAACGTGACTGCCGACCCCGCTAACGGCTCCACCGTCGAGAACCTGAACTCGATCACGTTCACTTGCGAGAAGGAACTGTACACTGTTCAGTTTACAAGTAATATTCCCACTCTCTATACCGTGGTCAACGGCAAGCGTGGCAACAAGGTCGTCACATATGATGGTGCCCTCTCCGCCGACAAGAAGTCCTTCACCCTGACACCCGTTCTTTCCGTAGATTTGGCCGACGGTGAGTACGAGCTTGTGCTCCCGGCTGGAGCGTACACAGAGGATTACGGCACCGACAAGTTCACCAGCAAGGAGCAGACTTTCCGCTACACTGTGGCCCAGAAGACCTTCGCTTGGGCTGCTGATCCCGCCGACGGCTCCGAGGCCGCCGACGTCAACAGCTTCACCATCACCTTCCCCGGCTTCGAGAGCGTGAAGATCTCCGACGACGCAGTCTACACCGCCACCTGGAACGGCACGGCAGTGTCCACCATCATGGCCGGCACACCGAACGGCAACACCGTAACATTCATCAACAACACCCGCGGCACCGGCCTGGAGAGCGCAGAGCCCTTCACCGGCGAAGGCGAGCTGGTTGTGACCTTCGAGCCCGGAATGTTTGTGCTTGACGGCACCCTGAAATCGCCCGAGTTCACCTACACCGTCACCCAGAAGCCCGTCACCGTAGAGCCCGGCGAGACCTTCGTAAGCTATGTGCTGCAGGCCGATCCCGAGGTCAACGCCTTCGCAGAGGCACGCGACATGGGCGCATACGCCTTCCTGATGGATGGCAACGTGACCGCCAACCGCAACGCCACCGATCCCATCGTGCTGAAGCGCGGCACCGAGGTTCTCGCATCGCTGAGCATGTCCGACGAGGATGCCATCGAGGTGCTTGACGACACCATCATCTCCCTCAACTTCGGCATCGAGACTTCCGACAACGGCGAATACACCATCACCATACCGGCCGGAGCATTCAACGTCGACGGCAAGGCAGCCGGCGCCTCCACACTGAAGTTCCTGCAGGGCGCAGGCACCTTCAGCCCCGCAGCCGGCAGCGAGATCAACCTTGACGGCGGCTCTCTCAAGAAGCTCGTCCTGAACCTGTTCGATATCGACATTGACGTCAACGACGGCGAAGATGGCTGCACCGAGAAGGCAGTCCTGAGCCTGAACGGCGTGACAGTGCAGGAATTCGATGTACAGCAGCTGATGGCCTTCAAGCAGGCAGTTGAATTCAAGCTCAACCCCGGGGTCGACGAGAACGGCACCCTGAAGTTCACCTTCCCCGACAACTTCTTCAAGGCAACCCTGAATGGCGTGGTGAGCCTGTCTCACGCATTCGAGGTGAAGTGGACAGTCATCGGCGCAAGCGAGGCTCCCACCCAGACCTACACCCTCACTCCCGAGGCTGGCACCTATGACGAGATGCCGACCATCACCATCACCTACGACGACGTCACGAGCATTGCAGTGAAGGCTGGCGCCAAGGCTGAGCTGCGCGTAAGCAACGCCACCACCGCCGCCATGACCTACACCATCACAGCAGAAGGCAACGTGGTTACGCTGACTCCCGACGAAGTCTACAACACGTATCCCGGCAGCCCCTACACCGTGATGCACGTCATCGTGCCCGCCGGCAGCTACGATCTGACCTACGGCAACAAGGCATGGCCCAACGAGGCTCTCGACATCCAGGACTACAAGATCACAGCACCGAAGTGTCCGGACGTAGTGGCCGATCCCGAATCCGGCTCCACTCTCACTGAGCTGAGCGTCATCACCTGCTCCGTTGGAACTCCGATAGCCACTTTCCAGAATGTGACCAAGTACGCAAGACTCTATCCCATCATCGATGGAGTGCGTGGTGCTTCGCTCTGCAATCTCAAATCTGCTCTCACTGCAGACAAGACCGGCTTCACCCTGACTGTGCCCGATGGCACCCAGCTGACAGGCGGCGACTACGAGGTCGTGATCCCCGCAGCCTACTATATCTGCAACGTGAGCGGTGCGCGTGTCAACTCTCTCGAGCAGGTTCTGAAGTACACCATCCAGAATCCTGACACCAGCGTGGCCGGCATCAGCGCCGACGAGAACGTCACCGTCTACACAATGACAGGCGTATGCGTGCTCCACAATGTGCCCGCAGCCGAGCTGAAGAACCTCCAGAAGGGTCTCTACATCGTCAACGGCCGCAAGGTCCTGGTGAAATAAATGACCCCTCCGACAGATTGAAATCCATTTTCAATCGTTAATACCCATAGAGGCACCGCGTCCTTCAAAGACGCGGTGCCTCTTTTTTACCTGGTAGGGGCGCGGCAGACCGCGCCCCTACCAGGCGCCTCTGACTTTTGACTTTTACTTAAATAAGTTATGAATCATCCTTCTTTCTGCTTTCCCCGCTCTCTTTTTGCCTCAGGCCTTATGCCTAAGGTGCCGTTCAGGAGAGGGGTGGAGACTGTCGTGGTCTTCGACCTTGACGACACGCTGGCCCCGGAAAGGGACTTCGTGCTTTCGGGCATACGGAGCCTGCGGGATATGCTGTGCGCCGACTTCGGCGAGGCTTTCAGCGAGGATGCGATCACCGTAATGAACGACGCAGCCAATCGAGGACGCAACCACTACTCCGCCCTTGAAGACCTGGCAAGGAGACGTGGAGTGGAAGTGGATATGAAGAGGGTGGTAAGCGCATGTCGCGAGCATATGCCAGACTCCGGGTACGCCCTTGTCCCCGGCGCAAGTTTACTGCTTGACCGTCTAAGGGGAGCTGGAATTCCCATTGGCATCATCACCGATGGGAGGAGCGTAACACAGCGTAACAAGTTGCAAAGCCTCGGATTGACAGGATACGTGGATGAGGAGCATCTCTACATCTCCGGGGAACGGGGTCACGACAAGCATAGTCCCGAGCCTTTCAAGCACTTCATGCGGCTGCATCCGGAAGCAAGAAGGATGGTCTACGTCGGCGACAACCCTGCCAAAGACTTCCTGCAAGCCAATCTTTTGGGCTGGGAAACGGTCATGCTGAGGGATTCCGGTAGAAATGTGCACCCTCAAGTGCTGGTTTTTACAGAAATTTACTATCCTACCCGCATTATTGATGAATTTGGAGAGTTAGATGTGGAAAAATGAACGAACAGCCTCAAAAAATTCGGGAATTATTTGGTAGTATGGTGACAATTTGCTAATTTTGCAGTGTCAAACTTCCCCACGGGAGTGAGAGAGCCGCAACAAGCGAATTGAAACCCATTAACCGACTAAACTGACCCGCGATGACCATAGCTGCGCGACCCCGCATTTTGATGATATACACCGGAGGCACTATCGGCATGATAGAGAATCCGGAGACCCGCGCTTTGGAGCCCTTCGACTTCGACCACCTTCTCGACAACGTCCCGAAGCTGAAGATGCTGGACTTCGACATAGACAGTTTTCCCTTCGCCCTCCCCATCGACTCCTCGGCCATGAATCCGGGGCACTGGGGGGAGATAGCCAAGGTGATTGAAGACAACTATGACAACTATGACGGCTTCGTGGTGCTTCATGGCACCGACACCATGGCCTACACCGCCTCGGCGCTGAGTTTCATGCTCGAAAACCTGGCCAAGCCGGTCATCATCACCGGGTCGCAGCTCCCTATCGGAGAGGTGCGCACCGACGGCGAGGAGAACCTCATCGCCGCCCTGCAGGTGGCCGCGGCGCGCGAGCGCGACGGCGAGCAGACGGTCAAGGAGGTGGCGATCCTCTTCGAGAACTATCTCTGGCGCGGCAACCGCAGCACCAAGCACAGCGCCGACAACTTCGACGCCTTCAAGAGCAACAACTACCAGCCGCTGGCCACCATCGGCCTCGGCATACAGTTCAACCGCGACGCCCTCCTGCGCCCCGACACCGAAAAGCCGCTCAAGGTGCACTACGACATGGACACCAACGTGATGTATGTCGACCTCTTCCCCGGCATACCGGAGCATATCGTCAAGCACCTCTTCCACACCCCCGGGCTGAAGGGACTCATCCTGAAGACCTTCGGCGCCGGCAACGGCCCCCCGTTCTGAAATCTTACTGCACTATCGAAGCTTATCACGCCGTTTATATGCCTAAC